>NZ_JBVIRY010000073.1:0-19356 GCF_055575795.1 Kitasatospora sp. NPDC034023
TGGTGCTGGTCATCAGGGGTGGAACTCCTACTCGGGCCCTCTCAGGCTAACCCGACAAAGCGGGATGTCTCACCCAAGGCTGGCAGAGAGGGGGCCACTCAAAGCCACCCTCGTCGGCCCATGCCTGTGCCTACGCGCCGACCTCGCTCCGCAGATGTGGAAGGCAAGGCACGGCCGACGCGGCCGCACGGCTGTGCCTGCCCGATGTCGATGTGAAGGCAGGCCATGTGTGGTCTGAAGTTCCACGAGGCACTCCCCGAGCGCCTGGCCATGGCCACACTCGCTGCCAGGCTCGTGAACCTCGATTCGGCGACGAGCATATTGTCCGAGCCGGTTAGGTTCACGCTCAGAGCAGAGCGAGAACCTCGGCCTGCCCGGTGGCGAACTCGGTAGCTGGTAGATCGAACAGCCGGTCCCCACGCGATCTTAATCCTCCGACGGCAACCGAGGAATGCTCCCGGAGCTTGGCGGGGTCAGAGCGCAGCTGAACACGCTTCTCCAGATTAGGCCATGCAGCACGTCGGTGGTGCAGAAAGTGGATTCATTGATGGCCACTGCGATGAAGGGACACGACATGGCCGAAAATGTCACCAGCCTCGAGCCGCGAGCCTCCGAGGGCCGTACAACCTCGAAGGAGCCGCAGGTCTGCGAGCGGGCCGATGTGCTGCGCGCACACGACGCCTGGGCCCTGCCGCTGGAGGTCCTTCTGGACCTCTTGAACGCCACCGTTCGCGAAGCGGCGATGCCATACAACGCGCGCGGCGCGATGCTCGGCGATCCGTCGAGCGGCCTGCACATCTACGTGCGACCCGGTCAGACGGACCAGGACCTCTCGCGACTCATCCGCAAGCTCATCGGGTACTACCTCGGGAAGCCGGCACCGGCATGTGTGCCGCGCCAGCGTTCGAGTCCGACGGCGAGTTCGAAATCCTCAGCGTCCCCAGAAAGCGCGAAGGCACAGTGGCTGACGCGGTTGCCGACGCTGACCGGCACACTGCAGCGGACATCGAGGCGCTCTACGAGGAGAGCCGCTGGGCCCCGCTGCGTGGCTGGCGCACCGACGAGGAGGTGATCGACGAGTTGAAGGCGATCATCGTTGATCGCCACCATGGTCTGGCCGAGGAGCTGCCCTCGGATGCGCCCGCATTGCCCGAGGGCATCGGCGCCGCGGTCGCCTTCGGCTACGACAAGGACGGCGAGAGCCGTCCGCTCGTCTACGTCGACCCCAGCTTGCCGAGCGGGCTGCGTGCCGAGCTGTGGGGCTTCTGTGTCGCGCTCGCCTCCGGAGGCGACCTGGGTGGCGCCGAGCCGAACGTGGACGGCATCTTCTTCGTCGGGACTCAGCGCTCTCCCGTGAGCGGGCCCGGGGCCGGATTGCTCGCAGCCCTGACGCTGCAGAGGCTGGGTCGGCGTCCGGGAGACTGCGGGTTCCAGCTCGTGAGCGAACCGGCGATGTCGTCGGAGCAGCTGCCGGATGCCGCGTGACGACAGCCGTAGCCTGAGTGCCGGGCCGCAGGTCGCCGACGCTCCGCGGGGAAAGGGCGCCCGTCAGCCGTCACCGGCACCCCTCTCCGTTTCGTCCCCAGGCGATCTTCCCTTCTTCGCGCAGCCGCCCCGTTGTGGCCTGCGACCCGTGCGTGAAGTTGGCTGGCCAGCCTGCCGGTTGGGTGAACTCCCGGCGCACTGCCGGTGCCAGCGGTTACGGTACGGATCATGCGCTGGCTCGGGACGGGGAGATGCGAGCGGAGGGTGTGAGTCTCTGTCGAGCACGCGGTGGTCATGGGCATCGAGCGGCATGCGGAGCCAGCTCTCGCATCGAGCGCTACCCGGATTCTTCTGGTTGCTGATGGCCTGACCGGGCCGTGAATGTCACTGGGGCATGCCACCGTTGAGCGGGATGCCGACGAGGGAAGGGGAAGTGGCCTGGATGGCAGAACACGAAGGTCCGAGCGACACGGCGTTGACACCATTCGACCTCGACTCGCTCGCAGTGGGAGACCGGCTCAAACTCTTCAACTTCACCCAACGCGACGACTCGACGGCCTACTTGTGGGTCTTGAGGGCGATGAACGTCCTGCGTGCGGTCCACCAGGTGCAGGTTCATACAGCTGATGTGGCCCGAGCGCTGACCGAATTCGGCGAGACGCACGCCGATGTGCCGGCACCTGGCGATCTGAACCTGAGGAACATGCTGGATGTTCTCTCGGGTGAGCAGGACCGGGGACGAGAAGGCGGCAAGGTCCTTCACCGGGTCGAGGACGCATCCCGCGCCGGAACGCTTGCCGCGTACCGCAACCGGCAGTCGGTCTACCAGTTCACGGAGATCGGATACCGGGCCTACACGGCGGTGGAGGCGGTGATCGGGGCCCGAGTGGAAGACGCCAACCTTTCGCGGCTCGTCTTCGCCGACATCTTCGCTGACCTGACGGCCCTGGCGGCGGCGAACCGCAGCGCGGACCGCGAGGAGATCTACCGGAAACTCTCCCGACTGGACGCGGTCCTGGAAGACATGACCCAGCGCTCCGCCCGGTTTTACCTCACGCTGAACGACGTGGCACGCACCACCGACATCTCGCCCGAGACGTTCCTGCGCCACAAACACACCCTGCTCGCACACATGAGCGACTTCTCGGCGGAGCTCGAGCGTTACACCCCCCGCCTGCTCGACGCGGTCCGCGAGGTCGAGGACAGTGGCATCGAAACGATGCTAGACCGCGTTGCCGACGTCGACGGGCGGCCCATGATGAGCGTGGCCGCCCGCAGGGAAGACTGGCGACGACGCTGGACGGGGCTGCGCCAGTGGTTCGTCGCCGAGTATCCCGCTGAACCGAAGGCCGTCCAGCTGCAGAGCGCCACCCGCGACGCGATCTCCGGCGTCATCGCTCTCCTGCGGCAGGTCACCGAATCCCGGCGCACTGGCGTCAGCCGCACCACCCAGCTCCGCCACCTGGCGGCCTGGGTCGCCGAAGCCCCGGACCAGCAGGCGGCGAACGCGCTGATGGCCGCAGCGTTCGACATGCGCTCCGTGCGCCACCTGGCCGGGGCCCACGACGATGACGACCAGATCTCCAGCCGCTCCACCTGGTGGGACGCTCCCGGCGTCGAGATCAGCGTCAGCCTGTTCAAGCACGGCAAACGCCCCACCCCCGGCGGGCCGCAACCGGTGCGCACCAGCCGAGGAATCCGCGCACCGCTGCGGCAGAAGCATCTCCAGAGCCGGGCCGCGGAGAGAGCCGCCGCGAGCGGACTGCTCGAGCACGGCGCCCACGACAGGATCCTCGACGAAGCAGAGACACGGGCGGTACTGAAACTGCTCACCCGCGCCCTGGAGAGCCGCACCGTGGTAGCCGGCCGCCTGCACCCGTCAACCGGAGCCAGCGACGTCATGACGCTGCGCCTGATCCCCGACCAGAGAGGCAGTCGACTGCGGACCGTCAACGGAACCCTGCACCTCCCCGGGTTCCACCTGGAGATCACCCCGGCCCGCCGAAGCACCCGCACCGGGGAGCCCAGCTGATGACAACACACCGCGTCGCCGCCACCGTCGAGACTGCCCAGCTCGGCTCCTACCAGCAGGCAGCGCGCCTGATGCTGCTGTACAGCCTTGTCACCGACAGCTATCCACGGAAGGGCGCACTGGCCTCCGTACTACCCTGGGCCGACGAGCTGGCGAAGGACTTCCGCTCCCTTCTGGGCTACACCCTGCACACCACCTCCTACCACGCCCGGCTGACCCGCCGCCTCGACAGCCTCGACGGCAGCCAGGACTTCACTGCGGCCGGCAGCAGCAAGCGGCCCTTCGACCGGCGCCGCCTCGCCTACCTCTGCCTGGTCCTCGCCTGCCTGAACCACTCACGCATCGAGATCAACCTCGCCGACCTCGTGCGGGAACTCACCCCGTACGCCAACACCATCGAGCACCTGGGCTTCGACCCCACCGTCCCGGGACACAAGGACGCCGTCGTCGATGTCATCGATTGGCTCGTCAACCGCGGAGCCCTGCGCCTGTCCGACGGCTCCACCCAGCACTGGGCCCGGGACCACGAACGCGGCGACGCGCTCTACGACATCGACCAAAGCCTGTGCGCGGCACTGTTCAAGCCCGGCAAGCCCCTTCAGCACCTCACCAGCGTGGCCGGCCTCCTCGAATCCGCGCCGACCGGTACCGGCCGCGACGCCCGCCGACGTTACGCCGCCCAGCGCGCTCGCCGTGCCGTCATCGAGCACCCGGTGGTCTACTACGCCGACACCGACCCCGAGATGGCCGGCGCTCTGCGCCAGCCCGCACTGGTGGAAGACCTCACACGGTTCACCGGCCTGAAGATCGAACGCCGTGCCGAAGGCATCATGCTGGTCGACACGACCGGACACTTCACCGATAAACGCTTCCCCGGACGAGGCGGCGCGATCAACCGCACCGCCGGCCTGCTCCTCGCCAAAATCGCCGACCTGCAAGAAGACCCCACTCAAGCGGGCAGACTCAGCCGGCTTCCCGCGCCCGACCCCGTCGACGAACACCACGCCCTCATCGCCCACATCGACGTCGCCCTGCCCCACACAGCCACCCTGACCGCCCTCGCCGACGACTCACCCGCCCCCGGACAGCACCCACCCGTGGCCGGGTACGTCGACGACCCGCAGCCGCCACACCCGCCGGCGACCGCGACTCTCGTCGAACAGGCCCGGCTGGAGGAAATGATCACCGAACTCTACGAGGAGTTCGGGCCGTCCTCCTTCACCAGTAAATGGCAGGCCGACCCCGTCGGCCTCCTGGACGAAGCGATCACTCTTCTCGCGGACCTGCGCCTGGTCCACCGCGTCCCCGGCGGAATCCTCATCCGCCCCGCCGCCGGCCGCTACCGCAACATCACCGCAGCCCTCCCCAACCCGAGCGTCGACGGCCAGTTCGTCTTCGACTTCAGCGCACCCGAGGACGTCACCCGATGACCACTCCCACCGCCGGCGACACCACCATCCGCTTCAAGCCGTCCCGCGCCGGCATCATCGGCCTGTGGGACTACGACGACGAGGAGTTCGTCTTCGCCGACGGCCGCCTGGTGCTGCGCGGCCACAACGGATCCGGCAAGACCAAAGCCCTCGAAGTCCTCTTCCCCCTTGTCCTCGACGGCAGCATCGACGCCCGCCGCCTCGACCCGTTCAGCGGCGAAGAACGCACCATGAAGTCCAACCTGCTCTACCGCGGCCAGGAGTCCAACTTCGGCTACGTGTGGATGGAATTCACCCGCTCGACCCCCGAAGGCCGACTCCTCGAGGCTGTCACCATCGGCATCGGTCTCCTCGCCCACAAGGCGAAAGAGCGCCCCGGCCGCGTCTTCTTCGTCACCGACGGCCGCGTCGGCGTCGACTTCGGCCTCCTCACCGCAGACTCCCGCCCGCTCCGCAAGACGGAGCTGGAAAAGCTCATCGGCAAGGACGCCCTCCACGCCACCAGCACCGCCTACCGAGACGCCATCGACGATCGCCTCTTCGGACTCGGCCGCGAACGTTACGCCCAGCTCATCAACCTCCTCCTGCAGCTGCGCCGCCCACTACTCGCCAAAGACCTCGACCCCGACAAGCTCTCCGCCACCCTCACCGCAGGCCTGCGCCCGCTCGACGAGCACCTGATCAAGCAGGCCGCCGGTGACTTCGAGAACCTCGCGGAGATCCAGGACGTCCTCGACGCACTGATCGGCGCAGACACGGCCGTCCAGGACTTCCTGCGCGAGTACACCGCCTACATCCGCGTCCACGCGCGTCACCGAAGCGACCAGATCACCGAGCGGCTCCGGGCCACGGCCGGGCACTGCCAGAAGATCACCGACACCGCCCAGCAGCGACGAGACGCCACCGCGGCCCTGGCCAAGGCCCAGGCCGAACGGAACACGGCAGCGGAGACGGCGAAGAAGACCCAGGCCCAACTGGACGGCCTCAAGAACCACGAAGCGATCAAGGGCGATCGGGACCTCGACGAGCTACGCGCCCGCGTCAGCGCGGAAGAACGCACCATCCAGGAAAGCACGACCAACCTCGAAGGGGCCCAGAAGCACGTAGCCAAGCTCGGAGAGGAAGCCGACCTCCTCGCCGAAAGGCTGGACACAGCGGAGAAGACCGCGGACCGGCACGTCACCGCGCTGCTTGAACACGCCCGTCACGCGGGCATCCCGATTGACGACGACCCGCTCGACCTGGCCGAGGACGTCAGGACCCAAGCCGCCGCCCGAGCCACCACCCGGCGTCACGACATCGGAGTCGTCCAAAGCCACCTGAGCCGCTACCAGGACGCGGCCGGCGCGCAGAAGACCGCCCAAGACGCCCTCGACAAGGCCGAGACCGAGGTTGCCGAGTGCGAACTCGAAAGCGACACAGCAGCCCGAGCGCTGGCTGACTCGCGAACGCAGGCAGCCGCCGAGCTGGCAGCATTCACCAACCGCTGGATGGGCGCCGACCCGCACGCCGTACTCGGACCGGAGGACACCGCTCTTCTCGCCCGAGCCCTGGCAACGGCCGACGAGCCCGGCGCAACCTCCCTGCAGGAGGTCTTTCACAACGCCACCGACGAGCGCCGCACCCAGGCCCGCCGACACCAGGATGCACTCCAACTCCGGTACGACGAGACCAACACCACGCTGGAGACCACACGGGCCGAACGTGCAAGCGTGGCCGCGCAACGCGACGACGCCCCGCCTCCCAGCGACCTGCGCCCCGCCAACCGAACCGACCGCCCCGGCGCGCCGCTGTGGCAGCTCGTCCGCTTCGCCGAGCACCCGAGCCCCGAGCACACGGCCGCGCTCGAAGGCGCCCTGTACGGCGCGGGCCTGCTCACGGCATGGGTACACCCGCACCCCAGCGCCACACGCCAGGCCGTCGCCGACCAGGAGGCCGACGGCTTCCTGTACCCGCTTCCCCCCGAACACCGCCCTTCCGGCCGCACCCTCGCCGACGTCCTCGTCCCAGAAGAGCAGGAACATGTCGAGGCGCAGGCCATCAGCGCCGTCCTCGCCTCCATCGCCCTCACCGACGACCTCGCCATGCCGAACCCAGGCACCCACCACGACTCGGCCGCAACCGTCAGCACCCGCGGCCAGTTCTCCCTCGGGGTCCACTGCGGCGCCCACCCCAAGCACCAGCCCGAGTACATCGGAGCGACAGCACGCGCCGCCCGCCGCCGCGAGCGGCTCAACGCCTACGACGCCGCCATCGCCGGCCTCGAAAGCACCCTGAAGACCTTGACCGCCGACCTCCAGCACGCGGCCGGAAACCTCGCGGCCTTCGCAACAGCCCGCGCCCAACTGCCGAGCACCACCGGCATCGTCACCGCAGCCCAACAGGTGGTCATCGCCGCCAACAAGGCGACCGACGCCCGAAGCCGGCTCACCACCGCCAGCAAGGCACTCGACAACGCCATCGCGGAAGCCCACGAGCGCAAGCGCCAACTCCACAAGAGCGCAGCAGCCCTGAAGCTTCCCACCGACACCGAAGGCCTCAAGGCCGTCGACCTCGCCCTTCGCGACCTCACCACCGCCGCAGCCGCCCTGGAGACAACCAGGAGCAGCATCACCGACCTGCGCAAAGACCTCACCGACCGACGCAGCACCGTCGACGAGCAGACCGCCGCCTGCCAGGAACAGGCGGAGGCGCTGGAAGAGCGACGTATCGACCACACGGCGCTGGCCGAGCGCCTCCGGAAACAGGAAGAGACCCTCGGCGCACCGCTGCGCCGGATCCACGAAGAGATCAACACCCTGAAGCGGCAGCTCGAGGACGCTCAGAACGCCTACCGGCAAGCCGACAAGGACCACTCAGCCCAGCAGCTCGCACTCGCCGGCGCCGACAAGGCCCTCCAGTACCTCCACGAGGCCCTCGCCACGGCACTTGCCGAACAACTGCGCACGGCAGCCGCCCTCCAGCCGTACAGCAGGCCCGACCTGCTCCGCGTCCTGGGCGCGAACACCAACAGCAACTGGACACCCACCGAGCTGTGGCCGACAGCCGATCAGGCCGCAGAGGATCTTATGGTGCGGCTCACCGCCCCGAGCACCGACCTCACCCCCGAAGCCGGAGCCCGCGGCGCCCTCCCCGATACCACGTGTGCCCTCCATGACGCCCTCGACGAGGCCACCCGCGGCCGGACAGCCACCGACAGCGCCCTCAAGAGCACCGCCAGCAAACTGTCCACTGCCCTCAGCACACTCGAGAGCGCCCTTGCATCCTCCGACCAGGGATACCACTTCGAATGGGAACCCGACGGCGACATCATCCTCGCCCGCGTCCGCGACAACGACGGTCCCGCGCCCATCGTTGACTTCGCCGCCCGCCTGGCCGAACAAGTGGCCGACCAGAAGGTACTCCTGGAAGAACGTGAGCGAACCGTGCTCGAGGACACCCTCCTCACCGGCCTCGCCCAACAAGTCCACTCCCGGACCATCGAAGCACGCGACCTCGTCAGGGACATGGACGCCGACACCCGGGCCAAACCCATGTCCTCCGGAACCAGGGTCGGAATCCGCTGGGTCCAGTCGGACAACCTGACCGACTCCCAGCGTGCCGTCAACAAGCTCCTCGAGAAGGACGCCAGGGCACTGGGGCCCGCAGGGCTCGCCGAACTCCGCTCCCACCTGCGCAGCCAGATCCGGGCCGCACAAGCCCGCGACCGCCGCAAGACCTACCAGCAGATCATCTCCCAGGTCCTCGACTACCGATCCTGGCGCCGGTTCGAGCTGCTCCTTTCCCGCCCCGGAGGAAAGGAAGAGAAGCTCACCCGCTCCAAGCACAGCCAAATGTCCGGCGGTGAGAAGTCCGCCTCCATCCACCTGCCGCTCTTCGCCGCCGCCAACGCCCAGTACGGCTCAGCCCACCCCACATGCCCGCGCCTGATCGCGCTGGACGAGGCATTCGCCGGAATCGACGAGCGCTACCGCCCCGACCTCCTCGCCCTGACCGTCAAGTTCGACCTCGACCTCTTCATGACCGGCCACGACCTGTGGATCACCTACCCGTCGGTCCCGCGCATCTCGCACTACGACATGCTCCACGACGAAGCCACCCACACCGTCTCCGCCATGCTCATGCTCTGGGACGGCGAACAGATCCACGACGACCTCGGCTACCCGGGCTCCGACGAACTGGCCGCAGACATCCTCGGGTTCACACCTCGCCGCCACGCGCCCGTCAGTGACGGCCTCCTCACCGACCTCAACCCCGACACCGACCTCGACGACCTCACCGAAGGACAGGACGACGAGGAATGACGACACCGGCAGACCCGCAGGACCTCTACGGCGGCCCCGAGTACCAGCGGCTGCTGGCGGCAGCGCGCCGCTCTCTCGAACGCACCGGTGGCCGGCTCGACGGCTCGGTGAGCATCACGGCCCCCACCGACGCCGAACGCGAGGCACTGATCGGCATCACGGGCAGCTACCGGCCACCGGGCATCGCCAGGATCACGGTGAAGCTCGCCGACCTCGCAGCGGCCATCCAGGCTGCCACCGGCGCTCCACTGGCATCCCTCCTCACACGCTTCGGAGGGCCGCTCGTCGATCGCCCGGGACAGAAGCAAGCGCAGGGTCGGGCGCGAGCAGAACTGGCTGCCGCCGCCGAAGCCAGCCCGCTCCACGAACAGCAGTCGTGGTACCGAAGCTGGCTCACCGTGATCACAACAGACGGCACCCTCACCAGCCTCGTCAACAAGAACGACGGCGCCGCGCTGACCCGCGCCATCCGCGTCCTCGAGCACCTGCACACGCGCCCAGGCAACGCGCCACCGCTCATGCTCCCAGCCCTTGCCGAAGCGACCACCGGTGACACCAAAGCCCTCAACCACGGCAGCGGTGCTCTCCCGACCCTGGTGCTCCGCGCCCTGGCTATCGCGAAGGACACCACCCTCGCGAGCGGCGCCGAGGCGCGCCGCGACCTCTGGGACGCCTTCGACGTGATCGTTGACGACCTCGCCAGCCGTGTTCTGGTGCTCAACCTGCCCGCTGACGGCGAAGGCCTGGGCGAATGGCTCACGGGCGCGGCCCGCCACGGCACACCCTTCCATATCTCCCTCCATCAGCTCGTCACCCTGCCGATCTCCGTCAACCAGCCGATCGTCTACGCATGCGAGAACCCCGCCGTCCTACGACGGGCCGCCGGAGAACTCGGCCCGACGAGCCCACCGCTTGTCTGCACCGAAGGGCGACCCTCAACCGCGTTCCACCGCCTCGCCCGTGCAATCAGCCGAGGTGGGGGAACGCTCTGCTACCACGGTGACTTCGACTGGCCCGGCATCGACATGACCAACCAGCTCATCAACCGCTACCGGGCCCGCCCCTGGCGCATGACCGCCAGCGACTATCTGGCCGGCGCCTCTGCCACCGGCGAGGACGACCGCATTTCGCTCAGCGGCAAGCCCCATCCGACCCCATGGGATCCGCAGCTCGCCGAGGCCATGCAACGCACCAACCAGACCCTCTACGAAGAAGCCGTCGCAGACAACCTGCTTGACGATCTGGCCCAAGATCCTTCCTGGTAAGAACGCGCCAGTCAGTTGTGCCTTTTGGGAAGACGGTGCCAAGAAGCGGCTGAACCGCATGCACGACGCTGTCGGGAGGGTAGGCGACGTTCATGGAGCGTGGTAAACCCACCGCTCGGGGTGGAAGGACGGCCGCCCGGCGTAGGCCTGCCAGCCTGGTGGCGGTGCCGAAAGTTCTACAAAGCAGGTCGATTCGCCATTGACCCGTTGCCCGCGGAGCCGATCAGGCGCGAGCACAGGCCACGTGAGTCGATGCTAGCGAGCCCTGGACTGATGTCATGCGGTCATCCCAGGGCTCGATTTTTGCTTGTTCGTCAACTATAGGAATATGCAGGTCAGTTAACGTCGAAGTCGAACTCGGCGGTGACGGGGGCGTGGTCGGACCAGCGGTCGGCGTGGGTGGCCGCCCGCTCGACGTATGCCTCCGTGCAGCGGCGGGCGATACCCTCCGTCGTACAAATCAGGTCGATCCGCCATCGGAACGACACCCTTTCCAAAAAGGTCCACCGGTTCGAGAATTCGGGCCGACCGTAGCCGGTACGGGAAGGACAGAGGCGGGCCGCTCGCGGCGAGCGGCCCACCTCGGCGGCATCGTCGGATCAGCGGCGCGACCAGCAGTCGTGCAGCACCGGTTCCAGCCGCAGCCGACCGCCATCCCGGTCGAAGGCCTGGAGCGCTCCCAGGCAGGTCAGGACCCACTCGGCATCGGGTGCGTCCAGGTCGGCGAGTTCGATCGCGGTGAGGACGAGCGCCTCGTCGGCCCAGTCGGTGCCGCAATGCTGGACGACGGCGCGGTAGCCGTCGGCGAGGAGCGGGTCCGCGGTGAGGCCGACGCTGTCGAGGAACTCCGCGGTGAATTCCTTCAGCTGCAGGTCATCGCGCAGCCGGTTCAGCGCCTCATCCTCGTTCCCGAGCTCCTTGAGCACGTCGATCGCCCGGTCCACCAGGACGGGCCAGCCGCCCGTGAGTTCGTACAATGTGGTCACCCGCTCGGCGGTGAAGAGGTCGCTGTGCTGCGCCCAGGCGCGCAGGCTGCGATGGTCGTGACGGCGGAGGAAGACGGCGAGCGACTCGATTCCCTCTTCGCCTCTCAACAGTTCGCGCCAGAGCTGCAGTTGGGAGAGTCCGAGGATGAGTACGACGGCTCGGGTCACGCCGGTGCGCTCCGGTACGAGGGTCCGGGCGAGTGCCACGGCATCACGGCAGGTGTCATCGCCGGTCTACTTCTTCGTCAGGTCGCTCACGATCACACGCCGTTCCTTGGGCTGTCCCTCCATGAGGGCCTGCCGGAAGGCGGACGGGCGCCCGATCGGCGGCAGCTGCCAGCCGCCGACCCGGTTGGTGACCGACCGGAGCGTGTTGTCGACATCGCCGACGCCGGTGGCGGGGGTGCCGAAGACCACCCGGGTCTGGTTGACGCCGCTGGCCAGCAGGTCGTCCACCTGGGCGACGGTCAGCGGGGCGCTACGCTTGTCGGGCAGTTCGGGTCGGCCTTCGAGGACGATGGTCTCCTCCAGCTCGCACTCGTCGGAGGCGGTGAGCAGGCGGTTCTCCACCTCCTGGGCGGTGCCGATCATGCGCAGGGCGTTCGGCCCGCGCAGGTGCCAGCCTCGGCCGTCGTGGTTCGGGGCGAGGATTCCGAGACCGACCATCTCCTGCAGGTAGGCCCGGAAACCCTCGCTGTCGAGACCGGTGAAGCCGTCCGGCCACCAGCTCGCGCACTCGTCACGGAGCTCGGCATCGCTCAGGCGGGTCTCCAGCCCGTTGTCCCGGGCTTGGCGGGCGAGCACGTTCGCGATCACGTCATACCGGTCGTCGAGCGTCAGGGTGTCCTTGAACGCGGCGGTGATATCGGCCCGCAGAGAGGAGTTCGACTCGACCGCCTCGACATCGGTGACGGAGATCGCGTAGGGCGGCCCACCGGTGTCGCGGTTCCGCCGTTGCTGCATCACCTCCACCAGCCGGCTGCCGAACATCTGCAGCAGGAACGGCTGGTACGAGCAGAAGCCCAGCACCCGGTTGACCAGGTCGACGTCGACGAACTCGAATCCCAGGGCGCGCATCGGGTCGACCAGCAGGTCGGCCGCGAACTGCGGCGCGAGCGGGCCGACGACCGTCGGTGTCTGGGCGAGGTGGCTGAACGGTCCGTTGCGGGCCAGCCGGGTGAACCGCTGGGCGGAGTGCAGGCCGGCGAAGACCACCTTCATCCGGCCGGGTGTCTCCGTGCACAGCCCGCGCAGGCGTCGGGTCTCGGTGCAGTGCGGGATTTGTCGCCGGTGTCCGCGGTTCACCGCGACGACTACAACTTCGACGCCTGCACGGACATGTTCTTCCAGGACACCGATGTCCTCATGCTCTACAGCGACCGCTTAGACGGCATCGAGGATCCCGACGGCGACGCCAACCGACAGCTCGGCATGGGCGACCTGCGCGCGCAGGCCTGGTTCGATCCGTTCGGGAACGTCACGGCCCGCGACCCCCATCGCGGCTTCCGTCGCTGAACGGCCAGGCCCGCGCCGGACGGTGGGCGGAGGCATGCGAGTGCCTCCGCCCACCGTCCGCAGTGACCGGGGAAGAGCGGCCGGTGGGGACCTTCCGGGGCCGACATTGCGCTCGGCCCCTTTCGGCGCACCTGGCGGTGCCCGGCTCACCGACCAGCAGCAGGCCGCGGTTGGTGGCCAGGGTCACCAACGCGCGCTCGACCAGGGCCGGGTTGCCGACGACCTTGCAGGCGATGCCGGCCGTATCGTCGCTGACGATGAACCAGCGGACCGCGCGCAGGCTTAGCTCCCCGCCCGGCGGGCGGTGGTCGCGGTCCTTTGTGCGCAGCGCGGCCGGCTCCTCGGCGTACCGGACCTCGCGGGCGGTCGCTGGAGCTCCTCCTCGGCGGTGGTCGTGGTCGCGGCGGCTTTCCCGGGTGGTCGTCGGTGCGGCGGCGAGGGGTCACAGTGTGGTCAGCTCGGTGAGGTCGGCGATCACCTCCGAGGCGATCACCGGGTCGAGCTCGGCGAAGGTCGGGAAGGTGCGGTTGCGGGTCCAGTAGTCGCCCGGGCGCCTGTCGAGCCACACCGTTTCCACCCGTTGCTCGGGGTACGAGCCGAACATGCCGATGGCGATGCCCTCCTCCGGGGCGATCACCACGTAGAGGTTGGGCCCGACCCGGCGGGAGAGCCACTGCTCGACGCCGTTGTCCTGGGGCTTGCCGCGCCGCCAGCCGCGCCGTTCCATGCCGACCAGTCGGACGGTGGGCAGCACCGGACCGTTCTCGAAGCGGGTCAGGCGGTGGCCGACCCGCTCCTCGTCGCTCAGCGCGTACGCCGGGCGGTCGAGCTGACGGAACGGCTGCAGGATTTCGTAGTCGGCGAACAGCTCCGACCAGTCGGCGAGGCCGTCACCGAGCAGGAGCGGGTGCGCCAGCCGGACGGAGGCCGTGGCCGGCAGTGGGAACGCCTCGTCCCGGATGTCAGCCAGGGTGCGGTCCTCGGCGACGCGGAACGCCGTCACCGTGCCGTCCGTCTCGGACAGCCACACCAGGCGGCGCACCAGGTGCCACAGCAGCGGATGCCCGACGAGGATCTGGTCGAACTCCTGTGCTGTCCACGAGCGTTGGGTGACCATCGCCTCCTCCAGGCGGCGGATTTGGTCGGCCGCCGCTGTGCGGACGTCCTTCTTGAGTGCGGCGAAGCGCTTGCGCTCGGCGGGCGCCAGCTCGGCGTCGTCCCGCGCGCCCGGGGCGGGCAGGTCCTTGTGGCGGGCGCCGGCCGCGTCCAGCACGTACGGCTTGAGCTGTTCGTCGAAGCCGACCGTGAACGTCCGGGTGCCGTAGTCGATGACGGTGGTCCCGTCGGCGTCCAGTCCGAAGTCCGGGACGAGGCGGTCGGACAGCTGCTCCCCGGTCAGGCCCAGACCGGCCGCCACCTCGGAGATCTTCTCCTGGGCGCGGGTCTTGAGCGCCTTGAACTTCACCCGCTGTGCGATGCCGTGCAGGTGCAGCAGGGCCGTGTCGGTGCCGATGGCGGCCAGCACCTCCAGTCCGTCCACCGCGCGGTGGTGCGCCCCCTCACCCGGCCAGGCTCGGAGCACCGGCGTCAGTCGGCGGACCGTTTCGTCGTCACCGAAGCGGCCGAGCACGTGCACCGCCCATCCGTCCTGGGCCGGCATGCCGGCCAGCCGCCACTGCTCGAACACCGCCCAGCAGAACTCCGTCAGCGACTGCGGCTCGCACAGCTCCTCGACCTGGTCGAGGCCGGGGTAGAACGCTCCCGGCGCGGACAGCGCGAGCATGGTGAGCACGTGACGCACCTCCTCGGCGGGGAGGGCGCCCTCGCCGCCGCGCAGCAGCAGCTGCGGCAGCATCACCGGCTCCGCCCAGTCGCAGGGCGGGGGCAGCTTTGCCGGGAGCGCGGTCACCAGCGGGTCGGCCGACAGCAGTGCGCCCACGGCCTCCTCCGCCTTCGGCCCGTACTCGGCGGCCACCGCGCGAACCGCCGCCGCGCCGTGCGCCTCGGCGACCACCCGCAGGGCCTGCTCGGCGCCAAGCCGGGCCGCCCCGGCCTTCCCGAGCGCGGCGGGCACCAGCAGCCGGGCCGCGTCCACGCCGTGCCGGGCGAACCAGGAACGCGCAGTGCTCCCCGCGGACTTGAGGCGCATCAGCCAGTCCGTCATGGTCTCGGCCACCCGGGCGTCCAGGTACGGAAGCAGCAGGGGCGCGTGCGTGGCCGGGTTCCCCACCGCGGCGGCCCGGATCGGTTCGACCGCGTCCGTCCCGAAGCGGGCGGCGACCCGGCGCAGGGACTCCCCGGAGTGCCAGATGCGCTCGCCGACGCGCCACTGCGCGAGCAGGGGCCGGGCCAACTCCTCGTCGCCGTAGGCGAACAGCGCGAGCTCGGCGTGCTGTCCGCCGTGGAGCCGCGTGTCCAAGGGCTGCCCGTTCCTGGCCCGGATCGTGGCCGCGACCCGCTGCCAGTCCTCGTCCGACCAGTGCGTGTACCAGGACTCGGAGCTCGCCGCCCACGCCTCGCGCTCACCCGGCAGCCACCGCATCTGCGACTCCTGCGGCACGGCGAGGCCCGTCAGCGCGCGGGCCTTGCCCGCGGCGCGCGGCCGCGTCCACGGCGGGTTGGTGAACAGCTCCGGCAGCGTGTCGGGGCCGACCTCAGGCACCCGCTCGCCGAGGTCGGTGAGCGGCTCGACCAGGGCGGCCTGCTCGGGCGTCAGCTCCGGCAGCAGTTCGAGCGCGGTCGTACGGTGGACGGCGACGTGGCCGGTGAGGAGCTGCCGGGCGAGCTGCTGCGCAGCCGGGTCGGTGGAGGCCACCGCGGCCTCGGCGAGCAGGCGCAGCGCGCGCCGGGGGAAGCGGCGCAGACCGGCCAGGAGGGCGGCGCGGGTGGACTTGATGCCGTCCTGCTGGGCCAGCAGCCCCCGGAAGCCCTCGTCGGAGGGGAGCTCGGCGAGCGCGTCCAGAATCCGCTTCTTGCCGTCCTTGTGGTGGTAGCTGGTGGTCAGGTCGTGCAGCATCACCGGTGCCGCGTCGCCGCCGAGGCCCTCCGCCACGGTCGCGATGATCTCGGTGGACCATCCGTCATAGCCCAGGCAAGGCAGCTTGGAGAGCTTCTCCAGCGGTTCCGCCGAGGGGAGGGAGCACAGCAGCATCGACCACTCGACGGCGGCCAGTCGGGAACCCCCCGACGCGACGCACGTCTCGACCCAGGCGGTCTCGGACGGCACCAGGTACGCCGCCACCACCAGGCGGGTCAGGCTGTTGCGGCAGCCCGCCAGGGCCTCGACCGCCGCGCGGTGGGTCTCTTCGTCGCAGGCCGCCAGCAACGACCGGACCCGGTCCGCGGCAGGACGGTACACGCCGTGCCGCTGGTTGGCCCCGCGCCGGACACGGGGGTGGACGGACCTCTGGTGGATCCAGTCGGTCTCGACGGCCGTCGTGAACAGCTCGACGGTCGCCCTGGCCGCGAACGGCAGGCCGAACTCCGCCACCCAGGCGTCCACGGCCAGGCTGATTTTGTTCTTGGCCGGGTATGCGTACACGGCGGCGAGCACCGCCGCACCGAGCGGGCCCCGGCTGCCGGACTGGTGGGCGCGGGCGGCCGCGACCAGCTCCGGGTCGCTGTGCTCCGAGGCGAGCGTCTGCTCCAGCCAGTCCCCCATCTGCCGCAGCCCGTCGCGGTACGAGGCCACCGCGTCCTTCCCCGGCGCGGACGGCTTCCGGGGAATGCCGCCCCGGCGCGGGATCAGGGCCCGACGCCAGGCGTCCGGCATGACGAAGACGTCCTCGTTCTCGGGACCGGCGGCCCCGGCCGTGGGCGCGGACACGACGGGCTGCGCCACGGACACCGGATCCGCCGCCGCACCCGGCTCCGTGCCCGCCGCCGCACCGATCTCGCGGTAGCCCTTGCGCTCCTTCTCGGCGACCACCTTGGCGAAGTGTGCCTGCGCCTGCTCCACGGTCGGGAACGCCTTGACCTGCTCCCGCCCGTTCGTACCGGACCGCCCGTACCGCACGGTCACCGCGGCACCGTCGACTGCGGCCTCCCAGAACTTGTCCGAGCCGCCCTCGACGAACTCCCAGCGCCGCACAGCCCCGCCCCTCTCCTCGCACCGATGATCAGGAGACGAACGTTAGCGAGCCCCACCGACAAGTCCCCGGCCGACCGCCCCCGCACTTACCCCCCGCCGAAGTCACCGTGCGTCGGCGCCTCGTGCCCCAGCGAGCGGTGTATACGTCCTGGACGTATCGGCCGGCGTCGATGGTGACTGGAGCGACGTCTCGGCGTCGTCCTCCCGTGCGTTGGGGGTATGGCTCAGGTGGAGGGTGCAGAACGCGGCCCGTACGTCGGGGCCATGTGGGCGCCCTCGCCGCAGGCGCAGACGTGGCCCAGCTTCGAGCAGGGACCAGACCTCCTCGCCCTCCGCCACGATGCGGTCGTGGACGAAGCGTATGCCCGGCACCGGCTGCTCACTGAAGGCCGGGCGCAGCGAGACCGAGCCTTCCTGTAGCTTCGGCCACGGCCCCCACCACTACATCGGCGACACTCTCAGCGCGTCACCTCGGCCGGATGGGTGCTGCCGGATTCGGTACGCGCCAATTGAAGACCCACACCCCCTTGGAGTGGGTGGCTCCAAGGACCCGACCCGCATTCCGGAGCCAAGGGTTGGCCTTCTGGAACGGGGCGAAGTTGTCGTTGGAGATGATGACCCCATTGACCTCCTCAGCGATGCTGATCACCAGTGCGTCGCCCCGGCCCTCGGTCCCGGCCGGGGGCTGCACAACCTCCCCGTTGGCGATGGCAGCCTCAACCTGGAGGCGCTCGTCGGCGGACACGTCGTGGCGCAGTGTGGCGTCGACCACAATGTGAATGTCGCGGTCGGGATGCTTGAACCGCAGTGACCGGATCGCCGCCTCCAGTGCCGCGAAGCTCGGCTTGCCGCCCGCTGTGCGCGGGGGCCGGCCGTTCCAAGCAAGGTTGGAGCCGTCCACGATGAGCGGCGGAGCTTCGGTGCTTGCGTGGGTTGTACGAGTTGAGGATCGCGGCGGGGTGGGCTTGGGTGCCCCGTCCCCCTGGTCGTTGGGCCGGGCTTGCTTCGGGTGGGTCGGCGTGGCGGCGGGCCGGGCGGCCGGGGCGAGGGTGAGTAGGCGGTCGAGTTCCTTCTTTACCTCCGGCAGGACGTTCCCGTCGCCGAACACCTTCACTTCTCCGTTGAGGACGACCTCTCCGGTCTTCTGAAGGGTCGCCTTGACGGTCAGCAGTCCTTCCTTGCTGTAGGTGTACTCCAGATCGAAGACCCTGTCCTCGCCTATGCACGGCCGGGGGTACGTGAGGACGAGGTCAGCCAGTTTGACGTTGTCCGGGTGGTCTACATCGCGGTCCGGGTCTCCCTCCCAGACCTCCACGGTCAGGCGGGAGACGTTGTCCTTGTGCGGTTCGTATGACTTCATGCGTTGCTGGGGTAGACGCATGTTCCGGTCGATGAGGGCGCTGAATCCTCGCCTGCCCTCGCGGTCCTTGGTGATCGTGCCGAGGGCGTGTGTGTTGACCACACGGATGATGCTGTTCAGCTCGCCGTCCATGGCCGCCGCGCTGATCGCGGCTCCTTCGGCCACCGCAGTCATGGGGTCACACAGTGCGGTATCAACGAGTTCGCAGTCAAGTGCTTCGGAGACCGCGGTGCGTACCGCTGGGATCTGGCTGCTGCCACCGATCATCAGTACGGCAGTGAGATCTCGGGGGTCGATCCGGGCCTGCTCCAGGCATTCTTCCACGGGATCGAGCGCACGGCTGATGAGGTCCTGGATGGCCTCGGAGAACTCGTCCTGTCCGATCTCGACGAGGGCACCGTCAGGCGTCTGGACGCAGACCGACTCTTGATGAGAGAGAAGGATCTTGGCCCGCTCAATGTCAAGGGCGAACATCCGCTTCTCTGAATCGCTCCAGCGCCCGCGAGCGGGCGCCCGGTCGAGGACCATGCTGCGCAGCCGAGCGTCGATCTCCAGGCCGCCGAGGCGGCTCACTCCTCGGCTCGCCTTTTCGTCGAAGAATCCGTCGTCGTGCAGGAGCAGGGTGGCGTCCATCGTGCCGCCGCCCCAGTCGAAGACCAGGAACTCGCCGTCGACCTCCATCTCGTGGGCGTAAGCGATGGCAGCTGCCGTCGGTTCGTTCAGCAGCGTGCGGACCGTGATTCCGGCGGCACGGGCTGCCTCGCGCGTACGGAACCGGGCCGCGCCGGTCGCGTTACTGACCTTGGCGCTTCAAGGTGATGGCGGTGGGAGGTCGAGGGAGAGTCCGGTTCCGGTGAGGAAGCCGTCGAGGATGTCGGAGCGGTACTGC
>NZ_JBVIRY010000074.1:0-19235 GCF_055575795.1 Kitasatospora sp. NPDC034023
GGGGGCGGAAGCCTGCGGCTTAGGCATTTCCTGACGGAAATGCGGCGGTGCTGGCGCACCGCCAGGTGCGGGGGTGCCGCCTGGCGGCGTCACCGTGGGTGGTGGCCCGAGGCTGCGCCTCGGGGCCCGGCTGCGCCGGGCGGGGTGGCTGAGGCTATTCGCCTGCGGCGAATTAGTGGGCGGGTGGCGGCCCCTGGCGGGGCCTCAACTTCGGGGTGGTTTTGGCACGGGCCTGCGGCCCGCCATGGGAAGCGTTGACGATGTGACGCGAATTTCGGGTAGTGGGCCCTCCCCTGCGGGGCGGCCCCGGCGTTGACGATGTGACGCGAATTTCCGGTAGAAGGCCCCTCCCCTGACGGGGAGGGCGATATCCGGCGCAGCCCTCATTGACGATATGGCGCGATTTTGCCGACGGCAGCGTCTTACCCGGAGGCAGAGGGCCCTGACGGGCCACCGGGGCTGCGCCCCGTGACGTCGGCGCAGCGCGGCCGGCACCAACGGGCAGGCACCCCCAGCGGGCCCCGATGGCCCCCGGTTGCGGGCGCCGGGCGCAGCAGGAGCGGCCCCGGCACCGGGCATCCTGGGCAGGCCTCCCACGCCTCTCGCGCCCGTGCCGGGACGGGCGTCGAAGATGCAAGAGCTGTCACCACCCCGGCCCCTCAGCCCATGGCGGGAACGGAACCGGGACACACCGAGACAACAGCCCCCGACCCGTCACACCCCACCCCGTCACAAACGCCTGAGTGGGGCGCAGCGCGGGGTCCTCGAAAACGCACGGCCATGTCACCGGACCGGGCCCTCCGAGACGCGCGGGGGTGTCACCGGGAAATCCATCCCCCCGCCCGGCCCAAAACTCGCTCCGCCGATCCATGAAACACCTCGATACATGGACATCAGAAAACCCTCCACGACCGCCGAGATTCCGCCCATGACGAAACACCATCTGCCAACCCGCTACCGGCATCAACCGACAAATAATGCCCGGACACCACCTTCCCGAAAAATCCGGGGCGCAGCACCGCACAGAAATGTCACAGGAACGGCAGAAAATGGGTCCAGGACCCGGCAAAAGGCCGGGGCCTGGCGGCCCCTCAGAGGGGCTGTGGGGGTGTCGCCTACGGCGCCACCGAGAAAAGGGTGCAGGGCACACGTGGGGCACGTGCGGGGCGCGGGAAAACCGGGCGGAGGGCAAGGCGGAAGCTGGGGCCTGGCGGTCCCTCAGGGAAGCGGGGGTGTCGCCTGCCGGCGCCACCAGGTGGCGGGTACCCCGGGGCACGGGGCGGCGAGGCGCAGCGCGGGTGGGTGCGGTGGCCTGCGGCCCCGGCCGGACGGCGGACGCCGGTCCGGGGCGACGGGCAGGACGGCCTGGCACGGACAGCTTGGGTGGCCGGCCTGACGGCCTGCGGGGCGAGCGTGTTGGGCCTCCACCAGCTGGTCGGAGGGGCAGGGGAGTAGCCCAGAAAGGGAAGGATAATGATCAATCTCGTTCTGCCCTCGGTAGCCCTTCGAGGGCGGCAAGAATCGGCCTGTCCATGTACAAAGGCTGGTTCGATGCCATCTCGATGGCACGTCCGTCCGGGGTGCGGATGGTGATCCGTACATCGGGCCTTTCGCTGAGATAGAAGCTCACCACCGCGGTCAGTCGGGCGACCTGATGAGGGGCTACGCGCACGGTCAGCACAAGGGTGGGCCACTCATCGTTCCCGGGAGGGGGCGTGACCCTGCTCGGGATGCCGTAGTCCCCCAGGTGCCGCTGAAGGTGTCGCATGGTCTCCTCGTTGTCCATTTCAAGGGAGACACGATCGAACTGTGGTGGCTCGGGGGACGTGGTTGCGGGATCATCCGGCTCGGGGAAGCTGATACCCCAGTCATGGAGAAGCTCATAGGCACGGCGTAGGGCAGCCTCAGGGGTGCTGTGGCCGATGCCGTGCAGTGCCTCCGATAGCTCGGCCATCGCTTGCTTGGCCGCGGTGTCGTCTGCATGGGTGAGGATGCTGCGTAGTTCGACAATCCGTCGGACGGCGGCGGCACGCGACGCCGAGGTGCTTGCACGCAGCCGACGAGCCCCGGGAGAGCCGAGGGAGGACCGCTCCAGAAGCGCGTCGAAGTCCTGGTCGTCATCCACGCTCGCCACGCTCCTCATGCTGCTTGGCCTTGGTCCGCCACCGGTAAAGCAGGCCTTCCACGGCCCGTACGGTCTTGGCGTCCAGGACCTCGCGGATCTCCTCCTGCGAGTAGCCGTCGATGGTCATCGCCACCGCCGCCCTCACCCTCGGGTCGTCGAGCTCTTCGATGTCGGTGATCACTCGCAGGTTGCCGAGGACCTCGTCGGCGACGCTCAGGGTGCGGAGTGGGTCCTCGTAGACGGCTTTCTGCCGTCCGAGGACCCGGGATTGTCGTTCCTCGCTGGTCCGCCATTGGCGGAACTGGTTCGGGAAGTCGTAGGCGCAGGCGCCCATGAAGTAGGTGGTGATGCTGGCGCCGCCGTCTAACCGCCAGCCGCCCTCGACGAACGCTCGCTGACGGAAGCGGGGCAGGGCGAGGGCGACGGTCATGGTGGCCAGCTCCTCCCTCAGGTCGGTGTTGCGGTGCAGCTCCTCCAGCTCGAGTTCGTGCGGGTTGAGGCCGAACCCGCGGTGGGCGACGAGCTTGAAGACGTACCCGGAGTGCATCCAAGCCCGCAGCACCGCGATCCCGTACCGGACGAGCTCGTCGACGAACCGGTCATACCGCGGCCCCTCGAAGCCGTCCTGCGCCAACAACTCGACGATCCGCTGGTCGGCCATCCGCTGGTCGATGCTCTCCTGCTGCTTCCGGGCCTTCCGGCTCTCGCGGGAGTTCTCGGCGTAGAACGCTTCCAGGATCTCGGGAGCGACGGGCGCGCCGAGGTCGCGTTGGCTGGGCCGGTCTGCGGGTTGTAGGTCCCGGGCGCGCGCGGCCGCGACCTGCATGCCCGCGTCGTCGCCCTGCATCGCCTCCCCTTTCGATCGTCTCCTCGGCCCGTTCAGAGTGAAGGGGCCGATTTCGGCCCCGGCCCACCCCACTCGCAAGCTCCCGGGCTGCGCCGGAACCGAGTTCGACCCCTTGTAAGTGGCCGTCCCACGGGTACCCCACGGACTTTTTCAAGATTCTTTAGAACGGCCCCCGGGCGAAGTCGTCCGTGGGGTACCGGGCCCGGCACGACGTAGAAGTGGGCGTTTGAATCACCGACGGCCCGATGGAGAAGAACGTGAGTTCGCCCACCCCGACCCCGACCCCGACCCCGACCCCGACCCCGACCCCGACCCCGACCCCGACCCCGACCCCGACCCCGGCCTCCCCGCCCGAGCCCGACCCGTTCCTGACGGTCCGCACCGCCATCATCCTCCTGGCGGCGGCCTTCATCGGCCTGATCGCCGGTGGGCTGACCTTCCTCAGCGGCGGGCCCGCCGCCAGCGCGGTCCTGGCCGGCCTGACCGGCTTCGGGTTGAGCGTCCCGGTGCTGCACAAACTGATCCGCTGACCACCGGAACGGCCTCGGGAGAAGGAAGGATAATCCCCGTTATCCTTCCTCCTCGCGCCGATAGGCTGACGGCCGCTCCGGCGGCACCCGTCGGCAGCCGGTAGGAGGGGACACCGTGGAAGCTGACCAGATCATCGCGACCGCGGCGGCGGTCTTCGGCGCAGCGTCCGCTGGCGCTGCCTTCTGGCAGGCGCACATCGCCCGGGGCCAGGCGAGAGACGCCAGGGCGGGCGCGGAAGCCGCGGAGGCGGCCGCCGAAGTCGCCCGGCGCCAGGCCAACGCCGCCGAGCAGCAGGCCCAGGCCGCCGAGGAATACGTCATTGCCGTGCAGGACCAGGTACGCGCCGCCGAGGAACAGGTCGAGTTGTTGCGTCGCCAGCTGGATGCCGAGGAGACCGACCGGCGCGAAGCCCGTGGGCCGCAGTTCACGGTTGCCTTCAAGGGTGCGTTCCAGGGATCGGATCACGCCAGTCAGTTCGAGGTCACGCAGGCCTCGGGACCTGCATTGGCCACTGTCCTGGTTCGGGTCGAGGGTGAGGGTGTCCACGGGATCCAGGCCCCGGATGCTAGGGGGACCTCGACGTCACTCCGACCTGCGCTAGAGGTCGAGCGTGTCGCCCAAGGTAGGACGTTCGCGGTGCCCGTGGCGATGGCCCCGATCGAGACCATCACACCTGTCCACTTCACCTTCGAGTGTCGAGCCCAGGACGGGGCGGACGTCTGGCGCCGATCGTTGGTCGCCGACGCCAAGCCCGCCCCCCGCATGTACGTGTTCTAGGGAGCACGCAGCCATGACCGAACTCGCCGCCGAGTGAGGCGCGGCGGCTACGCGAGGACCTGGTCGCCGAGTGAGGTTACGGCGACCCGCTGCCCGACGTCGCCGGCGGCTGGATCGCGCACTACCGCTCGGCGAACACCCGGCGCACCTACGCCCGGCACCTGGAGGCCGCGCCCACCCTGGTCCGGGTCAGGGGCGGGGCGTGTGGCCAGATGGCGCGGGCAGGACGGCCTGGCACGGACAGCTTGGGTGGCCTGTCTCGGCGGAGTGTGGTCGGCGCTGAATCTAGTCCGCGGTGCAGCCCCAGTAGGCGATCTCGGCTGGTTCGCCATCTTGGTACAGCACTGTGCAGCGGCCGATTCCGCGGCCGACCGGGTCAAGCAGCGGACGTATCGAGGCGTCCCACTGCTCTCGTGTGGGCTGGCCGTGGGGAGCCCAGCTGCGGATCTCCTCGTCGGTCAAGGGGCGCATCATGGCGAACTGGTCGCCCGCCTCGGCGTCGATCAGCGCGTAGAAGTCGAGCACCGTGCAGGTGCCTCCGGTCAGGATGTACTCGCGCCAGCCCTCGTCCTCCCACAGCTCGACGATGCCGCGCCCCGGAAAGCCGTGGTCGTCCTCCGCCAGCTCCAGTTCCTGCGCCTGGCGGAACGCCGCCCCCAGGTCCTTCTGGTAGGGCCCGGTCGCCGCCCACTCGTTGCCACCCACTTCAGTACCCTCCCTGGTCACCGGCCCTCGGCCTCGCCGCACGTTAACTGCCACGGCCGACAGGGCCGGCCGTTCGACGGTCCCTGTGGGATCGGGACTGGTCCGTCAAGCTTTCCTGTGGTGTTGCACGGGACCGGGCAGGACAGCGGGGGCCGGGGCCTGGCGGCCCCTCAGAGGGGCTGTGGGGGTGTCGCCTGCGTCGTCACCAGACGGCGGGTCCCCGGGCCGTCGCACGGGCCAGCGAGGCGCAGCACGGGCGGGCGCGGTGGCCTGCGGCCCCTGGCCGGACGGCAGAGGCCACGGGGGACGTCAACCCCACCATCACCCCTCACTCCGACCAATCCCACCAAATTCAAACCATCACGAGCAACCAATTCACAAAGACAGCCGGGCGGAATTCCTGGCCGAATATCCGCCGAAAGCACCCCCGCCAACCCAATGAGCAACCGACCGGCCCCACGACCCTCAGCCACCACACACAGTCACCGATCCGGCTAATCTGACCACTACGTCGAACACTTCAGCCGCCCTGCCACAGAGGTATAGACAAGGTGGCAGTAGAGCTATTTCGCGCCTCTTGGGACTATCAGGTCACACCTGTGGCCCCTCGCCGGGTAGAGCTTCGTGTGGAGCACACGGCCCTCCCACCACGGAGGAGCGGAGACCAGCGCGGCCACCAGCTCCCGCTTGGTCGGGGCGGGCAGCACCAGCTGGCCCAAGTCCTTTGCCTTGCGGGGCTGTTCGTAGCCCGGGCACTCAAGCCGGTCCGGGCCGGCCTCCTCCCTCAGCTCCAGCTCCGAACCCTCCTGACCGCCGATCGAGCCCCGGCACGTCCAGCACGGGCGCAGCGAGGCGTTCACCTCCCGGGCGGCTTCCAGCTGCTTCTCGGCCTCCCGTTCCAGCCGTTCCTTGCGTTCCTGGTGGCAGGCCAGCAGCGGTAGCAACGGTTCTGGGCATTCGCAGGAGACGACGTAGGAGCAGCACTCAGCTGGCGCGCCGACTACGGCTTGTAGCGGGCAGCGAGCTGGGTGAAGAAGTCATCGAGCAGATTGGATGCGGCTTCACGGTCAACCAGTTCGGAGCCGCCGAAGCGATAGACCTCGTATCCGCGTAGCCGCAGACGCCGGTCCTCAGCCACCATGGCCGCGTACCGGTCAGGGGCAGCGAGTCTGGTCATCGGGTCGGCGTAGTGCTGGAGCCCGTCCAGCTCAATGACGATCCGGGTCCTGTTGGGAAACAGCAGGAGGAAGTCCATCCGCTGACGTGGCAAGGGTGAGCCCGCGGGTCCGAGGCCGTGCCGTGTGTAGGGGTCGTAATGCAGGTACACCTGGGGGATCAAGGCCGGAATGTCTGGCCCAACATCTACGTAGCGTTGGGCGTAGCGGCGCAGGATCAGTTCTTCTGCCTCGTTGTCGGCAGACTTCAGAAGCCGCTGGTAGAGGCTTTGGGAGACCTCCGTCTCCGTGCTCGTTTCGAGCCCCTGCCGGGCAGCCCACCAGGTGATCAACTGGCGCCAGGTGAGGCCTCCTGCGTCGAGCGGCTGGTCGTAGTGCAGGCAGTACTGCTCGTTCCCGACGAGCTGGATGTCGTTGTTGATCGCGTCGCTGAGGACCATGCGGTGCTTGGGACCGAGGGCGGCGAAGATCAGGTTCTTGGGCTGGCCCGCCACACCGACCGGACCGACCTGGGCTATCAGTTGCCGCAGTTCGGGGATGTCGTGCTCCTCGTCAAGATGAGCGGCGAGGGTCACCAGGTCACAAGCGGCTTGCCCTGTAGGCGGCGGACCACGTACGCGCGTTTGCTGGAGAATGCGACGTCGTCCGGCGGCGCCGGCGGCTCCAGCCCCATCTCAGTGCAGATCTCCTCGACCGTGTCTGCGTTGAAGGCGTCTCTGAAGAAGACCCCTATCGCCTCGCGCAGCACACGCGCTGTGACAACGGACATCGACGCGCCTCCTCGATGAAGTTGCCTGGATGATAGGGCGACGGTAAGTCAGCCAGACTGTTGGTGTCTCAGGTTCATTGAGTCGCCCACCTCTCCGCCAGCAACACCAACAACCCCCAGAACCAACCCACCCGAACCCACCCCGACCCAAAACCTTCTCAACCAACCCACGAAACCCCAGACCCACCCCCACCCCAACCCGCACTCCCACCACCACCCCATAGCAGCCACGACGCGCGGGTGGTGGAGGCTCTGGCGGTGCCGCAGAAGTCCGGCAAGCGCACGAAGGGGGGCAGCGCCGAGGCTGTCTCAGGTCCTGGTGAGAGCTGGTCTGGTGAGGTCGGGGCGGGCGGTGGTGGGGCGTTCACGCTGCCGGTGCGGTTCCAGGTGCCGGTGGACGGGAACGTGCTCGCGCTGTTCATCGCCTCGCGGGTCCTGACGGGCGAGAACCAGTACTGGCGGGCGGGCATCAACCACGCGAGGCGCTGGCACGAGGAGACCGGCGGGCTCGAGGTTCCCTATTCCGCGATGGTCGGGTCGCGCGGGCCGATCCGCCAGCGCGGGCCGACTGAGGAAGGGAGTTTCCCGCTCGGGAAATGGCTTTCCGAGCGGCGTAGTGAGCACGCGGCAGGTGAATTGGCGCGCCATCGGGTCGACATGCTCGATGCGCTGGGGATGATCTGGTCCGTGTCCGACGCCCGCTTCGAGGCCGGGTTGGACTGGGCGCGGGTGTGGGCGAAGGGGCACGGCGGGTCTTTGGCGGCGCCGGCGCGGGCCTCGGTCGGCGGGTACGCGATCGGCACGTGGCTGTCCGAGCTGCGGGCCGCCGCGCAGGTGCCGGCCGACCAGCCGGGCGCGCTCGCGCCGCAGCGGCGCAGGGCTCTGGAGGAGATCGACCCCTGGTGGTGCCCCGCCTGGCCCATCACCTGGCAGCGCACCTACGCCGTCGCACGGCAGTGGTGGCTGGAGTCCGACGGCCGCGTCGACTGGCCGTCGCTGCCGCTGGAGACCGTGTACGAGGGCGAACAGCTCGGCCACTGGGTGCGCGCGCAGCGGGCCGCCTGGCCCGACCTGGAGGCCGAGCAGCAGGACCTGCTCGCGGCGGTCGGGATCGAGGCCGACCCAGAGCTGGTCGCAGCGAAGGCCGCCGCCGAGGCGAAACCGAAGGTGTCGAGGGCGGACCGCTTCGCGGCTGGCCTGGCCGCGCTCGCCCAGTTCGTTGAGCGGGAGCGGCATCCCCGGGTGCCCCGCCCGCACAAGGAGCTGGTGGAGGCCGTGGAGGCGGGTCCTGGGGGCGAGGAGCAGGTGGTGGTGTCGCAGTTCGCGCTGGGCACCTGGCTCAACAACCAGAAGGCCAGGCGGGCGAAGCTCACGCCAGGCCAGCTCGCGCAGCTCGCCGAGCACGGAGTCGAGTGGGCGTAGCGGGCCGTCCCCCTGCCGGGGCGGTAGTCGTGGCCCGGCGGTGGGCTGCCGGGCCACGAGAAGGCGTTGGGAAGCCGTCACCCACTGGGGTGGCGGCCTTCCAGCCGGTCGGTCGTGATGCGGGCGGGCCAATTCCGCCCGACTCGTGGTGTTTCCGAAAGGAGCTACTGCGTCCTACGCGGGCTCGGACGACCCGCAATCGTCACCGCCCTGCTCGACCTGAACAACGGCTCCTCTCAGCCGCCGACGGTTTCGGACCGGAGCTCGCGACTGCGCACCGCCGCGAGGGTCTCCGGGTGGTAGATGCCCTTCACCCCGTACGGCAGGAGCTTCGGGTCGAAGTCCACCGCCCGGCCGGCCAGCACCACCAGCTCGGCAGGGCCGCTGCGGCGCCACTGCGGCCCGTAGGTGTCGGTGAGGTGGACGATCAGCAGGTGCCGCGACGCATCCCAGGCCCGGGCCTCCTCGAAGGTCAGACCGTGATCGCGCATCCAGACGGAGATGCGCCGCATCATGCGGGGCGCCATGAGGAACTGGCTGAAGGTGGGAAGCGGGTGCTTCGAACGTTTGCGCATCAACTCTCCTGCAGAAAAAGGTTTTTGGAAACTCCTCCATCATCTCAATGACGCGGTGCGCATACCGGTTTCCCTGCGGAAAGGGGGCAGTTCAGGTCGCTCGCCGCCCGCGCCTGGACCGGTACAGCCCCAGCACCCCGGCACGCGGGACGGCCGCCTCGCTTCCGTTCCAGCAGCACGGCGCGGGCGAGCGCGGCAGCTGGTCATCAGCCGATCCACGCCCGGAAGGGGCCGTTGTGTCGGTAGACAGGAGCACAATGTTGCGCAGGTAACCTTTCGGCCCATTGGGAGCAGAATGGACAGACGCCTTATCCAGACCGCGGTTGTCGGATCCCCGGACTCCGATGAACCGGCGATCTACCCGGAGGATCCGCAGGAGCTGACCGCCTTCCTCAAAGAACACGACGGGACCACCTGGTGGTGCGGCGTGAACCTGCCGGGCGGCTGTGGCCGCCAGCTCACGGCGCGACTCTGCCACGACAAGATCCGCACGACCCCGCCACCAAGGGCGACCCTGACACACCGTGCGGGCGACGGGCCCGCGGCAAGGACAGCGCGGACCACCTCTTCGTGAAGGCCGACCTCGCGGCCTGGCTCAAGGCACAGGACATCGCCGTCACCTTCGACTTCCCCGAGCCCCGGGGCTCCGCTATCGTCTCCGACCTCGCCGACGGCCCCCGTCGCCGTTCATCGCGTCAGCATCCCAGCCCGCACCGACACAGGGCGGAGACACCCCCGGACCGGGACCGGGCCCCCGCCAGGCGCTGAACGGACGCTGCTGGCCCCGGTCCGGCGGCTGCCGGACACGAGTTTGTCCGGGAGACCCCCTCACCGCGTATGTAGGACCGGGATCACCGGATCGGGGGAAGGTTCCCGAACTGCCGTGCCCTCCCACGTGGCAGAGGGGTTGGGGTTGTGGCATGGGTTTGATGTGCGCGGGGAGGACCGGAGTGTCGGCGGTGGCCGGGACGGCAGCGGCCGTTCAAGAACTCGACGAGGACCAGCGCGCGGCGCTCGACGCCTGTGTGGTCGCGGCCCTTGCCCTGAGCAGCAGCGAGGGTGAGGCTAGAGGACGTATGCGGCTGCTGATGGAGTGCCCCAGGGATCGGTACTCGGTGAGCTGTGGTTGCTCGACGACGACGGCATGCCCAGCTCGGCGCTGCACCGGCTCGCGGTGGAGGCCGCCGAGCACGGCCACCAGGCCCCGGGGATCGGTGCCGACATCCGCCATCTGCACAGTCTGCTGCGAGCGGTGGGGATGCTGCCGGTGAGCGCCGGGCTATCCCGGATCTCCGGTGAGACCGTCCAGCACGCCGTCTTCCGTGCGCTGAGGGCCGCCGGCTTCGAGGCATACACCCGGGGCCGGGAGGCGATGGTCCGCACGCCGGTCCTGACACGGCGCGAGCTGTCCCGGAACACCGCGTTGGTCGAGTTGGGTGCGTACACCGGTATCTCCCCAACCCGGCAGTTCGGCAGCTTGTGGGCAGCGTGCCCGATGTGTAGATGGACGATGTGTGCCGCCTTTCGCCTCAACGGCGCGGTGGACCTCGAATGCGAGGACGACCGCCACAGCCTGCTGGGCGCCCGGTACCGGGCCGAGCCGACTGCGGAGGGCTGGAGCCTGGCGCCGCGCGGCGAACTGCGCACCGTGCCGGAACTGCTGCCCGTGGAGGGCTACGTGGCGCTGCCCTACGCCCTGTGGCTGTGGGTGACGCTACCGGGCCTGCTGGAGGTCGAGCTGCGCGACCGCCTGGTCGCCTCGGGTGCGCAGGTGCGGCTGTGGCCGTTCGGCGACGCCTACGACCTGCACGTCACCCGTCCCGCTCGGTCCCGGACGTGGCGCGTCGACGTCAAGACCTGGGCCAGCCCGTACGGGCTGGCCCAGAAGCTGCGCGAGGACCCCGAGGACCCGGGCGAGCTGTGCTTCGTGGTGCCTGAGCACCTGCGCGGATACCTGCCGCTGCTCCGCCGGGTGGTGCGGGACAGCGGCGCGCGCGTGCTGACCGACACCGACCTGGTGGCGGAGGTGAAGGGAGCGTGAGCAGGACCCTGGCCGCAGCTTTGGCCTTGGCCGAGTACCTCCTCCCCGCCCGGTTCCGCGACGGACAACAGGTGGTGCGCATCGCGGACGCCCACGTCCTGCTCACCGGGCACGCGCCACGCGTCGTGGCGGGATGGGAGCAGTGGCCCGAGGCGGACAAGCAGCGCCTGGGCGCGCTGCTGGGCACCCGCCACCGGGGGGAGGCGCTACTGCACCACATCGAACGGGGCGTCCACGACGTCTTCCACACCCCGGACGCGGACGACCCGCTGCCCTCCCTCTACACGCTGGGGTACAGCGAGCGGGGCCGGGCGCTTGAAGTGCTGCCGGTTCACGGGCAGGACCCTGCGGACGTCGCCGACCGCCTGCTCGCGCCGACCAGGCGCCGACGGCCGCTGCGAGTGGCCAGCGGATCGAGCTGGTCCGCTCCAACATCGCGCGGGCGGGTCCAGCTCGCCTTCCCCGACGAGCAGGGGCTGTACAGGCCACCCCGGGTCGTGACCGCGCCGTCGGTGGACCTGGTGGTGGACGCCGACGAGCTCGGCTGGCAGAGCCGGGACACCGACCAGGACATGGAGGGCCCGGCCTTCCGCGAGAAGCAGATCGCGCTGCTGCTGCGCGGGACCGTCGGTGGCGGACAGCGCCCCCTGGAACCCGTCGTCCTGCCGCCGGGCCGCATGCACCTGCTGAGTGCGCCTCCGGGCGTGGGCAAGAACGTCTTCGGCCGGGGGCTGGCGATCCAGCAGGCGGGCCTAGACCGCACCACCGTGCTGGTGGTCAGCGACAACGGCGACGTCTACGGCGAGGCCGCCACCTTGCAGCAGGAGCTGCGGGCGGCGGGCGTCAAGGCGACGGCCACGCCGTTCATCGCCCCCAACAGCCGCTATGACTTCGCGCTGCGCTCCGCCGCGAAACTGGAGGGCACCGGCGTACCGCTGGCCCAGGCCTCGGCGAGCATCGCCTTCCTCGTCAACAACTCCGCCTACGGGTGCGCCGTACAGGCGCAGCTCGAGGGACGCGACGCCTTCGAGGCCGGCAGGGAGCCGTGCACGGTCGCCGCCTCGGACGCCTTCGGCCAGCCGGAGCGGGCGCTGTGCCCGTACGTGTCGTCCTGCGGGAAGTTCTCCCACATCGAGGCCGCGACGTGGGCCAGGATCATCGTGACCACCCATGCCTGCTTCCAGTCCGGGATGATCAAGGTTCCGGTGGAGGTCGACGGGGAGGTCCGCAACAGCATCAGTGTGCGGGAGTTCCTTCTGCGCCTGGCGTCCTATGTGGTCGTCGACGAGGTCGACGCCTACCAGGCACGGGGGTTCAGCGAGTGCGGCGTGCTGGAGCTCGCCTCCCGCTCCCGCCCGGCCACGGTGCTGCGGCAGATCCGCGACAGCCTGCACCAGGCACCGCCGCGGCTGGCGGTGGCCGTGCGCCGGCCCCTGACCCGGGCGGTGTTCCTGGCCGAGCAGCTGCTCGACCTGGTGGCTGGCGAGGAGGTCTGCACCGAGGTCGCCCAGGCGCGGGCCATGGCCCGCGGGCAGGACCCGCGCCGGACCCGGCAGGTCCTGCAGGACCGCAAGCGCTGGTACCAGCCCCACCAATGGGACCGGCACCTGCTGGAGGACCTGATCGGGGTGGATCCCGAGGCCGCGGCCACCGCCGAGCAGGCCGACTGCCTGCAAGCCCTGCTCCCGCGTGTGGCCACCCGGCCGGGCGACCGGCCTTCCTCTGCCGTGCTGCCGGATCGGCTGCTGCCCGTCCCGGGCGTGCTGGAGCGGATGCTCACGATCGACGAGGGCGGAGAGTGGAAGCTGGCCCCACTCAAGGAGGAGCTGCGGGAGATCGTCTGCGCCGCGCTGCCCGCCTACGCCGCCGCCGAGGGTGAGGCCGACGAAGTACCTGCTGCGTCCACGGTGCCGGTGCAGCGCGCACCCGGCGGGCCGGAGCCGGTGCGGGCGGTCACGCGCACCGAGGCCACCGCGGGCGTCCTGCACGCGCTGATGATGAAAACGTGGCTGACGGCCATCGTCCACACGATGTTCGACCTGACGGACCGGGCCAGCGAGCTCGCCGGGCACGGCATCGAGGCCGCCTCCAAGCTCGCCGACGCGATCGGCCACCAAGGCGCCGGTACCGTCGTCCCGTTCGGCCCGCTGGGCCGCCAGCTGGGCGGGTTCCGCTTCGAGGGGCTGGACGACCCCGGCGCCCACGCGATTTTGAAGATGGAGGTGCTGCGCGCCGACCCCCACACCGAGACACAGTTCCTCGGCAGCATCGTCTCCCTCGCCCTGAGCGGCCGCCAGCGTACCGTCCTGGGCATGTCCGCCACCGGCTTCATGCCGGGCGCGGCGCGCACCCATCTGCTCGCCCGCCCCGACTGGGCTATGCCCGACACCCTTGCGGGCGGCCTGACCATCTTCAACAGCACCCCCGTCGCCGACGGGAAGCTCCTGGCCGTCGGCAGCACGCCCTACCGCGAACGCGACCAGCGGGTCGTTTCGCTGGCCGCCGGCTACGCGCCGGGCCTGGTGCGCGACCTGGCCCGGCTGGCTGCGGATGAGCGCACCCGGCATCGCGCGCGGGCCCTGATCACCGTCAACTCCTACCGGCAGGCCCGCCTTTTCGCCCAGACCCTGTACGACACCGCGCTCGCCCTCGGACGGCGGCTGCGGATCTACGTCGCCGTCGCGGACACCCCCGATCCCTCTCTGCCGCCGGTCTGCGACGCGATCGGCCAGCTCACCCGGGACCGTTTCGCGGAACTGGCCGACCTCGACGGCGAAGTGCTCATCTCGCCGCTGCCGCGCACCGAGCGGGGCCTGAACGTGCTGACCGTGTTCGAGGGCGTCGCCGTGTCGGCCATCACCCTCATCGCCATGGGCGTGCGGCCGGTCATGCCGGCCGACGACCCGGCGGTGCTGGCGGCCAGTGTCGCCGCCCGGGCCTGGCGCGACACCGTCCCCGGCAGCGATGCCGCGGCCGTCCTGGCCCGGGCCCGCGCGGCTGCCGACGCGCATCTGCGCCTCAACCTCAACGCGCCCAAGCGCTTTTCCGCCCTGCCCGACGAGCTGAAGTACGAACTCGTCGCCACCCTCCTGGGACAGAGCGTCCAGTTGGCCGGCCGCGGACGCCGCGGGCATACCCACGTCGAGCTCCACTTCATCGACGGCGCCTTCCACGACCCCATCTGGGGATCCGACCTGCCCACCCTGGTCCGGGGCCTGCTTGAGCAGTCCCCGCAGGACGACCTTGCCCAGCTCGGCAGCTGCTACGGCCACACCATCGAGGAAATCGCCGAGTACGCCCACGCCCAGCACCTGCTGCCCGCGCTGCGCGCGGGCTGACGCCTACCTGGGAGAGTACGCATGAGCCGCCCGCTGGACAGCGTCGCCCGCAAGCAGGCCCGCCTGCTGCAGTTCCGCACCGCCCCTGCCGACCTGGGGGAGGTGATCGCCTACCGGCCCGACGCCCCCGTCATGGACCTGGCCGTGGAGCTTGCGCAGGAGTACAAGCGCAACGTCGGTCCCGGCCTGGACGTGCAGCCGCCCTACCGGGCGCTGGAGTCCGTCCTGCGCGCGGCTGCGGGCACCTGGGCGCGCTGGCAGTGGAACGACGGCTGCTACGAACTCCTGTGCGCTGCGCCGATCAGCACCGAGGATCGGTACGACGTGTTCAGCTACTGGGCCGAGGCCGTGGTCCCCGGCCCCGACGGCCGGCGCATCGGTGAACAGTTGGCCGAACTCCTCGCCCGGGCCGAGCCCCGCCCCGCCGTCCTGCCCCAGCCACCCCGTGCCGGCAAGCGCTCGCGCGGCTGGTGGCCGGGCGAACTCGCCCGCTGGCGCCTGGCCGAGGAACTCGCCGCCCTCGAGTGGCCCCGCGACAACGGCACCCCTGTCCGCTTCGCCCTGTGCACCGACGGCCGCCTGGCCGCGGTCGGCCACGAGTTGCCAGCCGAACCCGACCGCGAGGGCATCGTGCGCCACCTGCTGCCCCGCATCACCATCGGCACCGCCGCCAGCGGGCACTCCCGGCGCCACGCGCTGACCGTCAACGCCACCACCACCCTCCTGGCCACCTCCTGGAAGGGTGTCGCCACCGTCCTGCTGACCAACCCCGACCAGCCGCTCGTCGTAGCCGCAGCCACCGACGGCCCGCCGTGGAAGCGCCGCCTCAACGTCCCCGCGGTCGCCGCCAGCCGCCGCCTGGCTGCCCTGCCCCGCCTGAGCGCGAATGTTCCGCCTTTCCCCGAGCACCTCGCCGACGACGCCCTCGCCGGTGCCGCCCTCGGGCCAATCTGGGCTGTCGCACCGGCCAGCGCCCGTACCCCCGGCCTGGGCCGCGGACACGGCATGGAGTTCTTCCGCCGCGTCGAGGAGGCCATCGACACCAGGTGCGAGAAGTACAGCCACCGCAGCCCCGTGTTCATCGAGGTCCCCGGCATCAAGGTGCCGCCCACCGAGAGCGGCTCGCGCGTCAGCGGACCGATCCCCCTGGAACGGATCCCCGCCGCTCTGGACGCCGCCGGCGTGGGCACCCTTCTTGTCCCCGTCCTGTGGAGCACCGACGAGGTCCGCGCCCGGGTGAAGGCCGCGATCGCCGCCCAGTGGGGCCCCGGCGAAGGCTGGAAGGCCGTCGAAGGTGTCGCCGAACCTGCGGCCGGCGGACGCATCGAGGTCGTCTTCCTCCACGACAAGGCCGGCGCGCTGGGCCACGGACCGCGCACCAGCGCCGAGCGCGAGCGGGACCTGGCCCAGATGCTCGCCCCCTACACCCGCGAGGACACGCGCGTCGCGGCGATCTGCGAGACCGACTGGGATCCCGAGCGCTGGTACCCGAGCGTCGAAGCCCGTGAGAAGGCCGAGGCCGAGGACGGCAAGTGGCCCTCCAAGCAGGCCCTCGCGCGCCTCGCGGCGACCTCCCAGTACATCAAGCAGGCTCCGCCGCCAGTTCCGACCCACACCCGGGAGGGCAAGCCCTACAACGAGAACTACCGGGCGAAGAAGGTCGCCTCCCGCCAGAGCGGCCTCGACAGCTCGACCGCGAACGTGCTGCGCGAGATCCTCAGCGGCGTCGGCGCCACCGACCACCGCCTGGGCGCCGCATTCGGAAAACTGCCGTTCGAGAACTGGTGGCACATCGGCATCCACGTCCGCCGCCACGCCCGGCGCCACACGCCCGGCAGGCGCCGCACCACCGAACCGGCACCAATCACCGCCACCCTCACCGCAATGCGCCCCACCGGAGGGAAGGACGACCCCTGGCAGATCTGGGCCTACAGCCCCCAGGCCGGGCAGTGGCTGTCCCACAGCCCGGCCACCACCGCCCTGCACGCCGCTGACCTCGCCTGGGACGTCAGCAGCTATCCCACCGCTGGAGACGAGACACTCCAGGCCCGCGCCGCCGCGGACATTGTCGAACAGGCCCTCATCGCCACCCGCACGCAACTGCCCGAAGCGGCCCCCGCGGTGCTCTACCTCGACGGTGACTCCGCCGAGTACATCTGGGCCGGCCTCACCGACGAAGCCCTGGGCCAGGACCCGCTCCCCGGCATGCCCCGGCCGGCGTCCTGGCTGCCCGGCCACAGCCTCCCCCGCGCCCAACGTCCCCTGGCCACCGTCCGCGTCATCGGCGACCTGGAACGCATCGGCCGCCCCACCGGCGCCCACATGCGCACCAGCGACGGCACCTGGCGCGCCACCGACACCACCACCAGCCTCTTCCAACTCGCCACCGACGACGGCACCCACACCTACCCAGACCTCCTGCTCGTCAACGTCCCCCGCACCTGGGCCGCCGGCCCCGCCGGCCGCTTCGGCAAGGACGAGACACGCTTCGACAGCGGCAGCCAGAGCAAGAACGGCTACGCCCACACCGCCACCCGGTTCACCGTCATCGCCCAGAGACCCGACGCCGACTGCGACCTCATCGGAGCCGTCGCCGCCGTCCTGACCAACCAGGGCATCACCTCCGACGTCCGCCAAAGCACCCCCACCCCCCTCCACCTCGCCCGCAGGATGGACACCACCCACCCCTACTACCGCCGCACCGCAGAGAACACCGAAGACGCCCCCGACGCCGACGAGAACGGGAACACCGCGCAGGAGGAGACGCCCAGCCTGTAGCCCAAGACGCGGTCACCCGGACGAGAAGACCGCCAGGGCGCTGCAGGCCACCGTCAGGATCCGGCAGTCAGGGCCCGAACACCGACGGTGCTCCCGTGACGGCGCCCCGTCGGCGGCAGGTCGCGGACGCCGAGATGGACCTGCCGGACCTGCGGCACAAACCCCGGGCCAGGGCGTGCGGGCGGCTCGGCGCGCTCGGCCTGGTCCTCAACGCCCTGGTGCTCTTCAACACCCGCTAAATGGACACCGACCTCGCCCAGCTCCGCGCCGACGGCTTCGACGTCCACGACCAGGACGTCGCCCGGCTCTCCCCCTTCGCGCGCCACCACGTGAACATGCTTGCTCAGCCGGTACTCCTTCCAGCTCCCCGATCTGCTGTCCAGTCTCAATGAAGTGAGTCGCCTACGGTCGGGCTGACCTGCATGAACTGGATTGCGTGAGACAGGCTCGATTCAACTAACGCAGCCGCTGCGGGAGAGGCAAGTCCAGCGAAACGTGGTCCCCGGTGCGGCCCCGCCGACTGCTCCTACTTGCCAAGGATCAGCGAGTTGGGTGAGAAGCGCATCCTGTCTTCCTGGGCAACGACGTCGTCGAGGTCGGTGAAGTAGAACGACGCCGTCGTGCCGGCCACCACGTCAAGGAGGAACTGGCTGCACGAGGCCGGATAGGCCTCCCAGAGCGGACCGCGCCCCTCGTTGAGGATGACGGTCCATTCCTCCGGCTCGACACCGGGCCGGACCAGCCAGTACAGGAAGTGTCCCGCACCTTCCACGTACCCCCAGGGCACCAGCCTGGCGTTTCCCTCATCGAGTTCCGACGGCTTGTCCTCGCCCGCTTCCCAGAGTTCGGCGAGGATCTCCTCGCGTTCCGCGGTCTGGTTGACCAGGTCGTACATCGCGTCCGGACAGCCTGGTTCCAGCAGCCAGAGCACCCCGGCGAAGAGGCCGCCGCCGTAGGCCTGGACGAGCCGTTTGTAGTCGGCTGGCAGGGCAATGCCCAACGCCTCCTCCACGGCGGCCCACTCCACGGTGCTGCGGTCACCGCCAGGCGGCGGGCAGAGACGGAGAAGTGGTTCGGTATGGCGCAGGCTCCGCGCCGTCTGTATGTCGCTCGGCAGGGCACTGAACCGTGGCGGAGTCCTGGTGGCGTCCAGTACCACCGCGCGTATCTGGTCGCCGACCGCGGCGCGGGGAGTGTCCGACCGCCATGAGGGGTGCTTGGTCTGGTCGATGAAACCGTCGTCCCCGTCCACGTGGACGGCGGTCCCGGCTGGGGCCACAGCCGTGACGACCACGTCGTACTCGTAATGATCAGCAAGCATGACGTCCAGCCTGCACCATGTCGGCAGGCAGGGAATACAGCGGGTAGATGGGACGGTCCCCCGGCGCGCACCCCCGCCTAAGTTCACTGAGACAGAAGGCTGAACGCCTGGGTTCGCTGAGAAGGCGACTCGACTGAGCGAGACAGGACAGCAACGCGGGGACCTGCGACAGCGAACCTGGACCGATTGCCAATGAAGCTGGACCACTGCACGGTTCGTGCCATCGAACCTTGACCGCCCTGGTCAGACTGCTTTGGGGTCCGCCGGCTGCTTCGTACCGTCGTACGACTCCGGTGCTGGCTGGTCGCTTGAGCTGAACTGCTCGCCGATGTTGTTCCACATGAAGCCGTCCTGCCAGCCCGGCTTCGCGGCAGCCCAGCCGAGCAGCGCCACGAGGACCTTCTCCTGGGAAACGGTCATGGTCTGGAAGTGCTGCTCGGCCACGCCGTCCCGGTATTCGAGCTGGTAGGTGTTGTTCTCGCGCAGCAGGACCTGGATGTATGAGCTGCCGGGCCGTTCCTCGTCCAACCGCTCCACAATGTGCGCATTGCCCCGCCGTAGGTTGGCCAGCATCGTCCCGATGGCGGGCTTGGTGGCGCGCTTCACCACGTGGCCGCGCTCGTTGGTCGCAATCGGCATGACCGGATCATCCACCAGGAGGCTGACACCGCCTCGTGAGGCCCTGACCAGGGGGGTCAAGGATCGATGGCACGAACGGTGCAGTGGTCCAACTTCATTGAGCCTTCGCCATCTTCGAACGTGCTGGTCGGAGGGGCTGGCGTGACGGTTCTCCGGGGTGCTCGTGCTGGTCGTGGGCGGGAGTCTGCGGTC
>NZ_JBVIRY010000075.1:0-17156 GCF_055575795.1 Kitasatospora sp. NPDC034023
ATCACCTACCCCCCGGCCAACACGTCAGTTCATCGAACGATCACACGAACGAGCGATCCCCAACCGTGAGTAAAGGGACTTAACGTCCTCTGAGAGGACCCGCAAGCGGGCTCCCCGGTCCTACGCCGAGCTGCCTACATCGACGCCGCAGGCGGAGGACCTCGCCAGGCAGTTGAAGGCCCAGGGGTACCGCTTCGTCGGCCCGACGAGCGTGTACGCGTTCATGCAGAACGTGGGTGTGATCAACGACCATCTCCACGGCTGCTTCCGCGCAGCTGACTACCAACCCGCGCATCGGAGCGAGTGAAAGCCTGCCTCCGTCAAGAGCGACGGCCACGCGGCCGACGCCAGTGGGGCAGGGGGCCCGAGACGGCATCCGTGGCGCTCGGGCGCAGGTCGACCCCGGTAGTAGCCCCGCTCGTCGAGTTGGCGACCGTGAGGAGCGAGAGTGTGGCCAAGGGGACGCCCACCGGGCCGAAGTAGGTGCCGAGCAGCTTCGTGGCGAACGCCGCGGCACCCACCAGCAGAGTCAGCGCAAGTGCCAGGGGCAGCAGGGGTGCGGGCACCGCGCCCAGGACAGGGCCGACCAGCGTTGCAGCCAACGCCGGCAGCGACGCGAAGCCAGCTATCAGGGCGAAGCGGTGCCGCAGGGCAGAGGCGGGGCTGTTGCCGACCGAGGGCCACGGGGGTCTGGGGGCTTGCCCGCGGCCCAACCACTCGGTCGATCAGCCCTGACGTGCCTTGAACCGCGGGTCCCTCCTGTTCATGCAGATGGAGCTCGTGGGCGGCGGCTTGGCTCGTTGGCGTCGTCCCTGCGCACGCGAGGCGCCGCAGGGTCGGATGGTGAGCTCCCTACGCCCGCGGGGCCGTGCAGAGCGCTCCGCCTGGCGGCCGTTGTGCGGTCGCCGACGGGGACAGAATGTAGCGGGCGGTGTCCGCAAGCGGCTGCGGGAGAAGCCGAGATCACGCCCGTCATTGATGAGGGAAATCGTGCACCTGCTGGCGGGCGGGGCTGCCTGAGCTGTCCAGCGGGCCTGCGCGGAGAGACGATAGAGGGCACCGAGACGGAAGGCGAGGTCGAGCGACGGGGCCGGATCGGACGAGGCCGCCAGTATCGGGCGGGCGGAAGGAAGGCCGGGAATGAGCGCCTCCGATGCGGGCCAGCCCCTGGTCGGCAGGGTGCGGGCTGCGGCGTCCGAGCCCGGTGGCCTGCTGGACCTGCTGGGTGTGGCCGCATCGGTGTTGGACGCGGATGGGCGGGTCGTCCTGTGGAGCCCGCAGGCTCAGGATCTCTTCGGCTGGAGGGCCGAGGAGGCGCTTGGCCGGTACGCGGCCAAGCTGCTGGTCGCCGAAGAGAACCGGGGTCTGATTCTCGAGCTGTTCGCCGAGGTGATGGGTGGCGGCGGGCGTTGGGCGGGGGTGTTCCCGGTGCGGCACAAGGACGGCAGCACCCGGCTGGTGGAGTTCCGCAACATGCGGTTGCAGGACGAGCGCGGCCGCCTCTATGCCTTGGGGATCGCCACCGACGAGGCCACGCTACGTGGCGTCGAGCGCGATCTGGCCCTGTCGGCGCGGCTGGTGGCCCAGTCCCCGATCGGGGTGGCGGTGCTGGACACCGACTTGAGGTACGTCCTGGTCAACCCGACACTGGAGCGCATCAACGGCCTGCCGGCCGAGCAGCACCTCGGTCGCGATGTCCGCGACGCGCTGCCGTTCCTCGACACCGGGGTCGTCGAGTCCGCGATGCGCCGGGTACTGGCAAGCGGGAAGCCGCTGGTGGATCAGTTGACGGTCGGCCGCACGCGTGCCGATCCGGACAGCGACCACGCCTGGCGAGCGTCGTACTTCCGGCTGGAGGACTCAGCCGGGCGGGTGATGGGCCTGGCCGTCTCGGTGGTGGACGTCACCGAGCAGCACCGCGCGGCCGCCGAGGCCGCCCGCGCCCGCCAGAGACTGGCACTGATCGCCCAGGCGTCCATAAGGATCGGCACCACCCTCGACCTCGGCCGGACCGCCCAGGAACTGGCCGACTTCGTCATTCCCGATCTCGCCGACGTCGCCGCGGTCGACGTTCTCGACTCGGTCCTGTGCGGACGCCCGCCCGCACACGGGCCGGTCGCGGGGCCGGTGACCCTGCGGGCCCTGGCCGTGGCGGCGGCCTACCCCTCCGACGCCTTGCGCGCCGCCGATCCGGTCGGGGAGATCGCCAAGTACGACGCCGACCGCCTGGTCACCCGGTGCGTGACCACCGGCCGTCCAGTGCTCGTGGCCCGCGTGACGGGCGAGGACCTGCCTGGCATCGCCCGAGACGGCGAGGCCGCGGCCGTGCTGGCCCGAGCAGGCCTGCACTCCTACCTGGCGGTGCCGCTGATCGCCCGCGGCGAAGAGCTCGGCGCCCTGGACCTCAAGCGCGTGCACGATCCGCTGCCGTTCGGCGAGGACGACATCGTGCTGGCCGAGGAGCTTGCCGCCCGCGCCGCCGTGTGCATCGACAACGCCCGCTGGTACCAGAGTCAACGCAACACGGCACTGACCCTGCAGCGCCACCTGCTGCCGCACGTGCCCACGCGGCCCGTCGGTCTCCAGGTCGCCTCCCGGTACCAGCCCGCGGGACGCGCCGCGCTGGCCGGCGGCGACTGGTTCGACGCCATCACGCTGGCCGGCGACAAGACCGCCCTGGTCGTCGGCGACGTGATGGGCCATGACATCAACGCCGCCGCCAGGATGGGCCAGCTGCGCACCGCCACCCGCACTCTGGCCGACCTCGACCTCGCCCCCGCTCAGGTGCTGCACCACCTCGACCGCGTCACCGTCGAACTCGACGAGACCACCGTCACCTGCGTCTATGCCGTCTACGACCCGCACCACAGGCGGTGCCGCATCGCGCTGGCCGGCCATCCGCCCCCCGTGCTGGACCGCCCCGGGCGGGCCCCGGTGCTGCTGGAGCTGCCCCCGGGCGCGCCGCTGGGCGTCGGAGGCGTCCCGTTCCAGTCCGCCTGCGTGGAGCTGGCGCCCGGTGACCGGCTGCTGCTGTACACCGATGGCCTGGTGGAGACCCGTGACCAGGCCATCGACACGCGCCTCGATGCCCTCATCGGCCTGCTCCGCGGGCCCAGGCTCCCGCTGGAAGCAACCTGCGACCGTCTGCTGACCGCCCTGCGGCGGGCGGACGACGACGATGACGACGTGGCCCTGCTCATCGCCGAGGTCGACTCGGCGCCGGGTCCAGTCGGATCAGGGTCTGCCGCTCCGGTCGCACCGAAGGCGTTCGGCGTGTGATTCGGCGTGTGAGCGGTGGGGAACGCGCCGGCACGGGAGCCGCTCGCTGCGGTGGGAGAGCATGCCGTCATGGACATCGAATCGCTTGTACGCACCCGCCGCGCCTTGCACGCGGTCGCGGAGCTGGTCCTGGCCGGACCGCAGTTCCGAACCAGTGGCACGATCAGGCTGCGCGCCTCCCTCGGAGGTTTCGCCACCAGAGCCGAGCCGAACATGCAGGTCGTCGGTGCGGATCTGGTGGCGTCCGGACAGCGCCTCTTCCTGGAACGGACCACCTGCGCCGCGCTGGCGGCTGCGATCGGGGTCACGGTCGGTGCACCCGCGGGGCTGTACCAGGGCGGATCCGGTGTCGGCCCCGAGGACGTGATCGAAGCCGATCCGCAGCCGGCGCACTGGATCGCGCAAGGCTTCGCGGTCGGCGACGCCGCACTGCGCCGGATGTTTCCCGGGGCGGATCCGGTCATCTGGCCCGAGCACCCCGACATCGGCGTGACCGTGGCCGCGGTCAACTACGGGGTCTCCCAGGGCGACGACTTCCAGGCTGAGCCGTATGCCTACGTCGGCCCGCACACCCGGCAGCAGGGGAAGTACTGGAACGCGCCGTTCGGCGCGGTGGCCACGGTCCGCGAGCTCGGCGGCGTGGACGGCGTGCTGGCCTTCTTCGAGCAGGGCCGTCAGCTGGTCGATTGATCATCACTGACGGCCGCCGCGCCGGCCTCTCCTGGAAATCTCGGCAGTCGGCCAGCAGCTCGATGATCGGAGCGAACGCTGCCATGTCGCGCTCCTGAACGCAGGCATAGGAGATGCCGCAGCACTCCCAGCGTGCCAGCACCGGCGTCCGCGATCTCCGCGGGAGTGGCGACCAGCAGGTAGGGACCTGGGAGCCGTCAACTAACTACTGCCTGATTTGATGTTGCTCTCGTGGTCAGTGATCGCGTTCTGGAGGGCCTCGATCGTGCGGGGTGGGCGGGTCCGCCGGGGAGGGGCGAGGGCTGCGGCGATGTCCGGGGCGGCGAAGGCGAGCAGTGGCCTGGTGCGGTGTGCGTGGTAGTTCAGGCTCGTGGGTACTCGGCCGAGCAGTTGGGCGGCCAGGGTCAAGGTGACGGTGTTGCGGTGGTGCAGGACGGCGACCAGCACGCGGTGGCGGTGGTCGAGGAAGCCGACCCCGGGGTTGTATCCGCGCCGGTTGATGCCCTTCCTCTTCTCGCGCTCGGCCTCGGCCAGCACCCGGCGGAAGGGCTCGAGTTCCTCCACGAGCCGGTCGAACTGCTCGCGGGACATGCCGGTCAGGGCCGGATGCGTGAGCAGAAAGGTGGCCTCGGCCGGGATCGAGGGTGCCTTCGCCTGCTCCGGCTCGACTGACGGTGCCTGTTGGGGGTCGTGTGGGGCGAGGGTGTAGTTCCACTCCCCGTGGAAGTCGTCGCGTTCGACACGCTGCAGGATCGCCGTGCGCTCGGCTTTGGTGAGCGTCCGACCGGTGGGGTAGGCGTTCTCATCGAGGACGGCCTGGAGGTCAGCCCGGTGCTGGTGCGGGTGGCCGAGATGGTCTGCAGCAGCACTTCGTAGCTGGTCAGCGGCTGACCGCGCAGGCTGTGGGTGATCCGGGAGAACAGCCGGTGTTCGACCTTGTTCCATTTCGAAGTCGCCGGCGGAAAGTGCATGACCGTGACGCTCAGCCCGCACTCGTCGGCGAAGGCTGCCAGATCTGTCTTGAACAGGTGGGAGTCCGCCGAGTTCGCTCCTCCGGAGTCGGCGGTGACCAGCAGGCGGGTGGCGCCGGGGTAGTCGAGGCGCCCCTGGCGATTCCACCAGCGGCGCAGGGACTCCACCGCGAAGGCCGCGGTGTTGCGGTCGGCGCCCACGTTGACCCAGCCGATGTCACGTCCCAGGTCGTAGGCGCCGTAGGGAATGGCTATCAGGGTGTCCGGGTCCAGGAAGTCGTGGTCCGGGGCGGTGATCGGCCGGCCCTTGGGGCGGTAGGTGCGGCCCGCCCGGGCGAAGTCGCCGATCGGCTCCTTCTTCTTCGCGTCCACGCTCACCACCGGCAAGCCCTGAGTCAGGAACTCCTCGACCCTGGTGTTGATGTGCCGGAACTGGGCGTCACGGTCAGGGACTTGGCTCCCAGCACGAGTCTTGACCATGCCCTGGAGGCTGAAGCCCATCGAGCGCAGCAGCTTGCCCACGGCCGTGGCGCTGACCGGATGGCCCGCAGTGGTCAACTCCCGTGCCAGGTCACGCAACGAGGCTGTGGTCCAACGCAGTGGGGAGACCGGGTCGCCGATCTCCTGCGGCTCGATCAGGGCCTCGAGTGCCGGCACCAGGCCAGGGTCACGGCGGCCGGCCTGCGTCCGCCGCCGGGGCGGCGAACCCGTCCCAGCACCGGCGCACCGCCGGCGAGCTCGTCGCGTCCCCGCGCAATGGTCGACTCGGACACTTCTGCCAGCCGGGCCACCGCCGCGACTCCGCCATGGCCCAGCGCCTCGGCCTCGGAAGCCAGATACAAGCGGCGCTGCCGCTCGTCCAGGTGCGGCAGCATCGCCGCCAACTTCGCATCCAGTGCTGCCAGAGTTACTTCCGTCATCCCCACGGAATCCATCTACCACGTCACAGGCCGGAGCAGGGCCGAATCAGGCAGTAGTTAGTTGACGGCTCCCTGAAGGATCCGCTCCGCCGTGAAATACGGGATGCGGCGGCGCATAGTGCTGTGACCGCATAGGTTCACCGGGTTGCTGCGTGCTTGTCGAGGGCGGCTCAGCGATCGACATCGGAGACTGGTCCGACCTTGGTGATAACTCCGGTCCACCAGTCCGGTCGATCGGTGGGCTGCCACGAGACTTCCAGCTGTCGGTGGGTCAGCTCTTCGGCCCTGCGGTGGAGTGCAGCCTGTGCCGTCTCGGGCTCGCATGAGGGCGCGGGATGATCGAGAGCGCCGTCGGCGGTGCCGCCAGGTGCTTCGAAGTAGATGGCGAACCGCCACCGGTCTGGCGTGCGGTAGAGCACGAGGGTCTTCGGAGTCCCGAACGTGCGCCAGTACGGCTTCCTGCTGCTTCCCATGGAGGAAGTATCGGCGGCAACTGGTCAGGCAGCGGTAGCCAGTGCTCGTCCGCCCCAGCGCATGCCCTTCTCGCTGCGGATGCGGGCACGTTCGCGGCGCTGGGCGGTGAGAACGTCGGGGTGGCGGGCGTTGGCGTTGCGCCAACGGAGGTAGGCGTGCAGCGCGCGGGTCTGGACGGTGTGGTTGGGGTGGTTCGAGTTCGCCAGCGTGAACTGCCGCAGCGGTCCGAAATGCGCCTCGATCGGGTTCGCCCAGGAGGCATTGGTCGGGGTGAAGCACAGGTGGACGTTGTTGTTGCGGGCCCAGCAGCGGATCTTCTTGCCGTTGTGGGCGGACAGGTTGTCCAGGATCACGTAGACCGGGGCACCGTCCGGGCGGGCAGCCCGGATCGATCGGAGCGCGGCGAGACTGTTGATGGTGCCTTTGCGACGGCGGTTGACGCCCCACAAGGTGTCATCGCCTATCGAGTAGCAGCCGTGAAAGTAGGTCACGCCGTGGGTGCGGTGGTAAGTCGCCGGAAGGCGGTCGGGCCGACCCTCGTTGGCCCGGCAGGAGCCTGCGGTGGGGCGGATACCGAGGGGGCCGAACTCGTCGAACGCGAACGTGCGATCGGGGAAGCGTTCCAGGATGTGCTCGATCCGGTCGAGCTTGGCGTCCCGGTCTGGGTCGGTGGACTCCTTCCACGTCTTGGTGCGCTGGAAGGTGACGCCGCGTCGGGCGAGCAGGCAGCGCAGGGCCTCACGGCCGATGCGGATCACCCGGCCGTGGACCTTGCGCAGGTAGGCGGCGAGCTCGCGGATCGACCAGCGGGTGAAGGGCTGCCCGAGCTTGGCCGGGCGGGTGGTGGCCGTCTGGACGACGAAGTCCTCGTCGTCAGGACTGAGCAGGCGGGGACGGCCTCCCGCCCAGCGAGGGTCCAGGCAGGCCAGACCGATCTCGTTGAAGCGATGGATGACATCGCGCACCGTGTCCTCGTCGGCCGCTACCAGCTGGGCGATGACCGGCACGCGGTTCCCGCCGGCCGACGCCAGGAGCATCATCGCCCGCCGGTAGCGCACCGAACTCGTACTGCCGCGCCGCACAATCCGCTGTAACTGCTGGCCCTCCTGGTCGGTCAGTCTCCGAACCTTGACCGGCTCCGCCACCATGCCTCCCCGAATCTCGGATGTCCCCCACATCCAACCGGTCCGGACGGTGCCACCGCCAACCCGGCGAACCTATGCGGTCAGAGCACTAGCGGAGCGCGTTCGCCAGCGACTGGATCAGGATGCAGGTGAACCCGACGCCCCAGTCGTCGCGGTCGTCGCAGCGCAACTCCCGGTCACTGAAGGCGTCCAGCAAGTCCTCCAGCGGGACGACGATGCCCTCGGCGGCGGGCTCCGCGACGTGCAGCACCTCGATCGCTCCCTCGCGGACGAGCCGGACCAGCGGGGCGAGGTCCGCCGCCACGTACGCCCGCAGCTCCTCGCCCTCCAGCCCGGACGGCAGATCGGCGAGGATCCCGAACGGTCCGGTCAGCCAGCCGCTCGCTTCCATCGCACACACCCAGACCCGCTCCTCGTCCTCCGTCAGGTCCACCTGATGGATGGTGGGCTGGGCGTCCGGAGCATACGCCCGGGCCTCCCAGCGGCGGTGCCCCTCATCGGTCGCCCGCAGGGAAAGGGCCGGCAAACCGGACCACTCGTCCCACGGCCACACCCACGTCTGCGGGTCGGCGACCAGCTGCTCCAGTTCCGTGCCCGTCACCTCCGGGCTGTCCTTCTGGACGAACCTGGTATCGAGGGCCCGGCGCACCGTCAACCACCCGCCCGCGACCAACCGGAGCACCGCCTGCGCCAGCTCCGGCACCCGCTGCGGCTGCTCCTCCGGCGAGCCCGCCCAGCGCAGCACGGCCGTGACGTGCCGCGCGCTGCCGCGCGGGGAAAGGTCGGCGACAGCGCGCCGGACCAGCACCTGCTCGGTGACAGTCAGTTCATCCCAAGTCTCCACGGCAGGCGATCCTGGCACACTTACCCGCTCCGACCCGCAGGGTTTTCGCCCGGAGGGCGGCCCGGACGGCGGGGTGTGGCAGGGGCGAGGACGGCGGCCGGACGACCGACCGCCACCACGCTTGATGACACGCGCGAGGCACCCTGACCGGCCCGGCGAGGACGGCACCGAGCCGGACCGGGGCCAGGCGGCCAGGACGGCGGCGAGCAGGACACCGACGACACCGAGCAGGGCGTCGACGAGCGGCCCCCGGACAGCGGCGAGCGACGGCGACGACCACCCCGGCGCCCCGACCGCTACCGACCCGGCCCAGCCCAGCCCAGCCCAATGACCGGCAGAAACCGAACACCGACCCCCACCACCACCCCACACCCGGCCATTCCAACCCGAATTCAGAACACCACCGGAAAACCCACCAGCAAAACCAAAGACGAGAAATCCACGCCCGATCACCGGGCGAAACACCCATCAACCCGCCGAGCACCCCCACACCACCCCCGACCCCACCCACCACCACACACAGTCACCACACCCCATCCCCACCAACCCCCACCACCACCCCCAACAGGCCCAACCAAAGGACCAGACAACCCGCGATTCAAGCCCACCACCCCCACAACCACCAACAGGTCACACCCTCCGGCTCGTATGGGTGAAGAGGGTCCGCCACGCGCGAACACGGCAGCCACACCAGTGGAAGAGCGATGGGATGAGGCAGTGCTCCGCCACCCTGGCGGGAACACCACTCAGAGACGGGAGACCAGCGTGATCACGCGCATCATGGGCGAAGGCCAATTCAAGCTCGCCGACAGCCACTTCCCCGAGCTCAACCAGCTCGACGACGAGCTCCTGGAAGAGATGGAAAGCGGCGACGAAGAGGGGTTCCGGAAGGCCCTGGGAACCCTCCTGGACGCCGTCCGCCGCCTGGGCACCCCCCTGCCCGACGACGCCCTCGAACCCTCCGAACTGATCCTCCCCGCACCCGACGCCAGCCTCGACGAAGTCCGCCAGATGCTCAGCGACGACGGCCTCATCCCCGGCTGAACCCCACCCTGCTCGGCCCCCGAACGCGCCACTCGAGGGCCGAGCCCACCCCCAACACCGCACGTCACACCCTGCGATCCCTGGGCGGGTAGAGCTTCGCGTGGAGCACCCGCACCTCCCACCCCACGGATCATCAGGGGCGGAAACCAGCGCGGCGACCTGCTCGCGCTTGGTCGGAGCGGGCAGCACCAGCCGACCCGGATCCTTCTCGGCGCGGTCCCGCTCGCACTGCGGGCACTCCAGCCGATCCGGTCCAGCCTCCTCCCCAGCTCCAGCACCGAGCCTTCCTTCCCGCCGATCGAGCCCCGGCACGTCCAACACGGGCGCAGCAACGCGTTCGCGGCTCGGGCGGCTTCCAGCTGCTCTTCGGCCTCCCGTTCCAGCCCCTCGGTGTGTTCCTGGTGGCAGGGCCGGCAGCGGCCGCCGGGTCGGCGGGTCCACTGGCCGCCCCCGTACTCATAGGTGCTCTCCTCTTCGGGGACGTCGCCGCAGTCCACGCAGGCCAGGGTCCGCATCAGATCGCGGTGCTCCTGGCGGGCCTTCTTCTCCCGGGCCTTCTGGCGCTGGTCGTAGGCGGCGCGGTTGTTCGGGTTCTCCAGCGCGTCGAGCAGGGAGTGCCGTCCGGCGCGGCCGTAGCGCCACCACACCGGCCCGAGCGGGCCGTGCTCGGTCAGCAGCTCGAGGGTGGTGGCGATGATGGGCACGGCGTCGTCGTACTCGCGCCAGCCGTCCTCGTTGTAGTCGCGGACCTCCCTGCGCCACCGGCCGCCCCACGTCTCCACCGATAGGTCGGCGCCGCTTCCTGGCGGTTGGCCAGCGCGACCGCCCCGGCGTCGGTGACGACCAGCGCGACGGGCGGGTGTCGCGGTCGGGTGTGGGTGCCGGGGTAGGCGCGACGCCACCAGTGCACCGTCCGGTCGGCCGGCTCTTTCTCGGCGAGGGCCGGGTCGTTGTCGCGGATCTTGGTGCGGAACAGCTCGCGGTACCGGGAGAACTTCGCGGCGACGTCGGCCGGGGCCATGGTGGAGCGGTCGACCTCGACCATGAGGACCGGCACCCCGATCTCCGGGGCCTGCCACACACCGTCAGGACGCACCTTGCGCCGCCCGCCCGGCAGCAGGAACTCGGTCTCGGTCGACCAGGACCGCACGGTGCCCACCCCGCCCGCGGCCCCGGACGCGCTGCCGCCGCGCACGAACGCGGCGATCGTCTCGTTGACGGCCATCGCGTACTGGGCACCGGAGCGCCCGGCGCCCCGGGCGGTGCCACCCATCTCCGAGCGGACCATCCCGAGCACCGCAGCGGCCGCGTCCAGCCCGGCAGCGCCTTCGAGCCGTCAGGCCTTGTGCCGGTCCCTGGTGTTGCCGTCCGAGGCGACCAGGCCGTGCAGCGCGAGATCGCCCAGCGCCTGCCGAACCGCCTTGTTCGACGCCGCGCCAGGACGCAGCAGGCGCTGGAGCTGGTCGGCAGTGGCGACCTTGAGGACGCCGAGCGCGCCGAGGACGTCGGCGCGCAGCGCAGTGGTCGAGCCGCCCGGTTCGCCGCCGCCTTCCTGATGCCCCGCACCGCCGTCCTGGCCGCGATGCTCCGCAACGCCACACCCGAGCGCATCGCCCTCGCCAAGGACACCTGGGGCGTCCCCGCCACAGCACTCCTGCGCCGCCTCCACGACCTGGACCTGATCCCGGAATGGCCGTTTCGCCATGGCCTCCGGCACCTCACGTACAACGCCGTCAACACCAATCCGCACGCGGCCCCGGAGAACAGCCTTCTGCTGCCCAGGGCCATCGCCCTCCTCCACCACCGAGGACTGCGAGAAGCCGCCGAGCAGACCGCTCTCGCGCTGGGCGAACCGGGACACCAGCCCGCCAGCTGAGAACCCGTCTTTGAGCCGCCGAGCAGCAGGGCTGCTTCTTGACGCGCCTTGGAAAAAAAGTTGTGGGCCGCTGTCGATCCGGTCGCGTCCCGTTCGACGTCATGATGTGCGGCGGCTCGCCGCACGGTGACGCGACAACCCGACGAGGAACCACGTGGATCAACTGCTGAGAGTCATGAACTTCAACGTCTCGAGTGACGGAATCGGTGCCGGTGAGCACCAGAGTCTTGAGAGTCCGTTCGGCCACGACCATCCCGAGAGGCTGTTCGCCTGGGCCGGAGCCACGGCGAGCTGGCCCATGCGCACCGACCCTGGGGGAAGCCGGGGCCTCGACGACTACTTCACGCGAGACTTCGCACACAACATCGGTGCCGAGATCATGGGCCGCAACAAGTTCGGGCCCCAGCGCGGGCCCTGGCAGGACCATGAGTGGCGCGGCTGGTGGGGGGAGGAGCCCCCGTTCCGCACGCCGGTGTTCGTCATGACCCACCACACGCGTCCGTCGTTCACGCTCTCCGACACCACCTTCCACTTCGTCGACGGCGCCCCGGCCGCGGTCCTCGAACAGGCGCGGGAAGCGGCACAGGGCCAGGACGTCCGACTCGGCGGCGGTGTCACCACCATCCGACAGTTCCTCGACGCCGACCTCGTCGACACCATGCACGTGGCGGTCTCACCGGTGAAACTCGGGTCCGGACTACGCCTCTGGGAGTGCCCCGACGAGCTGCTCGACCGGTTCCACCTGGAGGTCGTGCCCAGCCCGAGCGGCGTGACGCACCACCTGTTCTGGCGAAGGTGACGCGAGGACCCACTCGGGTCGGCTGAAACGGCTGGCCAAGCTGACACCTGCAGGCCCCGCCTCGATGGCCGCCGCCCTCACGGGCGGCGGCCATCCCACGAAGCGACGTCGTTTCTCACGCATTCACGGCCCCGCGGACCGCCCATCGACGCTCAAACCGATGGACAAACGGCTGCTGCTTGAAGCTCACAAAACGCGGCCCCGCGGGTCAGGTCAGCTGCTGGTTGCGGGGCGGGTCAGCCCATCACGGTCTCGGCATGGCGCGTGAGCGCGTCCAGGAGCGCGGTCTGCTGGTCGGTCAGCTTCCCGTCGGCGCGGGCCCCGCCTGCTCTCGGCCCCAGGCACGGGTGCTTCGGAGGTCGCGGAGTTGACCGTTACTCGGTCCTGTATGCGGAACCGAGTAACGGTCAGGTGTTCCGGGTCCACAGGTGGCGGTAACGGTCATCCCCTGCTGGTCGCTGCCGGGCTTGGCTATGACTTTGAACCACGCCACCGAGTCCTTCGCGGTGATCGCGCAGTAGGCGGAGCCGACGGTGACTTTGCTGAGCGGCGCGGGGTTGGGCATTCCCTGGCGCATGGCGTTGTCGCGGCACTGGTCCGGACCGGGTTCCTGCGCCGAGGACGTTCCCCAGGCCTTGAGGTTCGGGTAGACCATGGTGACCGAATTGAGGGTGTAGCAGGGCTGCCGGATCGTCAGGTCCGCCGGGGAGTTCACGACACTCATGACGTCATCCGGGTCCAACGCGGCCCCGCGAGCCGGATTGAAGTCCATGATGGCTTGCTGACACATCCCCTCTGGCGGCGGAACGTTGATGGTCGAGTCCCGGTACCGGGCTGTCCATCCCGGTGCATCGGCTTGCGAAGCGGCCGGGGGCTGGGACAAGGGCAGGGACGGGGTCGGGTTGCCGGTCGGGGTTGCCGGGGTGGTCACGGCTGGCTGCGGGGCGGTGGTGGCGAGGCCGGAGGGAGCCGGCTGTCCGGTAGGTGGGGCGGCCTGAACGGTACTGGGCGTACCCATGCCGTGAAGAAGCAGGGTGATCCAGATTCCCGCCGCGCCGAGCAGGCCGAGCAGCACGCCGATCAGGATCCACGGAGCCCGCCTGGAAGCCGTCGCGGACCCGGGCCAGGTGGTGCGGCCCGTTTCGTGCTGGGGGAACCGTGCCGTGGGGGTGGCCGGCACGGGCTGCGGCCACCACGGAGGCACCTGTTCCCGGGCGGGAACCCGCAGGTCAGGGTCGTCGAGAAACCTGAGTTCTCGAGGCAGCAGTTGCTCTGCCTGCGCGGCCTGTGCCCGGATCAGGTGCCGTTCGGCCCCGAGACGCTCGGCCACCAGTTCCGCGGTGCGCAGTCGTTGGTGGGCTGCGGTCGGCGTCGTCTGCCCGGACCGGTGCAGCCGCTCGAGATGGCTTTTCAATATCCAGATCTCGTAGTAGGCGTGGGACAGCGCGGCGTCTTTGCCCAGGCCTTGTCTCACCAGGTCGAAGATCTCGCGTAACTCGGCGTTGTTGCTCACCTCCATCACGGCGCCGTACAGGCTGAGGGTGATTTCGCGGACGTCGAACGTCAGCGGTCCGCCGGCGGCTTTCTCCACATCGGTCATCAGGAGTTCCATGAACCGCCACGGCCAGGTGCGCCCGCCGTTGGCGTAGCGGGACGCGGTGGACTTGGGGATCCCGTGCCTCTTGTTGAACTCGGAGCGCGTTTTCATGCCGGCCTGTTGCAGCATCTGCTCGATGTGCGTGTTCAGGGCCCGCTGCGCTTTGGCATGCGGCGTCGCGACGATTTCGCTTCCGGCCGGTTCCTCTCCCTGGACGTCGCTACTGTGGTTTTCCGGTTGCACCGCGTTCCTCCCCATCGGTGGCCCGGGCCAGGCCACGAACCCGGGTTCCCGGTCGGCAACCCGCTGGCGCAGCAGCCTACTTGGGTACACCGAATGTCTCCGGAGCGGTTCCCCTTCCGCAACCGCCCCTCTGGCACCCAGGCTCGGTGAACGTCCCGCCGGTCAGCGCCGGGACGTTCACCGAGCACGTTTCCGGGAGGAATGTTCATGCTGCCCGTGTCCCTGTCGCGAGCCCTGTTCGGGCCCGCTCGCACGACCACCATCCTGGCGAGCGCGATGCTGCTGCTTGTCGTGCTGCTGGCCAGCGCGCCATCCCTGCTCGTGCTCTCCTTCAACAGCACGGGGCCCGCACGTGTCCAGAAACTGGTCGAGCTGATCACCGACTGGACTCGTGTCCTGATCGCCACCGATGGCACCACCCGGCGACCCCACACCCCGCCCCCCACGAAGCGCCGACGGCGCCGGGCCGGCGGCCCGTCCCGCCGCGCCAGGTCCTGATCCGTCTTCGGGCGAGCGGTGCGGTTCACAACGGCGGGATGAAGGAGCACTTTCGTGTACGGGGATCTGGAGACCGACCACGACGTCCTGGTGACGCTCCACCGCTTCGCGCTGGCGACCGCCGAGCAGCTCCACCAGCTGCACGGCGGCGCAGCCGGGATCAAGCAGACCCAGAAGCGCATGGCCCGGCTCCAGCCGAGGGCCTGGCCGAGTTCGTGACCCTGCCGCAGGCCGGCCGGGCGAAGGCCTGGCACCTCACCGCGGCCGGCTCCGCCGTCACCTTCCCCGAAGCCCTGCGCCCGACCTCCCCGGTGTCCGGCTCGGAGAAGCCGACGGTGCGGCACGGACGCGAGCACCTGCTGGACGTCGGCCGGATCCACGCCGCCTTCGTCACCGACGCCCGCACCCACGGCGAGGCCTGCGGCCCACTCGACCTCCTCCCCCACCCGGAACTGCCCGCCGGCGAGGGCGGGGTGTACCGGCCCACCGCCCACCTCGCCTACACCACAGGCCGAGGCGACGACCGGCACCGCCTGCGGGCGTTCATCGAACGCCACCGCCCCGGCACCGGCGACGAACAGACCGCGGCGCAGCCGGCGGCCTGCGCCCGGGTCTGGGAGCAGACCCGGCGAGGACGGTTCAGGTCGGGCATGGGAGCGGCGCTGGCGCTCCTTCCCGCGGCTACTGGTGGTCCTGGCCGGCACGGCGGCCTCCGCGGCGCGTTCGGCGGTGGCGGACCTGCGACTGGCCGCCGAGGAGAACCCGGCCGTCGCCGCGATGCTGGCCGCCGTCCCGGCCGGCGTCGCCCGGATCGAGGACCTGGTCCAGTGCGGACCGGCCGCACCGATCTGGCACCCGCTCGGCGGCCGGGGCGGGCGAGCGTGCGGGTGGACGGAGCTGTAGAAGGAGGCGGAGCGGAGCCGCAGGTGGTCTGCCGCCGGCCGTCCCGTGCCGCTGCGGAGCCAACGGGCCTGGCGGCAAGGCGTCCGGCCCGCTCCCGCGCGACGGCGGCCGGCCCCCGGGCCTCGTCCTCGACCCGGGCCGCCTCCAGCAGCGGGGCCGCCGTGTGGCCGAGGTAGACGACCGGCAGAGGGTCCACCACGACCGCCTCCTGCCCGGGCGGGGCGTCGGCGACTGGCTGGTACAGCGCCTGCGCCGCCGAAGCGCAGGCCCCGACCGTTGCAGTCAGGGCGGCGATCAGCCGGGCATGGCGGCGTCGGCGTGCGGGCAGGTCCAGGCGGGCGGGAGTCGCAGTCACGCACGCACTATGCCGCGCCGCACCTGCCCGCGACTTCCGTTCCCGTGAACATCGTGCGGGTGGTCAGCGCCGGACGTGCCGGTCACCACCAGGAGCAGCAGCGGCCCGCCCGCAACGGGCCGGAGTCGTCCAGCTCGGTGCGGGCGCATGCAGGCTTTAAGGCCGTGAACAGCGGACCGTTCAACTCGCGCATTCCCGCTACACCACCCGTCGGAGCCCGATAGGTTTCTGATTGTGCATCAGGCCTCTATGGCCACGTAGACAGTCATCCGCCGGTCCGAAACACAGGGGCAGTACATGGCCGAACTCGATATCGCGCAGCTGATCACGCCAGCCGCTCAAACCCTTGTCAGTGTAATGATGGGTGACCTCTGGTCCGGCGTCCGTGACCGGTTCGCCAGGCTGCTGTCGCGGCGCTCGGACGATCCCTCCGCCGTCGTCGAGGAGCTCGAGGAATCGCGCCAGCGTCTGGTGGAGGACACTGAATCCGGCGAAACGCGTGACGAGATCGCCGCAGAGTGGCGCAGCAGGATCCGACGAGCACTCACCCAGGACCCCAGCCTCGTTGACGACCTTCGCACGATCCTCAGGGACTGCGCAGAGCACGGCGGGCAAGAGAGCGCCCAGGTCGTCCAGACCGTGAACGCGAGCGGCGGCAGCATCGTGTTCAACCAGGGGTCAGGCTCTCAGCACAATGAGGTGCACGGCAGGTGAGCGCACGCGGTGAAGAGGGCCACGAGATTCACCAGGACGCAGCGGCCGATCGCGGCGGCATCGTGTTCAACCAGGGCGCCGGCGTTCAGAACAACCAGGTCACACAGCACAACTACGGCCCGGGATCAGTAGCGTCGAACGACGTCGAGAGCTGCTTCCGGTACGGCAAGGTCAAGTACGACGCCCGCGAATGGAGCGAGGCAGAGTTCCCGCTGGTCAGCGCGGCCGAAGCGGGCCACGAAGAGTCGATGAGGCTCCTAGTGATGCTGTACAAGCTGACGCAGCGTGAGGCCAAAGCGCGCGAGTGGACGCATGCGCTCGCCAATCTCGGGGATCCGACTGCCTGCGCGAACATGGGCATCCTGATCCGGCGGCAGGCCGAGTTCCGGGAACTTGCCGGGGCACGGAAGTCAGACTGTCGAGAGGAGTTCGAGGAGGCCCTCGACTGGTTCCGGAAGGCTGCCGAGGCGGGCAGCGAGAGCTCCGTGAAGGACGTCGCACAGCTCCTCTACACCCTCGGGCGATACGACGAGGCGATTCCCTACCTGGAGCACGCGATCGAGATCGGAGAACGCGATGGCGACCACGTCTACCCGCTCACATCGAATCTGAAGTCGGCGCGGCGCCAGGTAGCACGGGCCGAGAAGCGGACCCAGGACCAGGCTAGCGAGCAAAAACGTCCCTGGTGGCGGTTCAGTTCATCGGGCTAAGAGGACGTTAAGTCCCTTTACTCACGGTTGGGGATCGCTCGTTCGTGTGATCGTTCGATGAACTGACGTGTTGGCCGGGGGGTAGGTGATGTTG
>NZ_JBVIRY010000076.1:0-16185 GCF_055575795.1 Kitasatospora sp. NPDC034023
ATCGACGCCCTGGCCGGCGACGGGAACGTTCGTGGAGGTCTTCACACTCTGGGAGTCGAGGATGCACGCGGTCGGCTCCGGATCGCGGCCTTCTGTGGCGCGGACCAGGCGGCGCAACAGGCCGTTGAGTTGCTCGAACACTCCCTCCTTCTGCCAGCGGGCAAAGTAGGTGTAGACGGTTTCCCAGGGCGGGTAGTCGTGTGGGAGGTAGCGCCAGGGGATGCCGGTGCGGTCGACGTAGAGGATCGCGTCGAGGAGGTCGCGCAGCTCGTGCTCGGGCGGCCGGCCAAACGCGAGGGCACGTTCGGTACGGGCCCGACGCCAGGCGGTCAGGGTTGGTTCGACCAGAGCCCAACGGGCATCTGACAGGTCGCTCGGATACGGTCGACGGTCCGTCATGATGACGGCATACTGCGGAATCGCCACGCTGCCCAGGCCTCGCGACTTCCGATGGACAGACACTCCCAGGTCCGGCTTCCAGGGATGAGGCAGGAGGAAGCGCACAGTTCCGGCGGGCATTTGTGTATCGGCGGCCCTCCCGTCACCAGAGCCCCAAGCGTCACCAGACGCAGACAGTCCTGGCACCGGGAAAAGCGGTGTCAACCCCCACATCTACGGCTGAAACGCCCAGTAAGAAGGGTCTCAACCCAATTCCTCACCCTCCTCGCGAGAACAGGGTTGTCCTCCTTGCTGGCAAGTTGGACGAGTTCGGTGACTGCTCGCCAGATTCGAAAACCGAGTGGTTGCGTCTGCAAGGCTTCCGCAAGACGATCCTTGATCTTTTCGAATGAGTACGCCCGCACCTACGACCTGGAGCCGCTGACGACCTTCTCCACCTGATCGCCCAAGCCGGCCGGCCGGTGCCTCCGACCCCCGCGGAGGCACCGGCCGGCCCTCCCACCACGGGTCAGTGGGGGCGGAGACCAGGGCGGCCATCTGCTCGCGCTTGGTCGGGGCAGGCAGCACCAGCGGGCCCAGTTCCTCCACCTCCCGGTCGCTGACGCACTGCGGGATCGCCTACACGACTGTGGTGTCTCGGGACCTTGGTTACGCGAAGTCCTCGCCCACTCGCGTGTGAGCGTCCCGTGATCCTTCCCGTTCGTGCGCGGCGTGTACGGCCTGGTCCGCTTGTGCTTCGTACCGGTCGCGGCGAGGGCGTCAGCCCAGGTCGTAGACCGGTAGCACGCGCCGTTGTCGGTGAGGCAGCGGCGGATCGGTGTGATGCTGTGGGCGGCAAAGAAGGAAACGGTCCGGTGCCAGAAGGCGACCGCGGTGACGGCCTTCTCATCGTCCAGGGCCTCGGTGTAGGCGAGCCGGGAGTGGTCGTCGAGCGCCGAATGCAGGTACGTGTATCCGACCTTGCCGGTGCCGGGACCGGTGCGTTCGGAGGCGCGGGCGAACTCGGTGCCGACGCCGTGCATCCGCCGGCCGCCGCCGGTCGGGATGCGTCCGAGCTTCTTGATGTCGACGTGGACCAGGTCGCCGACCCGGTCGTGCTCGTAGCGGATGACCTCGCGCAGCTGCTCGCCGGTCGGTGGATCCAGGTCCCGGAGCCGGTTGAGTCCTCGCCTCACCAGGACGCGGTGAACGGTCGCCGGCGCGAGTGTGACGCCGTGCAGCCGCTGTAGGTCGGCGGCGAGCCGGGCTGGTCCGTGCTTGGTCTGCCGCCGCAGCGCCTCCACCAGGTCAGCGATGTCCTCGGAGGTGCGGGCGGGACTGGTGGCGGGGCGGGAGGGATGGTCGAGCAGGCCGTTCTCGCCGTGCGCGCGCCAGCGGGCGTACCACTTGGCCAGGCAGCGGCGGGAGATCCCGGCTCCCACAGCGACGTGCGCGATCGGACGTCCGGCGTGGACCCGAAGACACAAGCGCAGACGTCCTTCGGGGTCAGCGGTGCGTTCCGATGTCCACGGCTGGTGGCGCTCCTGGACTCGGCGGCCGCGTTCACCGGGAGCCCTGGGATCTCAGGGCTCCCGCGTGAGCGGCTGTGCGTGGCGTCAGCGGGCGAACTTTTCGATGGCCGCCGGGGTGACGGGGGTGAAGAAGTTGACGAGGTTGCCGTCGGGGTCGCGGAACAGCAGCGACCGGTTGCCCCAGGGCATCGTGGTGGGCCCGTTGACGAAGTCGGTGACGAAGCCGGTCAGGTTCTGGTGAACGCGGTCCACGTCGTCGACGAGGAACTCGGTGATCACGCTGTGGTTGTCCGCCGGGTGGGCAGAGCCCGGGGCGAACAGCGGGACGGTGCGGGTCCCGGCGATCGCGAGGGTGGCGCCCGCGGTCCTGAGTTCGGCGAAGTCCTCGGTGGCCCACGTCGCCCGCGCCCCTGTGGCTCGCTCGTAGAACTCGACGAGGCGCGCCACGTCGCCGGTGATGATGCGGATCGAGACGAAGTCCATGGGAATCTCCTTGGCTGTGCTGAAAGCGTGCACGCCGCAGGCTAGGAGAAATAGTGGACAGAATCGGTCCTGTATTCGCGTTAGGCTGCGAACATGCCTGGCCCCACCGGCCGCGTACTGACACTCCTGGAGCTGCTGCAGTCGGGCGGCACCCGGACAGTGGCCGAACTCGCCGACCGGCTCGGCGTCGAAGGGCGCACCGTGCGCCGGTATGTGGACCAGCTGATCGACCTCGACGTGCCCGTGGAATCGGTGCGCGCGGCCGCTACGGCGGCTACCGGCTCGCCCCCGGGTACCGCTTGCCTCCGCTCCTGCTCAGCGACGACGAGGCACTGGCCGTGCTGCTCGGCCTGGTCGTCGGCCGCCGAGCAGGGTTGACGACGACGGAGCACACGGCAAACGAGACGGCATCGGCGAAGATCCGGCGAGTGCTGCCCAAGCACATCGCCCGCCGGCTCGACACACTCCTGGAAGCTCTCGCCTTCACCGATCAGCCCGGCGACTGAGCGCTGGCTGCGCGTCGAGCTGCGGGCGGAGCGGCTCGACCGGTTGCCCCCGGTACTCGCCTCACTCGACCGGCCGTTCGTCATCGAGCGCCCCGCTGAGCTGCGCGACCTCGTCATCGCGCTCGCCGATCGCCTGACGTCCTACGCCCGCCGAGCCTGACCGCGAGGACCCGATGTCATGAGATGGCACAGGCGTGCTCACCGCAGCTCGCCGTGCGCTGCGAGGCGACGGTCCTGGTCGTGGTCACCAACGAATGGCTGCGAGCAGGACGGTGCGGAGCCGGGAAACACATGGAATGTCCACCGGTGACCTGCCACTCTGGCCGGGTGCTGCTCAAACTGACGGGTTCCAGTTGCTCGGGGAAGACCACCATCGCCCATGCCATCGGTGAACGGATCGGCGGGATCGTCGTGCACGACTTCGACGAACTCGGTGTTCCGGACGACGCGGACCGGATCTGGCGGAACCGAACGACCGAGATGTGGGTGTGCCGTGCACTGGACTACCAGCGGCACGGACTCGATTTGCTGCTGACCGGCCAGTCTCCGCTCGGTGAGGTTTTGGCCGTTCCGTCGGCACCGCTGCTGGAGGGAATCGCGGTATGTCTGGTCGACGTGTCCGACGGGATCCGGCGCCGCAGACTCACCGAACGCGATCCGGGCCGGTGGGACACGCCAGCCGTCGAAGCCTTTTTCGGCTGGGCCGACTGGCATCGCAAGCACGCCCAGGACCCCCGGCACCGGCCGGATGTCATCACCGACGGCAGCTGGTCCGAGATGGTCTGGAACCGCTGGACCGACTGGACCGTCGGTGACCGACGATGGTCCACCCATCTGATTGTCACCACGGACCGGTCCGTCGCGGACTCCACCGACCAGGTGGAGCTTTGGGTTGCCAACCAGCGCGAGGCCTTGCGGTCAGGCCTTCTCGGGCTGTCACGAGGCTGGACGGACCGGGCATTTCCCGAAGGAAAACCTTGATCCACCTTCGCAACAGACCTAGAAGGCTGATGAAGATCTTGCTGTGGTCGGGGCTGCCGCCATCAGGCGGCAGCCCCGACCTGCCAGGTGGTGCCGTTGTGGGTGAGTCCGAGGTTGATCAGGGTCCGGAGGTTGAGGGCTGAGGCGCGGGCGTGGAGCCAGGCGTTGTTCTTGATCGTTCCCCGGTAGCGCAGGCGCCGGTTGCCGTGGCCGACGAGCCAGGCGACGGCGCGTTCCACGGGTGGGCGCCGGCGGCGGTAGGTAGCTTGCCAGTCGGGTGTGCTCGCCGCCTGGCGGGCTTGGGACATGAGGTCGTGGTCGGGGCGGATGGTGACGATCCGGCCGGCCTTGGCCCGGCTGCACCGTTCGCGTAGGGGGCATCCGGTGCAATGGCCGGTGAAGACCGCCTTGCGCTGCATGTGTCGGCCGGACGGTGCGGACAAGGCGACGGTGTGACCGGCGGGGCAGGTCGCTGTGGCGGCCGCGGTGTCGATGGCAAAGTCGTCGAGGCTGAAACCGCCCGGGACGGCGGTCGTCAGTGGGGCGGGGTTTGAGGAACAGCCGGTGCCCTGCTTCCCGCAGGGCCCTGCGGGTCGGCCCCGTGGAGTAGGCGGTCTCGCCGAACGCGTCCACCGGGTTCAGGCTCGTCGGCGAGCAAGTCGAGGGCGACCTGGGCCTCGTGGTGCTCGCCCCCGTTGCCGGGGGTCAGCTCGACGTCGGTGTAGATCGTGGTCTCGGGCTCGACGGCGAGGTGGGCCTTGTAGCCGTCCTGGCGGTGGGTGCGGGTCTTGTGGACGTGGCGGGCCTCGGGGTCCGCAGGTCTTCCGGTGAGACCGGGAGCCACTCATCGGGTGACCTGGTGACTCGGGGCGGAGTGTCCCGAGAGGCGTTGCACGCACCATCACTATCTTATGACTTTGGGCCCCGGGGCTGCCTCCCTGACAAGACGCGCGGTCTCGGGCCCAGCCCGCTGGAGGAGCCGACGAGGACTCAGTCTGATCGTTGACGCGGGCTCAGTACGCCCGGACCAATGGCCGGCTCGGCCACTCGCCGCAGTGCGCGTCGCCCGGACGGTTGCCGTTCCGGGCCTGGACGACAAAGGAGAAACCCATGCGCATCCGATATTCCGTAGCCGCCGCAGCCGCGATGGTTGTCGCCAACGCCGGAGTAGCCGGTGCCGCGCCCGGAGACACGGCGATCACGTTCTCCGTCTCGGGTGGTTCGTTAGCGATCTCGGTCCCCGCCGGCCCGGCGGGCCTGGGGAGCGGACTGCCCGGAAACTCCGTCAGCGGACAACTGGGCAATGTCACGGTCACCGACTCCCGAGCTCTGCTTACGGCCGCCTGGACCGCGTCCGCGATCTCCACCAGTTTCAAGACGGGCGGCGGCACGGCTCCGGAGACGGTCCCGGCCAGCTCGGTCTCCTACTGGTCGGGAACCGCGAGCTCCACCACCGGCGTGGGCGTCTTCACGCCCGGCCAGGCCACGTCGGCCCAGGCCCAGAGCCTCAACGTCAGCCGCACCGCCTACAGCCTCACTGCGGGTACCGGCAACAACTCCGCGACGTGGAACCCCACGCTCGTCGTCGCGATCCCCGCCGCTGCGGTGAACGGCACCTACGCCGGGACGGTGACTCATTCGGTCGCGTAGCCCAGCCGGCCTGTGGCGCACGACCGCGGATGTCCGCTGAACCTGGCGGGCCCGAATGCGTTCACCGGCAGCGGATGGCGGCATCAGGCGACGGAGTGGGTCACGGTGCCGGTGTAGGTGCCGACTGCCGCGGCGGCGGGGACCGCGATCACCACCGTGGGGGCCCAGCTCGTGGAGTTGTTCCCGTTGCCGGTGGTGGTGAAGCCGGTTCTCGAACTGCTGAGCGACTGTTTTGCCGAGGCGTCGCTCTGGCCCGGCGTAGCCGTCACGGTTCCGTTCGTGTTCGTCGCGGGTCCGGACCAGTACGAGACGTTCGTGGTGGTGATCGTCTCGGCGGACGAGGCTCCGCCGGTGGTGAAGTTCGTGGCGGACACCGTCGCCGTCCACGTGCTGGTGGCCAGTCCCCGCCCGTCCGAGACGGTCACCGAGCCGAGGGCACCGCTGATGGTGCCACCGGGCGCCGCGCTGCCCAGGCCCGCCGTGGCCGGCACGCTGATCGACAACGTGCCCGTGGTCGGGATGACGGTGATCTGGGAGCTGTTGCTGCCACTGGTCTCGACGCTGTCCACGACCGCGCGGGTGAAGCTGGCCTTGCCTCCGGATGCGGCCGTCAGCTTCCCCGCGGCCGTATAGATCACGCCGCCGGCGGTGATCCACGTGCCGTTTCCCGAAACCGTGACCCCCGCGGTGTTGTTGCGGTCGGCGATGATCGAAAGACCGGTGAAGGCCCCCGTGGTCGGTGCGCTGAGCGTGGTCTTGCCTCCGCTCTGGTCGGTGAAGGACGCACCGCTGGTGCCCGCCGCGCAGGCGGTCGGGTAGGAGGGGCAGGCGAGGTAGATCGTCACCCCCGTGCCGTTCACCTTCCCGCCGGAAATCGTCATGCCGTTGGTGCCGGTGATGACGTACGTGCCGGGATTGAGGGTGAGCGTGCCGGACAGGGACGAGATGCTGGTGTACACGCCCGGGCTGATCGTCTGGTTCCCCGAGATGTGGTTGACCGAGGGATACGGCGGGGTCGGTGTCGAAGGACAGGCCGATGCGGCCGGGCACTGGGCCAAGGCGGCGTAGGGGTCGGTGCCGGCGGGCTGGTTGACCGGGGCCGGGCTGTACGAGCCGCCGCTCGCGGTGGCGAAGCCGGCCGGGGCCGCCGGGCCGCCGATGGTGCCCCCGTTCGCGATGACCGAGGTGGTGCCACTGACGAGCGCGGCCTGACTGTTCGTCGAGTTGACCAGGATGCTGCCGGTGACCTGGACGCTGCCGGGGTGGACGTACAGGGCGTCTGCGGCACTCGCGTTGAGGACGCACAGACTCGCCGCACACGCGGTCGCGGCCCGGGCGGCATCGGACGGACCGGTCACGACCCAGGCCAGCGCGGACGCGAGGGCAAGGACCATGGCACAGACCGCGCGTGACAGACGGCACCGTCCACGCCCGCGGTTGAGGCCCACCGGCCCAGGGGGCTGGGGAGTCGTCATTTTCGGGCCGGGGAAAGGGTTTCCTGGATGGCCAGGCAGCGGTAGGACTCCGTGCCGGTTTGGATAAGGGTTCAGCGGAAGGTGATCCGGTCGGCGATGGCCGCGCAGACGCGGGCGTCGCCGAAGGTCTTGCAGTATCGCGTCGATGAAGACCTTCACCGGCTCCAGCACACTCGGCCGCGGAGGAGGCGCCTTCCGCTTCGGCGGCACTGGAGACTCAAACGCCAGCCGCACCGTACGCCGCGACACCTTGAACCGAACCGCCGGCCCCCGACCCGACAGCCCCTGCTCGCGCTCGGCCCACCGGATCCTCCCGAACAGCACCTCACGAGACCTGTGCACCAGCGGTCTCCCTTACCAGGACTGTGATCAACAAGCACATCGTGACCGCCAGACGGCCCACAACCGCCGATTACGCCGAAAGCGGCATGTCACAGACCATCACACGGGTGGAGCCCGAACTCGCCGAAAAACTCCTGGTACCTGAACCCACCGGAAGCGTGGAGCCCAATCACCTCGAAAAACTCAGCCGGACGAGGCGCACCGCCGGCCGCCCGGGGTGGCGACGCGACCATCGAGGCGCTGGGGATGCTGATGACGGCGCTGGAGTACACCGAGCGGGCCCGCGGCCACCTGTACACGGTGCACCACATGACGGGCGGCGCCGACCGGATGCTCGCCGAGGCGGTGCGGATGCTGTGCCGGGCCGGGCGCGGAGAACAGGCTGACCTGGTCGAACAAGAGATCCTCGGCCGGGACGTCATCCCGGGCATGTGGACCTATCAACTGGTCGAGGCGTACGACGACAGCTACTACCGGGTGTTCACAGCGGTGGAGCAGCAGATCCGTCAGGATCTCGCCGGCGGCCGCCGGCACCTGACCGAGGCCGGGATGCAGCACGCCGCCCGCACCGCCGCCGCAGGCACACCGCCCCGTAGATCGGTTGCCGCTGGGAGTGAGGCGCAGGCAGCCGGGCCCCACGCGGCCGGCACCGTGCTCGATCCAGCCGAGCGCGCGGCCGTCCTTGCGGACGGAGAGGAGGCCGGGGGGCTCGGCCAGGGCTGAGGCCCGCGTCGACTCCACGCCTGTGTCCGCGAAACCTGACGCGTTTCCGTCACGCTGTGGAATCATCGCCTTGCCCGCCGACGTGGCGGCCGGGGTCGGGGGACACGGAGGGGTCGGGGTGGCGGCTGCGCAGGGAGATCGGATCGGGCCCTACCGCATCGTCGGACGGCTGGGCGCCGGGGGCATGGGCCAGGTGCTGTTGGGGCGGGCTGAGGACGGCACGCTCGCCGCGGTGAAGACGATCCGCCCGGAGCTGCTGGACAACCCCGACGTGGGAAACCGCTTCCGGCACGAAATCGAGGCGCTGCGCACGGTCGAGAGCCCCTGGGTGGCCCGGCTCCTCGGCGGCTCGGCCGATGCCGAAGTGCCGTGGCTGGCGAGCGAGTTCGTGGCCGGGCCGACGCTCGACCGGGCGGTGGCCGGTTGCGGTCCGCTGCCCGTCGCGGTAGTCGCGGGGATCGGGGTCCGGCTGGCGGCGGCGCTGTCCGACGTGCACGGCAAGGGACTGTTGCACCGCGATCTGAAGCCCGGCAACGTCCTGCTGTCCGCCACCGGCCCCAAGCTCATCGACTTCGGCATCGCCCGCGCCGCCGATGAGGAGACGGCCGTGTCCGGCGGGACGATGCTGGGCTCGCTCGGGTACATGGCTCCCGAGCAGGTCCTGGACGCCGGGCAGGCCGTATCGGCCTCGGACGTGTTCTCGTTGGGTGCGGTCCTGGTGTACGCCGCCACCGGGCGGGGCCCGTTCGGGGAGGCCGAGCCCGCCGTGCTGCTGCACCGGACGGCCCGTGCCGAGACCGAACTGGGCGCCGTACCGGTCGAGTTGCGCGGGATCGTGGCGGCCTGCCTGCTCCGGGAGCCGGCCGACCGCCCCACCCCGGCCGAGCTGGCGCAGGCGCTGCAGTGTCCCGACCCGGCCACGGGCTGGCCGGCGGAGATCACCCGGATGATCGCGGAGAGCAGCGCCTCGGCGCAGGCCGCGGCCCTTGCGCCGCCGCCCCGCCCGACGAATGCCGCGGCGTCCACCGGGGCCGGCCGTCCGGCGAGGCGCCGCAGCCTCCTCGTGATCGCCGCTGCGAGCGCCTTCGTCCTGGCGGCGGCCGGGACAGCAGCCGTCCTGCACTTCGGAGTCGGCAGCGGGTCACCGGCCGACGGGCAGCCCACCCCGTCGGTGGCCGCCACCAAGGCACCCCCGGCTGCCGCGACGCTCACGGGTGTCACCGAGCAGGGCGGGCCAGGCCACAACGCGGTCTTCACCACGGCGCAGACCCGGCCGCCGAGCGGATTCCACCCCTGGGCCGCCTACCTGACCGACCAGCCGACCGGCTGCTCGCTCGGTGCCGGCACCCTGGTATGCCGCCTGGTGGACGGCAGCCTCCAGGCCCTCGACACCGCCACCGGCCACGAGCGCTGGCGCGTGGACCTCCCGAAGGATCCCGGCGCACCGGACCAGCCGACGACCAACAACGGCCTGCGCCTCATCCCCGACGACGGCGACGACCCGGCGATCAACGGCAACCGCGTCGCCAGCCGGGACGCCGACGGTGCGCTGCGAGTCCAGGACCTCACCGGCGGGCGCGTCCTGTCGACCACCCCCTTCGGCAAGGACGTAGGTCTCGCCACCGAGCCGCTCGCGGACGGGGACCGGCTCCTCCTGTCGCTGTGCCACCGAGGCGAGGAGATCGGCTGCGAGTTCACCCTGGACGCCTCGACCTTCGACGGCGGGCAGCCCACCTGGAGCCGCCCGCTGGGCCGCAACGGCCCGACCACCGTCAAGCTCCACCTCAGATACGGCCCCGTGGCGGGCGACGGCCACACCGTCTACGCCGCCACCTCCGACGGGCTCGCCTCCTTCGACGAGGATACTGGCGCACCGATCGCGACAATGCCGGGCGCCTGCGGCCCACTGGCCGTGACCGGCACGACCGTGCTGTGCCGGACCGCCGACGGCGGGCTGGTGACCGCCGGAGCCAGGGACTTCGCCGGGTCGAAGGACATCAGCGGGGACAACCAGCGACTCCACGACCAGAAGACGGTGATCACCGCGACCGACGGCACGGTGATCACCGCCCAGAACGCGTCGGACGGCTCGATGTCCGCCATCGACGCCGCCACCGGAGCCCAGCGCTGGCGCCTCGCCGTCGACAAGCCGCGCGGCGGAGACTCCACGGTGTACCCGACCGCTGCCCGGCCGATCCTGCTCGGTACGAAGGCCGTCACCATGACCGATGCCCGGCTGCTGATCGTCCCGGCGAACCCGGAGGGCGGCGCGGCACCGGCACCCACCACGGTCGACCTGGCGAAGCCCGCCGGGTCGCCCGGCCCGCACGCGACGCTCTCCTCCTTCGCCGAGTACGGACACCCCCGGGTGCTCGCCCTGGACGGGATCCTGATCGCCGTCGGCGCAGACGGCGCGGTACACGCCGTCGAGGCCCCACAGTGACCCTGGCCAGGCCGCACCGGGATGTCATGACCCGCCCCGACGAACGGAGTTCGCCGTGCTGCAGCCGCTGCCCCCGGACAGCCGGCGCCTGATCGGACCGTACCTGACCCTCGCCCGGCTGGGCGCGGGCGGCATGGGCGAGGTCTATCTCGCCCGCAGCCCCGAAGCGGCGGGCCCGGGCAGCCTGGTCGCCGTCAAGACCCTGCACCCGGAGCGGATACCGGACGACGAACTCCGAGCCCGGTTCCGTCGCGAGATCGACTCCGCACGCGCGGTCTCCGCGGCCCTCCCCGGCACCCTGCTCGGCTGCGACCCGAGCGCCGAACCACGCTGGCTGGCCTCGGAGTTCATCCCCGGCCCGACGCTCGCCGAGGCGGTGGAGGCGACCGGTCCGCTGGACGAGCAGACCGTACGCGCGCTCGGTACAGACCTCGCCGGGGAACTGGGCGCCGTCCACGCCCAAGGCCTGCTGCACCGGGATATCAAGCCCGGCAACGTGCTGCTGTCCTCCGCCGGCCCACGGCTGATCGACTTCGGCATCGCGAAGCGCCTGAACGGCACCGTACTGACCTCGATGGGCAAGGTGATCGGCACCCCGGGCTACATGTCGCCCGAGCACCTCGACGGCGCGACCCGGATCGGCCCCGCCTCGGACGTCTTCTGCCTCGCCGCGGTGCTCGCATACGCCTCCTGCGGGCGCGGCCCCTTCGACGGCGGCCAGGCGCTCGCGGTACTGCACCGGATCGGCCAGGCCGAGGCCGACCTGTCCCGGGTGCCCGCCGGCCTGCGCGGCGTCCTCGCCGAGTGCCTGCGACTGCGTCCGCAGGACCGCCCGGACCTCGCCGAACTGACCGCGCTGCTCGGCGCGGAGCCGGCCGCGCGCGGCTGGCCCCCGGCGGTCGCGGAGCTGTGCGCGCGCTACGAGCAGGACGCCGCCCACCTGGCGGCGCTGCCTCTGACGCCCGTACCCGCCGCCCCGCGGGCACCGTCACGCCGACGCCGGGGCCCACTGGTGGGCGCGGCGGTGCTGGGGGTGGTGCTGAGCGTGCTCGGGGTGCTTCTCGTCCCCCGGTGGCCGGCCGACACCTCCGACACCGGGGCGCCCCCGTCCGTCAACCCCGCGCCCACCGGAGCCAGTTCAGGCCCGACCCCGCGCCCCGAGGCACTCCCCGCCGCCATGGCCGACGGAGATGCCGGGGCCAGCGGCGAGTTCGGCAGCGCGGCACTCGACACCGCTTCGATCCGGACGAGTTGGGCACCGTGGCACAAGGAGCTGGGCGTCCGCCTCGCCGGCTGCGCCCTGGGCGAGGGCCTGTACGTGTGCTCGCGCTCCGACGGCGGGCTGATCGCGCTCGACGCCGACAACGGCACGACCCGCTGGAGCCTCGATCCCAAGGTGCCGCTGAAGGGCCGGCTCGGCGATGCGACCGTCCGGGCCCCGGTCCTGGCCGACGGCAACGCCTACACCACCGACGGCAGCTACACCCGTGCGATCCGGCTGCGCGACCACACCGTCCGCTGGGAGAAGCCTGCCCGGGACGGCCGGACCGCCGTCGGTGTGGTGCTCGTCGGCAAGACCCTCGTCACCGACCTCGTCGACCCGACCAGCCCGCATGTCGGCGGCAGCGGCGCGGCGGACCACAGCGAGTTGCGGGCGAACGCAACCGACGACGGACGGGAGCTGTGGACGACACCGCTCGACTCCGCGGGTACCCTGCCGATCGCCCTCGACGGACGACTGTACGCGATGTCGGACCAGCGCCTGGTCATGCTGGAGACCACGGGCGGCACCATCACCGGCTCCACCGCCGCCGTCTGTACCGTCCTCCACGGGTACGGACAGTGGGTGGTCTGCGCCGACACCGGGGAGGGCAAGGTCTCGGCATTCGACGCCCAGCACCTGGACGGCGGCCGCACCCTGCTGACCGGCGCGGGCCCACACCTGGCGCTGGGCGCCAAGGGCCTGCTGGTCGCCGACGGGATGACCCCCGGCGCCCACTCGGCCGTGGACCTCGCCACCGGCCGCAAGCTCTGGAGCCACCAACTCCCGGAGGACCGGACCAGCAAGACGACGGCACTGCTGCTGGCGGGCGACAAGGCCGTCGAGCTGACGGTCGCCTCTCCCGGGAGCATCGACCTGACGCAGGGAGCGAACGCGGTAACGAGGCCCGTCTCGTTCCCGGACTGGCCCGGTAGTCGCAACGACCTGGGCGTCTCGGCGGGTCAGCCCTCCGCCATCCTGTCCGACGGTCTGATGTACGCGGGCTTCGCCGACGGGACAGTCCTGTCCGGCTACGCGCCGCAGTGAGACCCGGGCCGTCTCAGCCCAAGGAGGTCCGGCCGCCGCCGCCGTCCCCGAGTTCCGGCGGCAGGGCCTGCTCCGCGTTGAAGTACCGCTTCCCGGACATGCGCAGCGCCACGGTGTCCCCGAGCACCAGCCGGTCGGCCTCGCCGAACGCCACCCGCTCGCCCGGCTCGATCCGACGCGCCGGACCGGAGCCGCGCACCACCACCGTGCCGTTGCCCGAGCCGAGGTCCACCGCGTAGGCCTGCGGGTTGCCGCCGCCCGGCTTCTCCTCCATCGAGATGAGCAGATGGACCCGGCTGACCCGCTTGACGCCGGGCGGCGGGTCGAGCTCCTCCGCGCCCAGGTTGATGCCGTGGCGCAGCGTGCCGCGCCCGAGTTGCACCGCGTCGCCCACGCTGACCGGGAAGCGCAGGAACTCGCCGGCCGACAGCCCGCCCGGCAGGTCCGGGGCCGTCGCGTCCGAGACGACGAAACTCCGGGTCGTGCCGCGCGGCCCGAGCTCCTCCAGCAGTGCGCCGCACGTGCAGACGGCGCGGGCAGTAGTGCGGCTGACGGAGGGCCAGCCCAGCAGCCCGTCCGGCCACCTCATCGCGGTGTCGCAACCGAGTGCCGTGCACCGCCAGTGGCTCCGCAGGACGCGCTTGTGGTCGCTGTGCTCCGGATCAAGGCGCTGAAGGTGCTTGAGATCCTTGAACTCGATCGCCTGGGACACCCGGTACCCGGGCGCCGGCACGATGCCGCTCCGGTGCAGGCGCACCCGCCGATCCGCTCCCGTGGTCCAGGCGAGGATGCGGTCGGGCTGCTGCTCCACCCAGGGCTCCCTGCGCCGCAGGTCGGTGAAGAGGTCCGAGCTGATCACGTGTCGGCCCCGCTCTCGCGCCAGCCGCAGGAACACCGGGTCGGCGTAGGACACGAACCGGACATCAGCGAAACCCTCCCTCCGGGGGTTCTGCCGCAGCCGGAGCAGCCGCGCGCCGTCGTCCGGCGGCAGCGAATGCACCAGAGAGTTGTCCGCGACGAGGTCCACCGGGGCCTTCGAACCGAACTGCTCCCGCCAGGCGTCGCGGACCAGGAACAGCCGCTTGAGCAAGGGGTGCTGGCGTCCCAGCGGGGGGAGTTTCCCGGACCAGCACACATTGGAGACATCGATGACGACACCGGGCGCGTTGCGCACGCCTTCCCCCTACTCCCCGTCCCACCCCGACAGCGTGGGACTCCACGCCTCGACCGGGATGGTAGCCGCCGGTCCTCCCGTTTCGCAGAGCCCGAGCGGAAGTCGGGGCCGGGATAGAAGCAGTCGCTGCATCGGCCCGGGGCGGGAATGACCGGCCTGCTCTGCCAAACGCCAGCAGTTCTTCAGCTCGACGCCCGACAGCAGAGCGAGCACAAAGGCACGGGCGGTGGCCCGCGGCTCCACCCGCTTGAACCGGCCCGCGATCCGGGCCATGGTCTGGTCGAACATCGCCCGCCGGCGGCCGGCGTCCATGCCATGACCCGCGGCAATCGCGCGATCTTCAGGAGTCCACACAACCCGTGATTGCCATGCATGGCACCAGCGGTCGGTCGGCGGCCTGACTCAACCCCGTGGAGGCTCACGAACCGGGAAAGAGTCGACCGAGGTGGTAGCGCAGAACGGCAGTCGCGTCGTCCGCCGTGCGCTGGCCGAGCAGGACGCTCAGGCCGAGGCCGGCAGAGACGGACAGGAGGACGACGGCCTCCTGACGGGCGTCCAGGTGCGGATCGGCGTCCCCGGCCTGTTGGGCGGCTGCGAGCTGGCTGATCAGGAACCCTTCCATCTCGTTGGGTGCCGCGAGGAACGGCTGGCCGCCGAGGGCGGGATCGGTGATGGAGAGCACCGCGTACGCGGTGTGGACGAGGTGGAAGATCCGGCTCTCCTCGTCGGTGGGCACGGCTTCGAGCAGGACCGCTTCGACGATGGCGCGCGGAGCCGGCGAGGAGCCGGCGGTCCTCACCCGGTCGCGGACCCGCTCGCCCATGCGCGCCGTCAGGCGGTTGATCGCGGCGAGCAGGAGCTGCTCCTTGGTGTCGAAGTAGTACTGCACGAGCCGCACCGAGATGCCCGCCTCGATGGCGACGGACCGCATGGTGACGGCGTGCAGCCCGGTGTCCGCCGCCGCGCGGAGCAGGGCGTCGATGATCTGGGCCCGTCGCTCCTCGTGGTCCACCAGCTTCGGCATCGGGTTCCCTCCGAACGTTTTTATGGTACAAACATACCATCAAGTCCTGCTGTTTCGCGTGTCGGGAGGGACCATGACCAGGACGAGCGTCGGACGTTTCGTCAGCGAGGAAGCCCGCGGGAAGTTCCTTGAGGCGTACGACCGTGCCATGGAGCTGTGGCCGGGCCCGCGCGAAGAACTGGACGTCGAAACCGGCTACGGCACCGTCCACGTCCACCGCTACGGGGCCCGGACCGGCGAGCCGATCGTGCTCCTGCACGGCCACGCCGGACACGCCTCCAACTGGTACCCGCAGATCGCCGCCCTGGGCGAGAACCACCCGGTCTACGCGATCGACACCCTCGACGATCCCGGCCGCAGCGTGCAACGCGCCGTCGCGGGCGGTCCCGAGGAGAACGCGGCCTGGCTCGGCGAGGTCCTCGCCGGACTCGGGCTGCAGCGCGTCCACCTGGTCGGCCTCTCCTACGGCGGATGGCTGGCCCTCAACCAGGGCATTCACGGACCCGAGCGCCTCGCGTCCATCGCCCCGCTGGACCCGGGCGGGATCGAGAAGGTCCCCGCGCGGTTCTACGCCCACATGATCGGCGGGCTGTTCGGAATGCTCGCCCCGCGCCCGTTCCGACCCGCCCTGGGGCGCCTGCTCGCCAACCCCGCCCTCAGCTCACCGCCCCAGATGATCGCTCCGCTGATGCTGGGCATGCGGACCTATAAGCCGAACACCCGTCCCGCGGCCCGACCGTTCACCGACGAGGAACTGAGCTCGATCCAGCTGCCCGCCCTCGTCCTGCTCGGACGCCGAAGCGCCCTGCTCCGGCCGCACCATGCTCTGAAGCGGGTCACCGCGCTGATCCCGAATGTTCAGGCCGAGATCGTTCAGCGGGCCGGCCACGGCCTCAACCTGGAGCGTCCCGAGCTGGTCAACGAACGCCTCCTGCAGTTCGTCACCGCACTCCGGCCCGAGCCCACCCGGAGCGAGTAACGCCACCTGCCGCTTCCCTTGGTGACAGTAAGCGCACTCAGCCACAACCCGCTTCGGGCACGAGATCGCAAAACCACACTGGAGTACTAGGCCCAATACCGGTGACTTTGGTGTGGTCTGTTCGTTGAGTGGGTTGTGCCAAGGCCTGGACAGGTGAAGTCGCCGGCGAGTGACCGGCTCTCGGACC
>NZ_JBVIRY010000077.1:0-15550 GCF_055575795.1 Kitasatospora sp. NPDC034023
AATGTCACCCGCTCCCGCCTCGGACGCCTCACCCGCCAGGGCTTCCTCACCCAACCCGGACGAGGCATCTACCAGAAACGGACTTAACGTCCTCTCAGCCGTCGAGTGAGACGCCGACGACGCAAACTCCGAGTGAGACGCCGACGACGCAAACCCCGAGTGAGACGTCCTCCAGCCCGTCCTACTACGTCTTCATCCTCACCAACGTCGCCGATCCAGGGAACATCCTCGTCGGCACCCCCGACGACGTCACCGGCAAACGCACCTGCGACTTCATCGACGGCGGCAAATGCGCCGACCAGGGCGGCGCTGACGTCCCCTTGCAGTTCACCGCAAAGCTGGGCCCGTACCCGACCCTCCAAGTCGCCCAGGCCGCATACTGCGCGAACGCCACCAACCCGCACGCCGGCCCAGGGGGCGCCGGCACCAAGGTTGACATCTTCGGCGGCAGTTACTGGGCTGACAACATCAACTTCAGCTGCCCGACCACACCGTGACAGACAGGTAAGCGCTCCACTTCATCGAGCACGAAGTCAAGGAGAGCAACACCCTGACCGTCTCCTTCCCCGGCCACCTCTGACATCCCCGCACTGCGCCGGACGGTGTCCGGCCGGCGCAATGCGGTGGGCGCGTCGTGGCACACACGACCGCATCCGGCGGCAGGGGTGTTGCAAAGTCCGGTGATCTCGTGAGTTCGCTGGTCAGGCGATGCCCAGGAGGTCGAGCGGGCGGGTGAAGGGCTCGTAGGAGGCGTGGCGGAGGCCGGCAGCGATGTTGCGGTGCCCGGCGGTGCGGAGGGCGTTGATCGCAAGGTTCCGCAGGGTTGCCATGTTCTCCGGGCCGTGACCCTTGCGGATCTTGGAGGCGTCCTCGGCGAAGGTGGTGTCGCGGATGAAGTGGAGCCGGTTCTCGATGGTCCACTGCGATCTGGCGAGTCGGCCGAGCTGCTCGGGCGAGGCTTCCTGCGAGGTCAGGTCGGTGATCGCGTAGACGGTCTGGCGGCTGCACTTGCCGGTGGTGAGGTCGGTGCGGTGTCGCAGGATGCGCGCGGCTTGAACAGCGTGGGGGAAGTCCAGGCCAAGGCCGGTGACGGTGAGGGCTCTGGTCACGCGGGTCTCCCTGCGGCCGTGAGCCCGACACTCGGCGAGGGCTGGCTGGCGGCCTCCTGGGACGACCCGCAGGCCGAGGACGTCCACCAGCTGCTCCACCGGGGCCGGCCGATCGGCTGGACCGCGCCGCTGCCGGACAGCCCGTGGGCCAGGCCGGGCACATCGCCGCCGAGTGCCGGGATGAGCGGGCCGCCGTGATCCTGACCGACCGAGCCAGCGGGGCCCGCACCCACCGCACCGTCGCGACGCCCTGGACGCCCTCCAGCGCGCCCACACCAACCGGCTCCGCGCCCAGCGCGCGGTGGCCGGCGTGCCGCGCCTGGCCCTCAAGCGCCCGACCGGCTGGAGCACACCCAGCGCCCGCGGCCTGGGCGCACCGAACCGCTCCCCGCTCGGCGACGGCCTCTTCCTGCTCACCTGGCCCGACCACCCGGGCGTCCAGGAACTCCAGCAGGCCGGCCACCCCGTCGGCAGGATCGAGGAGTACGACGTCCAGCGCGGCACCTGGACCGCCCTGATCGACAGCAGCCTCGTCGCCAACGCCGCCAGCGGCGAACCCCTGCGCTGCCCCGACGCCGACACGGCCCTCGCCCTGCTGCGCCGCGCTGATCACCGAGATCGGCGCGCTCGTGCCCGGAGACCGTGCCGATCGGGTCTTGGCGCCGTTACCTGAGCGAAGGGTATTGGTTCGAGGCAGCGCAGGAGTATCACCGTGACACATCGCCGTACCGTCAGGCATCCGGCGCCGCCGGGCGTCGACACCCTCCGGTTCACCCCGCGGGGCGCTCTGGACGCCATCGCGGACCCGAGGTTGCGCGGGATGGCCGCCGAGGTCATTGCCACCGGCCTGGTCGAGGAGATCGGCATCGAGTTCGGCACCGTCACACACGCTGTCGACAGGGACGGGGCTCGTGCCGTCGCCGGGACGCTGACGGCCGAGCTGGCCGCCTTCGGTATCCCGTGCCCGGCGGCCGTGGTCCGTGATGTGGCCCCGATGTGCTCTGTGCTGTTGCCGGACCTGGACCGAGATCTCCTGCTGGCTCTTAGCCGGGCCTGGACGTTCTTCGCCTACGTCGACGACGTTTGCGCGCGTGACCGTGTGGAGTTCGAGGCCATCCTGCAGGCCGGGATGCTGCCCGAACGGGGCTCGTCATCGCCCAACGCCCGGTACGCCCGGTACATGTTCGACGACCTGGGCCGGTTCTGCGACGCCACGTTCCTCGCCACCTACAAGATGTTCTTCTACAACGCGATGACGGGTGTCCTGATGGAAGGCGAGTTCACCGCGGACGCGTGCGACGACATCGACACCGAGTCCGTCCGGGTGCGCTCGGGCCACTGCGAACTCTTCTCCACCGCGCTCCAGTTCGCCGCCCCCTGTTTGGACAGCCGCAGCAACCGGCGGTTCTGGGCGGCGGCGCTGAGCCCCAGCGTCGACTTCCTCAACGACTTCAACGACCTGCTGTCGTTCTACAAGGAGGCGGTCGACGGAGACGACTTCCTGGCCAGCCGGATCTATCGCCACGCCATGACACGCAAGATCTCCTACCTCGACGCCTACCGCGAAACCCTCGCCGGAGCACGGGCCACCCACCGCCGCCTCCACCGGCTGGCCGGCGACGAGCAACGTTCCCACCTCGACCGCTTCATGACCGGCTACGTGCACTGGCACCATCACAGCTCCCGCTACCGCTGGCGGGACGTCTACCCCACGCTCGCGCCGGTCACGTGAGCGGCTGCTCAAGGACCTCAGTCAGCCGAGGGTGATCCGGGTGGTGGGCTCACAGTGGGTGTACCTGCCCGCCGGGTACGGCTCCTGGAAGGGCGCCTGCACCCGGTTGCGGAACCGGGCGATCGACGGGCCACCCGGGCGCTGTCAGGGGATGTCAGCCGGGTGGCGGCAGGGTGTCAGCCGGTTGCCGGGGCTGTGAGAACGCTGCCGGTGAGATGTCAGCACGGCCCCGCAACCTTGGTCGCAGAACCTGCCGGGCACGCTCCCAAGCAGCGCGCGGCGCGCCTATGGACAGGCCGCGCGGGCTCCGCGCGCACCGCACCGCGGGTGCGGCTCCCGCACCGCACCGCAAAGGACGGTTGGCGCGAGTACGACGACGCCGTGCCCATCGTGGCCGCCACCCTTCAGCTGCTGGCCGAGCACGGTTCCCCTCCCACGCCCGACTGGCACAGGCATGCCACCGACCGTCGCACCCGCGTCTTGCAGCGCCCGCGTGCGGACGGACCGGTTTCCCTGGGTTCATCGGCCGACGCCGGACTCTTGACACCCTTCGCCGCTGGCTGCGCCTGTGCTCCTCGTTGCGTGGACGCCCGCCATGTTCACGCGCAAGCCCCGGGTACTGCCACGCCGTTGCCTGTCGCTTCGGCGCGCCCGGGACGCTGTCCGTGCCGTGTCCGCCGCTGTGGCGGTCTGCCCGCGCCGCTACCGTCCGACGGCGCCGACAGGGTGTCAGGGAGTCAGGGGGCCCAGGGGCTGCGGTCGCCGATCACGCCGATCCGGAACCCGAGCCAGGGATAGACGTGGCTGAAGAAGGGATTGTCCTGTGGTTCCAGACCGACGGCGGACGGCCACATCTGGTAGGCCGGAGCGTTGGAGACTCCTCCGTGCTGCCGGCGCCAGACCCGGGCGGAGTCGCCACCGGCGGGTGCGGGGGTGATGGTGTCGGTCCACTCGACCGCGTTGCCACCCTGGTCGAGGGTGCCCCACGGGGAGGTGGTCCGGGCCTGGCCGACGGTGCTGAGGCTGCCCTGGTAGAACGCGCGGTAGGCGAGGGGGTCCAGTCCGAAGGGGTTGACGGTCGAGCAGACGGCCGGTTGCACCTGGCCGGGGCACCAGCTCGGGGCGGGCTGGTTGGTGGCGTGGTAGGAGGCGAGCGGCTGGGTGGCGGCGTTCGTGACGTCGCCCGTGGCGGGGTCGAGGACGGTGGGTGACGGTGCGCTCGCGTCGCCGTCGCCGAAGACGCCGGGGTTGGTCGGGTACTTCCAGTAGGAGTAGGTGCCGCCGCCGTTGGGGTCGTAGTAGGCGGCCTTGATCCATTCGTCCTGACTGGGCACCACGAAGCCGGAGTCGTGGGCGCGGGTGGCGTCGGGCCGGGCGAGGTCGTACATCCCGCGTTCGGTCTGCGTCGATAGTTCCACCTGGTAGGTGACGTACTCGAAGCCGCCGCTGGTGTCGGTCCGCCTGGAGACCAGACGTCCGTTGTAGAGGGAGTTGACGAACCGGGCCGCCCTGAGGAAGTCGGCGAAGCCGTACGGTTTATCCGCCCACTCGGGGTAGGCCACGGAGTAGTGGTGGCCGGCGGCCGCGGTGGGCGAGAACTTGATCGGGCCGTACTTGGGCCAGGCCGCCGCGCTCTCGCTCCGGTCGTACAGGTCGTGCGGATCGCGCCCGCGGCGGTCGACCGTGTTCAGGAAGGCCACCCACTGGCCCACGGTGACCTCGAGCTGTCCGATCTCGTAGGGGGCGCCGACGCTACCGACCGTCAGGCAGTCCGTCGAGTCCGGTGGCGCGTCGGCGCAGGACTGGTAGATCGCGTCGGTGAACGGCACCACGGCGACCGACGGGTTCCCGGGTGCCCCGACTCTCGCGGTCCTCAGAGTGACCACCGCGCCCCGGCCGCCCCCGGGTGTGCCGGCTTCCGCCCGGGCAGCGATCGCGGACGGTGAGAGCAGCACCGACACCGCACAGGCTGCGAGGGCGGCCCTGGTGAGCGGGGTGCGGCTGGAGACAACGTGCATGGTCATTCCCTTTCGGCCATGGCAGACCACCCAGGCCAGGGGCCGGCGCTCGGGGATGGTGCGTCATCACGCTAGGCCACCAACAACTCTCCGCAGTCGAAGCATCGCGGAGTGAAAGGTGGAAACCATCTCCCTCACCCGATCGGCGTCCCGGCCGCTCCATCGTTCATGACGGGCCGCTTCCCGACCCGTCGGGCCGTACCCGGGCGATCAGGAGGGCGACGTCGTCGTGGTCGCCGGGGTGGCCGAGCTCGCGCAGGAGCCGCTCGGCTCTGCGCCGGCCGGGGCCGAGCCCGCTCTGGACGTGGCGTCGTTGAAGGTCCTGCGCGCTCCCGTGGTGCGCCGTCTGCTCGCCATGCGTACCGAGGGCCGGCTCACCCGCGCGCATGTCCGCACCACGGCACAGTGCCTGGCGGTCCCCGACCGCACGGTGTGGCGGTGGCCTCCACCCCGAGGGCGGGTGGAGGCCACCGGGCTGGCTGGACTCGGGCCGGTGGGGGAGTGACTACGGTCCCGCGGTCGCGGTCGCGGTCGCGGGCGGGGGTTGCGGTGGCTTCGCCGCCTGCACGGACGGCGTCGATGACAACTGGCTGCGCCAGGGCAGCGCGGACGCCGACCACCCCGGTGCCGGCGTCTGCGCTACTACTCCCACGGCGGCAGCTGCTCCCCCGCCGACAATGGACGCAGCTCTGACAGGGCGAAGCACGCCTCGTCGGGTCCTGCACGGCCAGCGTGTCCCCGCCACGGGGGAGCCGGTTCAGCTGGGTCATCCCCGGCTGAGCTGGCGTGCCACTGGGGCCGCTCACTCTCCCCAGGGGGCTGCAGTGGTGGAGAGTTCCAGGCCGGTCACGCCGTCGGCCCGGCGTTCGCGAAGCAGTCCACCGCCGAACGAGTAGCGGGGAGCGGCGGCGCGCTGGGCGATCTCGCGTTGCATGGCCTGGTCGCCTCGGACGGCAATACCCGGGATCGGCACAAGACGTGGCGGCTGGAGGGTGCGGCCGGGCTGGATGCGGCCGCTGCGGTGCTCGGGATGGTCCGCTCGGAGATGGGAGGTACGGCTCGGGGCGCCGGACGTACTGGTGCCCAGCACGCGATGGCGGTCAACGAGACGATCGCCGCGTTCGTCCTGGGCGGCAGCGCGCCCGGGGCCGCGGGCGGGGTCGGCACGGTGCGGTCCTGGTCGACCGAGACCGAGTTCCCGCTGCCGGGCGGGCGGCGCAAGGTGCGTCCGGACGGTGTGTGGCAGGCCCCGGAGGTCGGGGTGCCGGTGCTGATGGTCGAGGTCGACCGGTCCACCATGGCCCCGGCCGACGTCGCCGCGAAGTTCCCCCGGTACCGCGAGCTGTTCCGCACCACGGTCCGCGACAACGACCCGGCCCTCGCCGAGAAAGAGCCGGCCGACCGGACGGTGCACTGGTGGCGCCGTGCCTACCCCGGCACCCACACCCGCGCCGGGTACCCGCCCGTCGCCCTGGTCGTCACCGACGCCGGCCCCACCGCGCTGACCAACCGCCAGGAAGCGATCGGGGACCTGTCCGCCGGCTGCTGGCGCGGCCGCTGGCGCAGGGAGGTCCGCGACTACAACGACGACGGCTGGCGCGAATACGACGACGCCGTGCCCATCGTCGCGACCACCCTTCAGCTGCTGGCCGAGCACGGCCCGCTCGGGCCGGTGTGGTGGCGCTTCGGCCGCTCGGGCCGGCACTCCCTCATCGAGGCGCTGGAGAACCCGAACAACCGGGCCGCCTACGACCAGCGCCAGGCCGCCCGCGAGGACGAGGAGCACAAGGCCCACCAGGAGCTGATGGACTCCCCGGTCTGCATCGACTGCGGCGACGTTCCCGAGGAGGAGAGCACCTGGGAGTACGGCCGCCAGGGACAGGTCGAGTGGACCCGCCGCCCCGGCGGCCGCTGCTGGCCCTGCCACCAGGACCGCGAGGAGCGCCTGGAACGGGAGGCCGAAGAACAGCTGGAGGCCGCCCGCACGGCCAACGCCGCGCTGCGCCCGTGCTGGACGTGCCGGGGCTCGATCGGGGGGAAGGAGGGCTCGAAGCTGGCCCGGGACGAACGCGCCGCCACGCCGAAGAGGACCGACGCTCCGCCACGGGCTCGGCGCGCTACGGCCTCGTGGGCCCGGTCCAGCCGGTGGGGACGTGGCCGAGGCGGACACGCTGGGGGTGGCGGCCGACGGCGACCGATGCGGTCTTGCGGCCGGTCGCGAAGTCGATGGCGGTGACCTGGTCCGCGCCGCTCTCCGAGATCAGGCAGGACTTGCCGTCCCCGCTCACCGTCGCCCAATACGGTTTGGACGCGGGCACCAGCGGCCCCTCCTGGAGGGTGGCGCGGTCGACCACCGTCGCGTAGTCGTCCACGGTGCCCGCGACGCAGATCCGGTCGCCCGACGGGCTCATCGACAGGCCGTGGTGGCGGGAGTCGTTGGGCCAGGTGGTGCGGTCGGTACTGGCGGCCGGGTCGACCGGGAGGGTCTTCACCCGGGTGATCCGGTCGGCGGCCACGTCGTACTCCAGGAATCCGTTGAAGAAGGACACCTGGAAGTAGAGCCGGGTGCCGTCCGGGGAGAAGACGGCGGGCCGGACGGCGTTGGAGAGGCCGCCGAGGCCGGCGTCGTCGAGGCGCTTGCGCATGTCGATCTCGCGGATCGGGGTGAGGGTGGCCGCGTCGACGACGGTGATGTGCCGGTCGCCCTTCGTCCAGTCCAGCCAGGGCGCGTCCAGGGCGGTTTCGACGTTGCCGATGGACATGTTCCACAGCTGCCGGCCGCCGTCGGTGAAGATGTTCTCGTGCGGCTTGTCCCCGGTGTGGAACGAGCCGAGTTCGGCGCCGGTGCGGACGTCCAGGACGTGCACGGTGTTGGCGGTGGAGGCGGAGACCGCCACTCGGGTGCCGTCGGGCGAGAGCGCCATGTGGTCGGCGCGGTAACCCGCCACCGGGAAGCGCCAGTTGACCCGCCCGGTGGCGAGGTCGAGGGAGACCACGTCGGCGAAGCTGGGCCGGGAGACGACCACGGCGGTGCCGTCCGGCGTGCTGTACATGTCGTCGACGAACTGGTCGTGGCCCTCACCGGGGCCGAGCCGGATGCCGAGGAAGTAGCCGAGCTTGACGGGGTTGAGGTAGATCTCGGCGAGCCGCTGGTCCTTGTCGGGGATGACGTCAATCCGTCCGACCTTGCTGAGGGCGCCGGAGGATTCGATCACGTCGGCGGTGCCGTCCCAGTTGTTGCCGACGAACATCACCTCCCGTAGCGCCGTGGTGGCTCCGGGGGCGGCGCTGCTGGTGGCGGCGGCCGGGGCGAGCAGGCCGAGCGCGACCGCGAGGGTGCAAAGGGATCGGACGCCGAGTCGGCGCCGGGGACCTGTCCTGGACATCGTCGCTCCTTCGTGGGGGTGGCACGACGGGTTGTGAGACGGTCTGTCAGCTTGCGCCATTCAACGGTAGGGAGGGGGCCGGTCCGCTGGCAAGACGTCGGCGGCGGACGCGTTCGCGGCGGGGCCGTCCGCCCGTCGCCGCCTGCCGGTCCGCCGGTCTCCCGCCCACCGCACGGAAACCGTGAAACCCCCTGGTTTTCCCTGGAGGGCCAAGGTTGCTCAGGCGACCTCCGCTCCGTAGCGCGCCCGGTCGTAACGGCCTGCGGCCAGGTCCTCGTTGGAGACCGAGGCGTCGGCGGGGCTGCCCGGCGCCCCGGCCGCAGCCTGCACATCGTCCAGCAGGTCTCCACGGTGCTGTCACGTTAACGGGTGCTTGATCATCTGATGCTGTATCGGGGTGTGATGGGGCCGGTCTCGGGGCTTGGGTCAGGCTGCGGCGGGCAGGCCGGTGTTCCCGGTGACGTGGTCCCAGATGGTGAAGCGGATGGTCATCTCAAGCCGGTATTCGGCGGCGGTGCGCAGATGTCGTCGGGTGCGGAAGTGGGGTGAGATGCCGCTGAACGCGGACAGGAACCGCTGTGCCGCACCCATGGAGCGGAAGCCTTTCATCGCGCGCTCGCGCTGCCTTGTCGGCTGGTGGGAGTTCTCGGCCCGGTTGTTCAGCCCCTTGTGCGAGCGGCGCTCGACCGAGGGCATGAGCTCGCGGTGGGCGACAGCGTAGGAGCGGAGCTTGTCGGTGACCAGCACCCGCGGGACCCGGCGCTGCTTCTTCATCAGCTTGGCCATGAAGCGCTTGGCGGCCTTCGCGTCCCGGCGGGACTGGACCAGGATGTCCAGGACGTTGCCGTACTGGTCGACGGCCCGCCACAGGTACTGCCGTACCCCGTTGATCTTGATGAAGACCTCGTCGAGATGCCATTTGTCGCCCGCCGTGGGCCGTCGGCGGCGCAGCCCGTCCGCGTAGGCCTGGCCGAACTTGGCGCACCAGCGGCGCACCGTCTCGTGCGAGACGATCACGCCGCGCTGCAGCATCAGCTCCTCGACCTCCCGGAACGAGAGCGGGAAGTGGAAGTACAGCCACACGCAGTGGGAGATGACCTCGACCGGGTACCGGTGCCTCGTGTACGCCGGTGACACGACACCCACGACAGGCCCTCCCAGCCACGACCGCCCCGAAGATCATCCCACTTCTCGGTCAACGTGACAGCGCCCTCCGAGCCGTTCACGCAGGGCGTCGAGCAGCGTCGTGCGCGTGTCGACGGTCAGCCGACGCGGGGCCCCGTCGACCTGCACGGTGATTTCCGTTTTCATCGCACGAGAGTCCCCTGCCCCGGCCGCGCTCACACGGCGCACGGCGCCGGGTTTCGGCGGCCGGTCACGGCTCGCGGACGCACTCGATCAGGTAGTCGCCGGTGGCCGGGTCGATCGTGACGCCGTGGGTCTCGCTGCGGAACCCGGGGAACTGCCGGTCGAACTCCTCCAGCGCCCCCAGGTAGCGCAGCAGTGGACCGTCGGGCCCGCCGACCGCCTCGCCCGGCATCAGCACCGGGATCCCGGGCGGCGTGACGGTGACCATCGCGGCCGCGACCCGGCCGGCGGCCCGCGCCAGCGGCAGCCGCTCGGTGCCGCCCCGGATCAGCTGCTGGTAGCAGTGCTGGGGCGGCGCGACCGGCTCGGGCAGCTCACGGAACGCCGTGTCGAGGGCGTCGATCAGCTCGGCCCCGGTGAGGTGTTCGTGCATCTGCCGGCAGAGCTGCCCGAGCGTCAGGCCCGCGTAACGGTGGGGGTACTGCTCGACGAGGTCGCGCAGGACGCGGTCGACCGGGGCGTCGCCGTCGTGCAGCGCCTTGAAGTCCATCAGCGCGTCCATCAGGGTGCCCCACTTGCCCTTGGTGATGCCCATGGAGAAGAGGAGGAGGGTACTGTAGCTGTCGGTCTTCTCGACGACGATGCCGCGGCCGGCCAGGTAGGCGGTCAGGATCCGGGCCGGAACGCCCCAGTCCGCCGTCTGACCGGTGGCCGTGACACCGGGGCAGGTGAGCGTGACCTTGACCGGGTCGAGCAGGCAGTACCCCTCGGTGAGATCGGGGAAGCCGTGCCAGTCCGCCCCCGGTTCCAGGTGCCAGCAGCTCGGCTCCCGGCTCAGCAGCGCGGCCGGGGCGTCGGCGAAGTCGAAGCGCTCACCGGTGGCCGGGTCGGTGACGGTGTCCGGCTGCCAGACGCCGAAGAACCACGCGGGCCGGTCGCCGGCGGCGGCGATCCGCCGTGCCGTCCGTACGACGGCCTGGCGGAACCTGATGGCCTCGGTGACGGCCTCGTCGATCAGCCACTGCCCCTGCGGGCCGTCCATCATGGCGGTGGCGACATCGAGCGAGGCGATCCCGGGGTAGAACGGCGAGGTGGTGCCGTGCATCATGAAGGCCTCGTTGAACCGCTCGTGCTCGACCGGTGCCCGGGGGGCCGACCGCACGTGGACCATCGCGCTCTGCGAGAGGGCGGCAAGCAGCTTGTGCGTCGACTGGGTGGAGAAGACCGTGGGCCGCAGCGGGTCGTCGAAGGTCTCCGGGCCGACCGCCATGCCGTAGCGGCCTTCGTACAGGGGGTGGAAACGGGCGTAGGCGAACCACGCCTCGTCGAAGTGCAGCCGGGGCGTACTGGGTGCGAGCGCGCGGGCCGTCCGGACGGTGTCGTAACAGAGGCCGTCGTAGGTCGAGTTGGTGATCACGGCATACTGCGCCTGGGCGTCGACGGCGTCGGCGGCCAGCGGGTTGGCCGCGATCCGGGCGCGCACCGCCGCGGGATCCGTCCCGGTCGGCGGCAGGGGCCCGGCGAGTCCGTACCCGTTGCGGGTGGGCACCAGGTAGACCGGGCGGGCGCCGGAGATCACCAGCCCGTGCAGCACCGACTTGTGGCAGTTGCGGTCCACCAGCGCGATCTCGTCCCGGGTGACGCTGTAGTGGCCCACCATCCGGTCGGCGGTGGAGTCGCCGTGCAGCACGAAGTAGGTGCGGTCGGCCCCGAAGACCCGGGCCGCGTTGCGCTCGGCCTCGCCGATCGGGCCGTTGTGCTCGAACAGGGAACCGAGCTCGCCGACCGAGATCGACAGGTCGGTGCGGAACAGGCGCTCGCCGTAGTAGTCGAAGAACGCCCGCCCGGCCGGGGACTTGAGGAACGCGACGCCGCCCGAGTGGGCGGGGGTGTGCCAGGAGTACTCGTGCGCGTCGTCGAACCCGCGCAGCGCTTTGAAGAATGGCGGCAGGATGTCGCTGTGGTAGGCCCGCGCGGCGGCTTCGACCCGGCCGGCGACGAAGGCCGGGGTGTCCTCCAGGGGCCAGATGTACCCCGTCACCACCTCCGAGACCCACAGCGGCAGTGCCTCGAACTCCCGCTCCGAGTCGTCCGACATGACGAGGAAGGAGGGGAGGTCCTTGAAGCGCCGCCCGATCGTCCGCAGCACGGCGGCGCCACCGTCCCGGGCACCGCCCGGCCCGGGGCCGGCGCCGGAGTCGGGCCCGGCTCCGGGCGGGAGCTCCCAGGCGACGACGGCGGCGGCGATCCCCGCCTCGGTCTGCAGCACGGCCCGGGCGTCGCGGGCGCTGGCGGCCCAGCGCAGCTCGAAGCCCCGGTTCTCCAACTCCTTTCCCACCCGGCGGAGTTGTTCGCCGGCGGCTCCCGACCGGACCGGCCCCTCGGGCAAAGCCAGCAGGATCTCGCTCTTCCCCATCGCTCAGCACACCTTCCCAGACCACGAACCCGTCGATGCCGGCCCAGTGTCCGCGCGACCGGGCGCGTGCCACCGGCCTTTGCCACTCGGTTCCCCCGATCGGGTGGCGCACCGGTCGTGCCCCCGTCGAGTGCGAGCGGGCGTGCGGCGGAGTGGGCTACGGAGTGGGCTGCGCAGTGGCGTCCGCACGCGCACGCCGTCGCGCTACCGGACGGGAACGCTGGAGGAACCGGGGCTCAGGCGCCTTCGGGCGGGGCCGGTCAGTGGCCGGGTTCGGGTTTGTCCGACTCCTTCGGGTCGATGCCGGTGCGGGTCTTGGGCGAGTACGACCCCGACGGGCGGCCGGAGGGGCCTTTCGGGCCGTGGTCGCGTCGGTTCTCGGAAGGCCCCTGGTCCTCACCGCGCGAGCCTTCGCTGTGCACGGTGTTCCCGGGCACCTCGCGGTGCTCCTCGGCGGCGGGTTCGCGCCCCGGGCCGGGCTCGGGAGCGTAGGTGTCGGGATGGAAGGAGCGGTGGGCGCTGTCGTTCGGTTCCTGGTGCTCGGCGTCGATGTCGCCCGACCAGCCGTGCTGGCGCCCCTGGTGGCGGCTGGCCTGCCCTTCGTCCATGGAGTGGTGGGCTGCCGGCTTCTTGGAGGTCATGGTGTCCCGTCCTCGCGTCTGGAAGCTGTGGAAGCTGTTGTCCTGCGCCTGTCCAGTCCTGGGCTTGTGACACCCCTGGCCGGGGCGCTCGTCGCCCTTCCGGTGCTCAGTGCCGGCGCAGTAGCCTGGACGGTTCATCCGCATGCGAAGGGGTGATGTGGTGGTTCATGCGAACTGGGATCCGGCGTCCGTGGGCGAGGTTCTCGAACCGGCGGGCGGAGAGGTGCCGGAAGCGGTGCGACGCCGGGCGCGCAGGGAGATAGCCGCCCGCGCGCTCGGCCCGGAGAACTGCCGGCTCCTCCTGGAGGTGCTGGGTCTGGTGCACGAGGAGCCGGCGTCGTCGTCGGCACACCGGTGAGAGCCGGTGACCGCCCAGGCGGGAGCGAGGGCGGTGCGGGAGCGGGTCAGTACAGGGCATCGCCCGTGGGGGAGCCGTCGCCGGTGACGTACGCGCGGATCGAGGCCAGGTACTCCTGGCGGCCGACGCGTCCGTCGCCGTCGCCGTCCAGTGCGTCGAAAGCGGCGTCGGCGTTGTCGGCCCGGTTGCCGAGGGCCTGGCGCAGCGTGGTGAACTGCGTCCGGTCCAGGGCGCCGTCCTGGTCGGCGTCGGCGAGGTCGAACAGGGCGCCCAGGGCGTACTGGCAGACGGTGTCGAACTTCTCGGCGTCCACCCAGGCCTCGTACTCCGGGTAGGTCATCAGGCCGTCGCCGTTGGCGTCCATCGCGGCCCAGGCGCGTTCGCCCGTGGTGCGCGCGGCGATGACCAGGGGATCGTCGTCGTCGCGTCCGGTTGCCCGCCGGGTTCGTTCGATGCGGACGAAGTAGTCGTGGCGGGAGGCGACTCCGTCTCCGTCGGTGTCCAGCATGGCGTAGATGCGGGCCTTCGGGGTGGTGGGGTCGGCCGGGGCCGGGTGGGGCTGGGTCGAGGGGAGCGGCATGCCGGTCTTCCTTCGGGTGCGGGCGGGGCGGGTGGCGGTCGCCGGGCCGGTCACTGGGTGAGGCGGAGCACGAGGGTGGAGTCGACGGCGGTCTCACCGGCGAGGGTGCCGCAGCCGGTGCCGGTGCTGGTGCCCACGGCGTTGACGGTGTCGCCGGCGAAGCGTGCGCTGTCGGGGGTGACGCCGCGGGTGACGACCAGTGAGGCCGTACCGTTCACCTTGACGACGTCGATCTTGTCGAACCGGAAGGTGGAGACGGTCCCGTCGAGCCAGTGGACGGTCGTGGTCGAGGTGTCGCCGTGTTCGTCGCCCGTGCACTCGGCGGCCGGCATGGTGACCGTCCGCTCGAAGGTGCCGGTGGCCGAGGGCGCGCCGGCCGCGTCCACGCACGACACGGTGCCGGTCATGGCCAGCATGTCGACCACCGCGCTCAGCAGCAGCGCGCTCACCGCGGCCAGGACCGCGCTCGCGCGGCGGCCCCGGTGCGGGCGGCCGGCCCGTACCGGTTGTACCTTCCACCCCGCTGTCAGGCCCGCCAGCAGCAGGGGGAGCAGCAGGATCGGCCAGCCCCAGGCGATCCAGCCGGGGATCACCACGGCTGCGGTGAGGCCGGTGAGGGCGGTGTGGCCGCGTGAGCCCCATAGCACCGTGAGCTCGGTGGTCCGGCGTGCGGGGGCTTCCCGTAGTTCGGGATCCGGCCGGTGTGGTCGAGGAGGGCATCGGTGGCGGTCAGCAGGGCCGCCAGCGTCTCGTCGAAGCCTGGGCTGGCGGGCTCAGCTGCCTCGACGGCACCGCGTCGCTGGGCGACGTGGTGTTGCAGCTGGGTGAACCGTGCGGTGACCGATTGCACCGTGTTCCCTCCTCCGCTTCGGGACGATCGCGGTCGTCGACGCGAGGGTAGCGGTGTGCACGGACGGCTTGCTTGCGATTTCAGAAAGTGACCGACTCGAAATGGGGGTCGCTGGCGCGGCCCTACGATGTGGGCGCCGCGCGAAGGCCGTGAACTGCACGGTCGGAGGGCGACTTCGAGGAGGACAGGGGCTGATGGGACGCCACAAGAAGCACCACCCACGACGGGCGCCGAGGGCCGTCACTCCTGGTCCGGCCGAGGCGGGCAGCCCCGTCGTGGACGAGGGGTTTCACCGTCTGCACCCCGAGCTCGGGGGCTGGGACATGGAGCGCTGGCTGCTCGCACCCGGTGGCGGAGACCCGGACCTCGGGCAGTTCGCTGCCTACGAGCTCCAGGAGCACCTCGACACCTCCTCGCAGGTCACCCCCGCACAGGTGGAGGCACTGCGGGCCGGCACCGTGACGGTGCACTACTTCCTGCGCACCGTCTTCGACGAGGACACCGGCATGTCCTACTGCCAGGGCGTGGTCTACAGCCCGGCGACAGGCTGGATCGCCGTGGAACGGCCGTGGGAGGAACAGGACGAGGACGACACCTCGGTCCCCGACGCCCGCGCCTGGAGCGCGCCCGCCCTCGACCAGTTGCTGGCCGGCCTGGAAAGCCACCTGCCTGAGCTACGCGCCTCCGTGGACGTCGACGGCGACGAGGGCGCCCTCCTCAGCCTCCACCTGCGGGAAGCGCTGGCCGCCGCCGGACGGGCCTGAGCACGGTTCGGACTTTCACCAACAGGCGAGACATCGCATGCGGACACTGCCGGTCTGGACGACGACGCGTACCTGCGTTCAGGCGCGGGGGGCCGACGGTTCCCTTTCCCAGGAAACGCGTCCATCAGCTCGCCGTTGCAGGTCCGGGGGCCGACAGCGCCCGGACCGGGCGGGCAGCGGCCCGACGCCAGCCGACCCGCACCTTGTCGCACGGGCTGCTCCGGGCTGGGCCCCCGACGCCGCCGCAACGTTCAATCTACCGGGGAGGTCCGCCACACACTCAACCCCGGGCTTACTGACCTTGGCGCTTCAAGGTGATTGGCCTGTTTGTGTAGCTGACTGGCAGTCATTTGCGCGCTATGCCGTTGGTATGCGCTATGCGGATGGG
>NZ_JBVIRY010000078.1:0-15294 GCF_055575795.1 Kitasatospora sp. NPDC034023
TCCCAGCCCGCTCCGAGGCCATGATCCACCTCGCGATGATCAGCCTCATGACCCGCCGACTCACCGGCGAAACCACCCCCACCTGGCGCGGCACCTGAACCCCCAGAGTCAGGGACGAAACGCCCAGTGAGCTGCAAGATCGCGACCGGGACGCCATCGGCGGGGGACTCGCATAGGGACCAACATCAGAACCCCGCCAGCCGGTCACCGGCATCACGCCGACACTCGGCGGCCCCGCTCGACGATCTCGGCCTTGAACTCCGGCGTGAACGAACGGCGAGGGCGCGGCTTCTTCTTCCCCATGCTCTCCATGATGGACATCATCCTTCCGGGGCCGAAGCCCCTGATCAGGAGTGTCTGTCAAAGCGAAGCAGGCCCGGGCAGGCCGATGGCCGGGACCGACGGCAGACCGCATCCAGGGCGGCTGCTGGAGGCCAAGGGCACGGAAGGCACCGGGGCCGCAGCGGTTCGAGCAGCTGGCCTTCGCCGCCACTGGGAACAAGCCCCGCACGGCTCGGCCGCCCGTCGGGGCACTGCTTTGCGTGTTCGTGTCCATCGCGCCGGCTCCGAAGCACATGCGCGATGCTGGTTACGTCGTTTCGGCACCGGCGCAGGCCCGCGAACGCGGCTTTCGAAGGAGGAGTCGACATGGATCCGCTGCAGCCCGGCCCACTGCGCTGCCTGGTGACCGGTGCGACCGGCTACATTGGCGGCCGGCTCGTCCCCGAACTGCTCGCCCACGGGCACACCGTACGGTGTCTGGTACGGGATCCCGGGCGACTGCGCGACCATCCCTGGCGGGCCCGGGTGGAGACCGCCACCGGTGACGTCACCCGCCCCGCAACCCTCGCCGGGGCCTTCGACGACGTCGACGTCGCCTACTACCTCATCCACTCGCTCGGCACCGGGCCCTCGTTCGAGGCAACCGACCGCGCGGCCGCCCGCGCTTTCGCGGCCGCCACGGCGGCCGCTGGCGTCACCCGGATCGTCTACCTCGGCGGCCTCGTCCCCGACTACGCGGCCGCAGACCTCTCCCCCCACCTGCGCTCCCGCGCCGAGGTCGGCCGCATGCTCCGAGCCGGCGGTGTCCCCACGGCCGAACTGCGCGCCGCCGTGATCATCGGCTCCGGCAGCGCCTCCTTCGAAATGCTGCGCCACCTCACCGAACGCCTGCCCGCGATGGTCACTCCGCGCTGGGTGTCCACCCGAATCCAGCCGATCGCCGTCCGGGACGTTCTGCGCTACCTGGTCGGCGCCGCATACCTGCCGCCCGGACTGAACCGCACCTTCGACATCGGCGGCCCCGACGTCCTCACTTACGGACAGATGATGCAGCGCTACGCCCGCATCGCCGGACTGCGCCGCCGCCTCATCCTCCCCGTGCCGCTCCTCACTCCCCGCCTCTCCAGCCTTTGGGTCGGCCTGGTGACTCCAGTCCCGGGCTCCATCGCCCGCCCCCTCGTCGAGTCCCTGCGCCACGAAGTCGTCTGCGGCGAACACGACATCGCCCGATGGGTGCCCGACCCACCGGAGGGCCTGACCGGCTTCGACCAGGCCGTCACGCTCGCCCTGCACCGGATCAAGGACGCCGACGTCGCCACCCGCTGGTCCTCCGCCTCGCTGCCCGGCGCCCCGAGCGACCCGCTGCCCACCGATCCCGACTGGGCCGGCGGCAGCCTCTACCAGGATGTCCAGGAACGCACCGTGACCGCGTCACCCGCCGCCGTCTGGAAGGTGATCGAAAGCATCGGCGGCGACAACGGCTGGTACTCCTTTCCACTCGCCTGGGCGCTGCGCGGCCGGCTCGACCGCCTGGTCGGCGGCGTCGGACTGCGCCGGGGCCGCCGCGACCCGACCCGACTACGGGTCGGCGACTCCCTCGACTTCTGGCGTGTCGAGGAAATCGAACCCGGCCGACTGCTGCGCCTACGGGCCGAGATGCGCCTGCCCGGGCTGGCCTGGCTCGAACTCTCGGTCACACCGGACGACGATCACGGAACGCAATACCGGCAGCGGGCGCTGTTCCACCCCCACGGCCTGGCCGGACACGCGTACTGGTGGGCTGTCGCACCGTTCCACACCGCGGTGTTCGCAGCCATGGCCCGCAACATCACCGAACGCGCCCGCCAGGGGCCGTCGATGAATTAGTGGTGCGTGTCGTGTCAGCTCTCGGGTTGATGTGATGTTCATGAGGTATCTGGTCAGCTCGCAGGGGTCGATGAGGCGGACGGGCAGGGGGGGCGGCGTGGTGTCCGTGTTCGTGCAGCAGGGGCCGGGTCTGCTGGAGGAGGGCGCGCATCTGGTTCTCCCCGATGCGCAGGAGGTGGGCGGTCAGCGAGACGGGCAGGAACGCGCTTGGCGGCTGTCAGGAACGCCGGATATCCCTCGAAGGCAACACCGACCACGACCACCGGGAGACGCCCGTGAGCACCCGTCAGCGCCCCGCCGAGCCCGACGACAACGACGACCAGGCCGACGCCGTCGAACCGGCCGAGCCGTCCCGGCCGGGACGCACCGCGTACCGGCGCGGCGCCGCCAACCCGAACGGGTCGACCACCGGGCTGCGCTCCGACGTCCTCGGCGCGCTCGGCGCGTCCTCAAGGTCGCCACCGCCGACCAGCTCCAGCGCCTGCTGCGGCCAGGGGCGGCGTCGAACAAGGCGGTCCGGCAGGCGCGCTCGGCGACCTCGCGCTGCATGGTCTGGGCGCCTCCGACGGCAACACCAGGGACCGGCACAAGACCTGGCGGCTGGAGGGCACGGCCGGGCTGGACGCGGCCGGGCAGGTCCTCGGCCTGCCCCGCCCCGAGATGGGCTCAACGGCCAAGGGCGCCGGCACCTCGGGCGCCCCGCACGCGATGGCCGTCAACGAGACGATCGCTGCGTTCGTCCTCGGCGGCAGCGCGCCCGGGGCCGCGGGCGGGGTGGGCACCGTGGCCGACTGGGCGACCGAGGTCGAGTTCCTGCTGCCGGGCGGGCGGCGAGGTGGGCGAGGACGTCGAGCGGGAGACGCGGGTGGTGCGCGAGCCGGCGCTGGACGTCGTGGCCGAGGTCGGTGGCCAGGGCGCGGATCAGAGGCTCGTCGATCGCGGGATTGTCCGCGAGCTGAGCCCGGACCCAGGCGACGGGATCCTCGGCGAGCTGCGCGTACACCTGGGGCGGCAGGTCGGGGCGGGCGGCCAGTTCCTGGCGCAGCAGCACCGAGGGGTGGCCGGCGAAGAGCGCGGCGGCGGCTGTGGGGGTGGCCGGGTTGCGCAGGGCCGCCTGCTGGATGTCGTGCACGGCCCACTCATGGGAGCCGTCGCAGGAGGCTCCTGGCGGAAGGCCGTAGTCGGGCTCCGGACAGTGAGCGTCGTGGACGAAAGGGGTCGGCTCGCGGTCGCAGACCGGGCAGGACCGAGCCGCGGGCAGCCCTTCGCCGGTCAGCAGCGCCGCCAGGAGGGCCGGTGGCGTCGCCTCGTTGGCCGCCACCGCGCGGCGGACCTCGGTGTCCGGGTGTCGTGCGAGCCGGGCGGCGAGGTCCGGCGTCGTCCACAGTGCGAGTTCCGCGACGACTCGCACCTCCGGGTCTGCGGCGAGCGCCAGCGCCACATCCGGCGGCAGATCGGGGCAGGCGGCCAGCTTCTCCCGGTGCTCTACCAGGGGATCGGTGGCGAACAGCCGGGCCCACTGCGGCCTGCCGGCGCCTTCTTCGAGCAGGGCGAGCGCCGCGCGCGGCTGCAGGGCGGGGTCGACGTCGTCGGCGGTGAGCCGGCCCTCGTACGCGAGCCGCACCGCGGCCTCCCCGAAGCGGGAGGCCAGCGCCGTCACCTGTGCACGGCTGAGGTCCGGGCGGCGGGCCAGGGCCTCGGCGAGGTCGGCGTCCGCCGCCGCGATCAGCCGGTCGGCCAGTTCGCAGGGCAGGGCCGGGTTGGCGGCCAGCCCGTACAGGACGTGATTCACAGGCGAGCATCCTGCCCGACACATGATCGAACGGCTCGTGGATTTCGGCGTTGCTGCCTGCCGTACCGGCATCCGACAGTGGCCCGAGCACGGCACCTGGCGGACCGGGCCTGCCCCGGTCGAGGTAGACGACAACCCCGCGAGGCGATCACCCTGCTGTGTCGCAGCCGTGACCGGGGACTTGGTGCCTGAGGGTTGTCCCGGCCCGGCGGCAGTCGCCAAAGGGCCGGGCTGTCTCAGTCCCACGGGCTGGTGGGCACTGGGCCGGGGGCGACGATCACGGCGATCTCGCCGTCGCGTGTGCGGCCTATCCAGACCTGGCCCCAGCCTTCCGGGACGCCGAAGGTCAGCAGGTCGGCCCGGTGGGCCTGGTCGCGGACCAGGTCGAAGTAGCCGTCGCAGAGGTCCTCACGGACCGGGTCGAAGCGGTTCTCGGTGTCCCGTCCGATCGGCGGGCAGCCGAAGCCGGCGGCGGCGATGTCGGCCAGGTCGCGGCGGAATGGCTCGGTGAGCGGCTGCCAGGCGGTGGCGTCGGCGAAGCAGCCCATGGCCTCCTCCGCGGTGAACCCCGCGCCGGCAGCGCGCAGGGCCGGGTCCTCGCCCACACTGAGGGCGAGCTCCCACGTGACCATCGGCTCGTCGCGCACGCGCAGGAGCGTCGCGGCGCACTCCCGGTACTCGGTGTAGTAGCCGTCAGAGAGACGGGGCAAGTTGGCCCAGGAGACGTCCACCCGGTACTCGCCAGGCGGGATGCGGACCGCGAGCTCGCGCGGCGGCCCGGTGATCCAGGGCGAGTCCACGACCAACCGGCCGCTCGGCAGCCGGATCGCGGTGACCTCCTGTATTTCGGCGATCTCGATCCAGCTGTACGGGGTGTGCGTATCGCCCCCGATCCGCGCACCCGGCGTGAACAGCCCGTCGAGGTACTCGCGTGTCTCCGGCCTGACCTCGTTCATGCCCGCCCCTCTTCCTCTCTCTCCTGGCAGCCGCCGTCCGGACCGTACAGGCCCCCACCGACAACCGCCCTGGAACCGCGTCCTGTCCCCGGCCAGTGCCGCAGGCCCGGCCCCGCAACGGCGGGGTTGGCGGGGCCGTCAGGCCCCCGGCCCACGGTGCAGGGCTGGGCGGTCGATCAGACCTCGGGGTCTCGGCGCGCGGCTACGGCGTCGGCGAGGGCGGTGCGGCGCTGCTGGGCCTCGCGGATGATCCGGCCGATCTGCACGTCGGTGATGCGCAGGCCCTGCCGGCGCGGGTCTTGCCGCCGTGTTCGGTGCCTGCGAGTTCGGCGACGAGGTTGGCGTAGACGCGCTGCTGGAGGGCGTCCTGACGGGCGATCGGGCGCCGTCGGCGCTTGATCTGGGCGGCGGCGTCAGCCGGTTCGGCTGCGAGCGCGAGCAGCAGTACCGCCGCGTACTCGTCGAGCGCCTCTTGGTGCTCGCCTGGCCACGTGGACGCGATGCCGGCTGACGTGCTGGCGCAGATCCCGGATGAGCCGGTTCGGTGGCGGGTCTGTGCGCTGCGGGCTGGGCCGGCAGACCGGGGGGAGAGGTCCGCCGGCCCAGCCCGTGCACTGCCCGCCCGCGCTCCTTGTTGCCACGATCCGCGGGGCAAACATCTCCGTCTCCCGCAGCGCGTCGGGTGGCCGTGCCGCGGCTGCGCGCCCGCCGACGGGCCGGGTGGGTCAGGAGGTTGCGCGACGGGGTCGCGCGGTTTTTCCAGGGCGTGCTGGAGCTGGTCGCCACACCGTCCTATGAAAGCGACCAGTAGGCGATCGCATCACCGAGAGGACTTGTCGCCGCGATCTTCGCGCCTGACCCCGATGCTGTGCTTGGGGCGTCGAAGGCGAGGTAGCCATGGGTTTTGTCTCCGGCGTAGAGATCTCCGGATGCCAGGGCAGGTGTGTAGCCGCCGGCCGTCGCGTCGGCGTTCCACCGAGAACCATCGGGAGCGACGAGTGTGAAGTACAGCGGGTTGAACGACGTTTTGCCCGACACCACCGTGATGTCCACCGTTGCGACGAGCCAGCCACCATGCTGGGCAGTGAAGACGCTGTTCCCACCTTGAGTGGTGTAGTGAGCCTGGCTCACTGTCTCCGTGTACTGCCCCTGGTCGTCCTTGACCTCGACTGGCGTCCCGATCTTGTACGTTTGTGGCCCTCCCTTGGTGCTACTGAAGTTGAATTCGTGATGTCGGTCTGAGATGTGGTCAGCCGTCCATGATCAGGCCGGTGGTGGCGAGGCATCCGTCGATGAGGTGAGGGCGGTACTGGAGTCTCTTCAGGCTGCGTTTGACGGCTCGGGCGAGTTGGTCGATGTCGGAGGCGGCGAGGTTGCCGATGGTGCGCTTGACCAGCGACCAGATGCCCTCTTGCGGGTTGAGGTCGGGAGCGTACGAGGGGAGTTGGAAGACGGTCAGCCAGTCCTTGTTCGCCTCGATGAACTCCTGCATCGGCGGCATCAGGTGGGCACGCAGGTTGTCCCACACGAGCACGATCGGACCGCCGAGCTGGATGTGCGCCCGGATGAGCAGGTCCCGGTAGTCCTGCCAGGTCAGGCCCTTCTTCTCGCCTTTGCGGCCCCGATAGACGTGGAAGCTGTAGAACATCCGCGAGCGCTGACCGGGTTTGTAGCAGCTCAGCCCCGCCATGGAGACCCGGCCGCCTCCTCGGCCGCGCACCCGAACCACGGGCGTGCAGCCGACCCGGCCCCAGGTCCGGGCGCGCGGCGGCCTCATCGACTGGTTCAGTCAAGATTTTCGTGATGCGGTGACGGAGCGTCATGCTGATCAGCTGACGTGCTCTGCCCGTACTCCGGTGCGCTGGTGACGCGCCGGTCGAGGCGGCAGGATGCTGCGGTCGTGTGAGGAGACGCTGCGGTGGTTGCTCCCGCATCTCGCTCCGGTGTTGGTGGAGCAGGTGCGGGTCGAGGACGGAAAGGTACTGATCGTCGCCCGAACCCGGGATGGCACGACCGTGCCCTGCCCCGACTGTGGTGTGCCGGCTCGGCGGGTGCACAGTCGCTACCGGCGCCACCTGGCCGACGCGGCCCTCGGCGGCCGCCCGGTCGCCATCGAGCTGTGCGTCCGGCGCTTGTTCTGCGACACCGCTCTTTGCACTCGTCGAACCTTCGCCGAGCAGATAGCAGAGCTGACCACGAGGTACGGCCGCCGCACGGTTGTCCTCGCCGAGATCGTTCAGGCGATCGCGTTTGCCCTGGCCGGGCGGGCCGGCGCCCGGCTGGCGGCCGTCCTGAACATTCCGATCAGCAGGACCACCCTGCTCAACGTGGTGATGGCGGCACCCGACCCGGTGCCGACCGCGCCCCGTGTGCTGGGCGTCGACGACTTCGCGACCCGCCGGGGCCGACGGTACGGCACCGTGCTCGTCGATCTGGACTCCCATCGCGTCCTGGACATACTGCCCGGGCGGGAGAAGGCACCCCTGGTGGCCTGGCTGTCCGCCCACCCCGGCATCGAGGTGATCTGCCGGGACCGAGCAGGCGCATACGCCGAAGCCGCGAACGTCGGAGCACCGCAGGCACAGCAGGTCGCCGACGCGTGGCACCTGTGGGACAACCTGGCCCACGCGGTCGAACGCACCGCCATCGCCCACCGCTCCTGCCTCACACCACCGCCACCGGCAGACCCCGAACCCAGGGCGGCGACTGCTCCCAACCCCACGCTCAACCCGGACACCGGAAGCGAGAAATGGCTGGTCACCCGCACACGCGAACGCCACCGCGCCGTTCAGGACCTGCTCGCCCAGGGATGGACCATCAGCGCGATCGGACGTGAACTCGGGCTGACCCGCCACACCACCCGCCGCTACGCGCGCTGGGAGAACCCCGAGGCACTCGCCGACCACGCCATCCGCACCACGCGCCTGGACGCCTACCGGCCCTACCTGATCAACCGGTGGAACCAGGGCTGCACCAACGCCTCCACACTCTTCCGCGAAATCCAGGCCCAGGGCTATCCAGGACGCACGCCCCAAGCCGTCCGCCGATTCCTTCGCCCACTGCGCGACACCGCGAAGACAGCCCCCGAGCCACCGCCGAAGCCCCAGAACCTCACCGGCTGGATCACCCGCCACCCCGGACACCTGCGAGCAGAGGAGGAGCGCCTGCTCGACGATGTCCTCTCCCGCTGCCCCGAACTGGCGGCCCTGCGCAACCACGTCCATGCCTTCGCCCGCATGGTCTGCGACCGCACCGGCACCGACCTCCCCGCCTGGATCTCCGCAGTCCGCGCCGACGACCTACCCCAGCTACACGCCTTCGCCGACGGACTCGAACGCGACCAGGACGCCGTCACCGCCGGCCTCACCCTGCCGTGGAGCAGCGGCCCGGTCGAAGGCCACGTCAACCGGATCAAGATGCTCAAACGGCAAATGTATGGACGAGCCACTCTCCCGCTCCTGCGCAAGCGCGTCCTACTCGCATGACGCTCCGTCACCGCATCACGAAAATCTTGACTGAACCCATCGACTGCCCGGCTTCGTCCTCGAAGACAAGCCAGGCCTCGCGGGCCGCCGTGGCGCTTTTACCCGCGGCCACGTCTCCTTCTTCCACAACTCGACGGCCGCGTCATCACGCTCGATGGCGCGGTGGGCCGGCTGCTGCCAGGACCAGCCGTGCCGCTTGCGTAGGACCCACGTGCCCTCCACGGTGTAGGAGACGTGGAACATCCGGCCGATCAGCGTCTTCACCCGAGCCAAGGTCCACCGCTGGTCGTCCCAGCCGTGGGCAAGCGGCCCACGCTCCAACTCCCGCTCCAGCCTCACGATCTGGGCATCAGAAAGCTTCGGACGACCCGGCGAACCCTTCGAGGCGATTCCTGCCGCGCCGTCCTCGCGCCACTGCCGACGCCAACGCTCCACCGAACGCACGCTCACCCGCAGCGCAGCCGCGATGTCCCGATTCTTCTCACCGCCCTCGAAGCGATCCACGGCCTGCCGTCGGATCCGCTCCCGCGCGGCCCTCTCCGCGTCGGTCAAACCGCCGCCCTGTGCATACCTCACAGCACACGACTACCGGGACGAACCCTCCAACGGCAGGCGAACGCTACCGCTTCACCCATCCGAGCGACATCACGAGTTCAACTTCAGTAGCCGCAGCGCTACTGCTGGAAGTAGGCGCCGAGCTCGCTGGACCGGTTGTCGTGTGACTAGAGGTGCAACCGGAGAGCGCGACCAGCGAAAGACCAGTCACGACCCCGGCCGTTCGAACGACCGAATTGCTTAACGTCGTCATACAGACGATCCTCGGCGCCAGCAAAGCCGCCCGCAGTACAACCGCGTCCAGCCGGGTTTAGGCCGCCAGCCGGGTCCGCCGCCGGGCGGCCGGGATGACCCTGGAGAACATCCAGCAAGCCCTGGAACAGGCCCAGTTCGAGGAACGCTGCGCCGACCGGCACCCCGACGCCCCGCCTCGGCCTCCTCTCCGGGCCGGCGGAACTGGGGAACCATGCCCTCGTGCAGCATCCGAGCCCGGTCCGCCTCGTCCTTGATCTGAGGACGCCTCACCCGCAGGTAGTCGTTGAGGGTGGTGTAGGCGTCCGCGGTGAACCCGTACTCGTCCCGCAGCCGGGCCAAGATCCGCTTGTTGGTGTGCCGCTGCTTCGGCGGCGCCGTCAGGTCCGCCCGCAGCATCTCGTCGATCCAGCCCTTGGCCGGGTCCAGCGCGGAGCGGCGGGTCACCGGCTCTTTCCGCTTCGGAGGCAACGCGCTGTCCAGGGCCTGGCGGACCACCCGGCGGTGGACCGAGTAACGGCGGGCCAACTCCCGGACCGAGGCGTTCTTCAGCCTCTTGTCTCGGCGGATCCGCTCGAACAACTCAACGCGCTGCAAGTTCTCGGCCTCCTGACACGGCCGTGACTACGAACTCACACAGCGTGATGCGGTTGCCGGAGCCCGGTCAATCCCGCACTACTCCATACGAGTGCACCCCACTGTTGGGCAGACACCTGAATCTGCCCAGGCCGGAACACACGAACAACATCCCGGGCCGCACCCGCCAGCCGACGCCGTCGGCCGCCCTATGGCTTTGGCGGCACGGCTGGCGTAGGCAGGTCGAGAACGCGGGCAAGGGCGGCAACGACCGGACCAGAATGCTCGGGCATCTGCTGATGGATCCAGGCGGTCGCCAGCACGAGGAAGTTGGTCAGGTCGCGCTCGACGCCAGCGAGCAGGTGACGGAGCTCGGCCATGGGCAGCTCGATCACCGGGCTGCCACTCTGCTCGGCGTTGACGGTGAGCCGGACGGTGTCGCCGAAACGTTCTGCAACCGGGGACACGGGCTCGTGGCCGAACCCAAGCAGGCTGCCGCCGTCGACGAAAACGTGCCAGTCGCGCCAGTCTTCCAGTCCGTCGCAGCAACCGGGCAGGAAGGCGACCCCCGTGGAGTGGTCGGTGACTCGCAGGCCACCGGCCGCGTAGAGGTTGTCGAAGGTCAGCAGTCCATGAAGGAAGGACTGGAGCGGGCCAGTCGGCCGTGGCGGGCGGGCACCATCAGGATCGATGTCGTTGCAGGCGATGATGCGCATCATCGCCGTCCCGACCTCGGCGGGTGAGAGTTCGCCGTTCAGGGGCAGGAAGGCGAACGGCTCGACTCCAGCGATAGGCCATAGGTCGAAGCCCTCGGGTGTGTTGATCTCCAGAACAGGCTGCATCACGATCACCTGGCGCAGTGTTCCGTACTCTTGCCCGTATCGCCTCTCGATTACGCCGAGCATCTCGCCTCTTCCGAACCCGGATCCAGAGGAAGAGCTGAGCACCCTTGGTCGTACTGGCGTGCAGACGCAGTTGCCGCCGACACCTCACCGCGCCGGCCGGCAGGTGGGGCCAACCTAAACCGTTCCTCGGTGGGGCCACTTGCAGGGTTCAGGTACGGATTTCGTGAAACCGATCGTGCTTCCGTGCGCTGGGTGACACTCCGTCACTTTCGGGTGGATGTCTGATGCTGTCGCAGCGCGGTGAGCGCGCGACTGGCTATCTCGTCGGGTGTGCCGACAGCGTCGACCGTGACGAGGAGCCCTTGCCTTGCGTAGTGCCGGATGATGGGCTCCACCATCGCTTCGTAACTGCTGAACCGGCCGCGGATGCTTGTCTCTTTGTCGTCCTCACGCTGATAGAGCTCACCGCCGCAGACGTTGCAGGCGTCATCGACGTCGAGGGTGTCCACCGCTGGCTCGTAGACGTGGGCCGAGTCGTTACGGCAGAGGCGACGGGCGGACTGGTGGCGGACGCGGCCCTCCACCTCCTGCTCGGGAAGGTGCAGGCGCACCACGCTGTCCAGGGGCGTGTCGAGTTCGTGGAGCAACTCGTCCAGAGCAAGCGCCTGGTCGGCGTTGAGCGGGTACCGGTCGAGGAGGAAAGCTGTGGGGGCCTGGCACAGGTGGTCCCGGACGACCTTATTGATGATCTCGTCCGGGAGTGGCCTGCCGGAGTTCATGATCTCGGCGGATCGGATCCCCAGGTCGGTGCCCTGGCGGAGGTGAGCGCGCATGAGATCGCCGAGGTTGATGCGCGGCACTGGCAGGGCCCGAGCCAGCGAATCGCTCGGTGTTTCCCACAGCCACGCCGGTGGTTGCAAGATGGCGATGCGAATCGAGCCCGTCGCCATCATCGGCAGATCCAGTAGCTGTCGCGGATCGGGTGCGTATATTGCTCACCGGTCGAGCGAGCCACCACGACACCGCCGTCCTCGTAGGAGACCCGGTCGCCCGCCGCGACGAACACCGGTGCGTCCAGCTCGACCTGGAAGTCGGCGTGGAGCAGGAACTCGCTGAGCAAGAGCATCCGCGGCAGCGGGGTAACCCCATCGATATTCAGGCGCACGACCCAAGCATCCCGCAGGGGCCGGTGCCACCGCGACTGGGTTCGGTCTGTCGGCGGCGGCTGGTCGTTTGTGGTTGGGCATGGATTCCGTGACGTCGATCAGCGGGCCGTGACGGTCTGTGGTCGGCGGCCGGCGGCGATCAGGAGGAGTCGTTTGCGTAGTAGGGGTGGTTTCGCTCTGCCGAACATGCTGCGCTTGAGCGCTTTCAGGTCGTTGACGCGGCCCTCGACCGGTCCGGACGACCAGTGGGTGCTCATGCCGTAGACGACGGCGTCGAGGTCGGGGAGCAGTCCGGTGACGAAGCCGGCCAGGCCGCACTGGTCGTCCGCGCAGACGTCGGCGATCCAGTGCGGCAGCCGGTCGCCTTCGCGGTTGGTCATGATGGTCGCGAAGGTGCGGACGTGGCCGGCGGCGGCTGTGAGTTCGGGTGAGCGGGCCAGCAGGGTCTTGAGCTGCGGCTGGTCGTCCTCGCGCAGGTGGTCGGGGTGGCGCGTGATCCAGCCGGCGGCGGCGTGTTCCCCGCGGCCGAACGCTCGGGTCGTAGCGGCCGAATGTAGTCGCGCAGGGTGCTGTAGCTGCAGCGTGCTCCACGTTCTTCCAGCTCGCGGTGGAGCCTGGACACGTTCGTGCAGCCCTCGGCCATGCGCTGTTCGAGGTAGGGCTTGAACCGGTCGGGTTTGCTGGTCCGGTCCTGCCATTTGGCCGTGCAGCATCGCGTCGGGGCTGGCGGCGCGGGCGTACTTGCGGACCGTGTCGCGCCCGAGACCGAGGCGTCTGGCGATCTCGCGCAGGCTCAGGCCCTGCTCCACCTGGGCGCGGACGGCGGCGTGGGTGTCGCGGAGCCGGTCGAGGAACTTCCCCTGCGGGAAGGGCTCGGCTGGCTTCTCTCGGCGATCTGGGCCGTTTCCGGCGCGGGCTCGGGCAGTTCGACGAGGTCGCGGAGCAGTGCACGGTGGCGGGAGACGAGGCGTTCGACTGCTTCGCCGAGGTTGTGCCAGACGTGCCATTTGTCCGCGCAGTGCTGGGCGTTCGGGGCGCCGGTACGGGCGCCGTCGGCGAAGACCTGCGCGCGGTCGCGGCAGACAATCTCGACGCCCGGGTGCTCGCGCAGCCAGGTGGCGACGCTGTCAGCGTCGCGGTCCGGGAGCAGGTCCAGGGGCTGGTGGGTCTCGCAGTCGACCAGGATGGTGCCGTAGCGGCGGCCCTTCGGGTGGCGAAATTCGTCAATGCTGTCGACGGTCAGCCAACGTGCAGCAGGAACACCGTGTGGTCCCGGTCCGCGGGAGCGAGGCGAAGGTTGCCTTCGCCCGCACCGAAGACCAGGCCGAACGTCAGCAGTGTCCGGGAGAAGGCTGGCCCGGATCGGCTGGAGTGCCCCACGTGCGCGCAGGACCGTGCCGCAAGGGGACCTGGGTCCGCTGATGCGGCCCGCCCCTGCCGGGCCCGGCCGCCGCTCTCCAACCGCCTTCCTCGGAGCAGTCATGAATCCGTCCGCCCCGGCTGCGCGGGGCGGTGCGCGCGGGCCGGCCGGGCAGTTCAGCGGGGTCGGCCAGCACCTTCACCAGCGGTAGAACGTCGCCTGCGCCGGCAGCTTCCCCGCCTCGGGTAGCAGTGCCCCAGGAATCCCCTCCAGGTCCGCCGGAACCTGTGAAACGTCAGCGGGTCTGACCGTACTCGTCGGGCCAGTTGGGGAGCGGGACAGGGCCGCCCGGCCGATCGGGGTTGAGGGCCAGACAGAGCACGACGACGCTTGTCGATCGCTTTTGGGTGTACGAGCCGAAGACCTCGGGCCCTTCGCCGTAGCACGGCTGGTACTGGCTGGTGTCCCGGATGACCTTGACGACCTTGTACTGAGCCTCCAGCTTGCCGCAGTCCACGATCTGCAGATCCGCTCTAGACGCGACACCGCGATCATGCACGCAGTCACCGACCTGGGCAGCATCCGCCTCGGTCTTGCTCAGCCAGCCGGCGACCAGCAGCCCGACGGTGGCCAAGGCGACCAGGATGAGTGGCGCCCGCACGGTCTTGCCTAACCGGCGCAGCCGCGAGGAGGGGGTCGGTTCGGAGGTGGTCGGGTGTGGGTTGGCGGCTCGGAGCAGCGGGGACGTCATGGCAGGTCCTTGCGATCAGATCATCGGATTGTGGCGCCGAACAGTAGCGGATCTTGTACGGGGCCGGCGTGCCGATCTCCCCCTGACGGCGTCGGGCCGCCCTGGTGTCCGCGATCTGCCGCCCAGCACGCCCACGCCATCAAGCACGGCCTGCGCCCCAACAGCTTCGGACCATCGAGGTACGCCTGACCACCGTCCGCGACTTCGCCCTGCATGTGCACGGCCAGGGCACCACCACCTGGGCGAGCGTCAGCACCCACGACGTGGAGGCGTTCCTGGCCCGCAACCCGTGCCGCCGTGCCGCATCGCTTGCCGGACTGTGCCAGTTCTTCGCCCACGCCCGCCGCGCCGGTCCGATCCTCCACAACCCCACGGCACCGCTGGACGCCCCGCAGCACCGCGGGTTCCGCGGCCCTACCCTCACCCTCGACCATCAGCGCGCCCTCTACCGGCGATGGACCACCAACCCGGACACCTGCCCCCACGAAGCCCTCATCGGCCTTGCCGCCCTCCTCTACGCCACCACCACCACCGAACTGCCCCACCTGACCAACGCCGCCGTGGACACCGTCCGCCGCACGCTGCACTTCCCCGGCCGCCCGGCACCCACCCCACTCGACACCGCGACCTGGCACGCCCTTCAGCGCTGCCGGGACCACCGCGCCCGCACCGGATCGGCCAATCCCCACATCCTCACCACCCGCCTCACCGCCACCACCCGCGCCCCCGCCCCGCCGGCGCCGCCCACATCCGCGACAGCCTCACCCCCGTCGGCCTGCTCCCGCCCGTCCTGCGCAGGCAGCCCGGGGCCCGGGGGGAACGGCAATCGGCGCGTCCTCACCTGCGAGGACCTGAAGCCGTCGGGGGCTGTAGCCCTGAATGGTGGCGGATGGGTCAACTACCTGCCGTCGGACGCTCAGGGCCGTAACACGGGAGTCAACGCCTGTCTCGGGGGGAAGCCCAGTTCCAGCCGGGGTGAGGACGCGACCGGCAACATCCGGGGCTGGAGCGACGCTCAGAAGCGTGCGACCACCCTTGGGTTCACTCCGAAGTCTGATCTCGCCCGCTGCCACTCTGTGCCGCGCATGGCCGGCGGAACGTCGGACGAGCGGAACGTGACGCCGTGCTTCCAGCGGGGGGCCAACATCAACCAGCGAACCGGCGGCAGGATCGCCAGCAGCATGCGGACATTTGAGACCAGATCCGGGAAGATCATGCCTCAGGGTCCTGTGCTGTACGACGTGCTTCCGCAGTACACCGACGACAAGAGCACCATTCCGAATGGGTGGGGGATGGGGTTTTACGGCTGGGACGCTAGGGAGTGTTCTGAGTTTGGATCATGATGCGGGTCTCAGGCTGCGGAGCCAGATGACGGCACCGCACAGGTGCAGGCCGGCTTCGTAGCTGG
>NZ_JBVIRY010000079.1:0-13459 GCF_055575795.1 Kitasatospora sp. NPDC034023
CGACAACCCGACGCCGAAACCCTGCCGCCCAACCCCGCACACCATGCCTGAACAGCGAAAAGTCATACGCCACAAGCGGATTGCGGATGCCTTCTGACGGCGATTCCGTGGCTGCCGAGCCCGGCGGCGAGGCTGTGGGTCATGCCGATCAGCGCCCCCTTGGACGCCACGTACGCGAGCATGTGCGCGCCCGCGGGACGCCAGAACGTGTTGGACACGATGAAGACCACCCTGCCGAAGCCGTTCGCGCGCATTCCCGGCGCGAACGCCTGGGTGAGCAGCAGTGCCGACTCGACGTTCACCGCCTGGACCTGACGCCACAGGTCGAGTGCGAAATCCTCGAACGGCCCGAAGGCGGCCATGGCGGCCGAGTGGACCAGAACATCGCACCTGCCGTAGCGGTCCAGCACCACCCGCGTGGCCCGGCGCACATCGTCCGGATCACCTGGATCGACCGAGACGTCGCCCGTGCGGTCGAGCACGACCACGGTGTGCTCGGCTGCGAGCCGCGCGGCGATCGCGCCGCCGATCGCCCCGGCGCCGCCGGTCACGACCGCAACCCGACGGCTCCCGACAGTCTCAGTAGATGCGGTGGACACTGCTCAGCGCTCCTCTCACTGCCGAACTCGTCGGCACCCGGGCTGCCCACCTCGGCGACCAGCCGGCACAGGGAAGTCGTCCGACTCGGGACAAGCCAAGCCCGTGCACGCGTCGTCCGACCTGGCTCTCCTCATGAGTTCCGCTCCGACAACAGATGTTCAGCAGCTTCGCCAGCACCTGGCGCTCGACGGATTTGATCGGCAGCCGCCGGTCCCCGCCGCCCGGTCGCTTCCTGTGCGTGTCGCCCTCGGCCGGGTGCGATGGTCGGCCCCGGGCTGCTAGCCCTGCTTGATCGCGGAGATGTCGAATTCCAGGACGACCTTGTCGCCGACCAGGACGCCGCCGCCTTCCAGGGCCGCGTTCCAGGTCACGCCGAACTCCTTGCGGGAGATGGTCACCGATCCTTCCAGGCCGACCCGCAGGTTGCCGTAGGGGTCGACGGCGTTGCCGGTGTACTCGAAGTCGATGGTGACCGGGAGGGTCGTGTCCTTGATCGTGAGGTCGCCGGTGACGCGGTACTCGGAGTCGGCGCGGGGCTCGACCGCGGTGGTGCGGAAGGTGATGTCGGGAAAGTTGGGGGCATCCAGGAAGTCGTTGGTGCGCAGGTGCTGGTCGCGCTGTTCGACGCCGGTGTGGATGCTCTCGGCCTTGATCACCACCTGGGCACTGGAGCGGGCCGGGTCGGTGCCGTCCAGGTGGGCGGTGCCCTCGAACTGGTGGAACGCGCCGCGGACCTTGGTCACCATGGCGTGGCGGGCGACGAATCCGATCCTGGTGTGGGCGGGGTCGAGGACGTAGTCCCCAGTGAGCTCGGAGCCGGTGACGGTCATGGCTGAGATGCCTCCGTAAGACGGGATCCAGGCGACGGTTCGCCCGGATTGTTCCGGACTCACGCTAGGGCGCGACCGCTTCCCGGACCGGCCCGACGCACGGGGCGGCTGCAGAGTGCGCCCCCGTCCAGCGATCTCGGGCCGTCGGCTTGCCACTGCCGACGCGTTCGGCGCCACCGCCAACCCCGGCCGGTGACCCGCGGTAGTGCGTGGGCCCGCCGTCCGGGCGGCGGTGCCGTGTCAGCCGAGCGCACGGTCGAGGTTGAAGGCGGCGCTGATCAGTGAGAGGTGGGTGAAGGCCTGGGGGAAGTTGCCGAGCTGTTCACCGGTCGGGCCGATCTCCTCCGCGAACAGACCGAGGTGGTTGGCGTAGGTGAGCATCTTCTCGAAGGCGAGCCGGGCCTCCTCCAGTCGGCCGGCGCGGGCCAGCGCCTCCACGTACCAGAAGGAGCAGATCGAGAAGGTGCCCTCGGGGCCGTGCAGGCCGTCGGGGCTGGTGGTCGGGTTGTAGCGGTAGACCAGCGAGTCGGAGACCAGGTCGGTGGTGAGGCCGTCCAGGGTGGAGAGCCACTTGGGGTCGGTGGGCGAGACGAACTTGGTCATCGGCATCATCAGCAGCGAGGCGTCCAGCTCGTCGTTGTCCAGGGTCTGGACGAACGCGCCTCGCCGGGCCGACCAGCCGCGCTGCATGATCTGCCGGTAGATCGCGTCACGGGACTGCCGCCAGCGGGGCAGGTCGGCCGGCAGGCCGCGGCGGTTCGCCATCCGTATCGCCCGCTCCAGCGCCACCCAGCACATCAGCCGCGAGTAGACGAAGTCCCTGCGGCCCGCGCGGGTCTCCCAGATTCCCTCGTCGGGCTGGTCCCAGTGCTCGCAGAGCCAGTCCGCGACCGCGCCGACCTCGTCCCAGCGGTCGCTGCTGATCGGCTGACCCCACTTGTCGTACAGGTAGACGGAGTCGATCAGAGCTCCGTAGATATCCAGCTGGAGCTGGCCGGTGGCGGCGTTGCCGACCCGGACCGGCGCGGAGCCGAGGTAGCCCTCCAGGTGCGGCAGCTCGTACTCGGGCAGCTCGCTGCGCCCGTCGATGCCATACATGAGCTGCAGCGGGCCGGTCGCACCGGTGCCGCGCATGATGCCGCGCTCGTCGAGGAACCCTATGAACGCCTCGGCCTCCGAGGTGAACCCCAGCCGCAGCATGGCGTAGACGCAGAAGGCGGCGTCCCGGACCCAGACGTAACGGTAGTCCCAGTTGCGCTCGCCGCCGATCCGCTCCGGCAGGCTGGTAGTCGGTGCGGCGACGATCGCCCCGGTCGGCGCGTAGGTGAGCAGCTTGAGGACCAGGGCGGAGCGGTTCACCATTTCCCGCCACCGCCCCTGGTAGCGCGAGCCGGCCAGCCAGTGACGCCAGAACCGGACGGTCGCCTCGGCCTGCTCCTGTGCCTCGGCGCGCGGACAGGATCGCGGGGCCACGTCGTCGCCGATCTGGTCGAGGGCGAAGACGTGGGACTCGCCCTCGAGGAGCTTGAAGTGCGACCACACGTCCAGGCCGTCGCTCTTCAGGGGTGCGGTGGCGGTCAGGGCGAGCGTCAGGGACGGGGAGCGGAAGACCGCCTCGTTGCCTTCGAGGTGTGTGGTGTGGGCTTCGGCGCCGTAGCCGAAGCGCGGGGCGATGCGCGCCCTGAAGGGGAGGGTTCCGCGGACGCAGAGCACCCGCCGGATCAGCCGGTGCCGCGCTGTCTCGCGCGCCTCGTCGACCACGGGCATGAAGTCCTGGATCTCCGCCACGCCGTCTGCGGCGAAGAACCGCGTGATCAGCACGTTCGTGTCGGGGAAGTAGAACTGCCTGGTGCGGGTCGTGACATCGGCGGCCAACTCGAACGACCCGCCCCGGTCGGCGTCGAGGATGGACCCGAACACACTGGGCGCATCGAAGCGCGGGCAGCAGTACCAGTCGATGGTGCCGTCCGTGCCGACCAGGGCGGTGGTACGAAGATCGCCGATCAGGCCGTGTTCGGAGATCGGTGTGTAGCGGCAGCTGCCCGCCTGTTCGAAACCAGTCGTGTCGAACGCCATGCCGGCCTCCCTGCCGCTGCGGCGCGGGCCTGGAGATGAGCCTTGCTTTTCATGCTAGATCGCCACCCGAGGCGCGGCCCCGGCGGAGCCGCGCGGGCAGGACTCGGCAGCCGACTCGTTTCAGGCGATCCGCCGGCACTTCCCGAGGTGGGTGCGGAGGCTGCCGCCGAGCGGTCGATCGACACCTCCCTGCCGCTCACCTGCAGCCACGCCGAGCCGTGCACCTGGGCGCGCTCACCAGCGGCGCGACCCATCGCGCCGCATCCACGCCAAGGAGCCGCGGCTGGCGCGGTAGGTGGGCGTCAGGGCCAGCGCCGCAGGAGCGGACGGCGGGTCCGGTGCTGCGCCGGTCGAGAACGGGGGGTGCGCGGTGGAGCCGGTCGCGGGCGGTCACCATTCGTCCGGCATCGTGATCGGCGCGAACGAGCCCCTCTCTGTCAGCCTTGAGTGAGGCGTCGGGGGAATTGGCGCCGCCTGCCCGGCGACATCGCCGGCCAGAATTCGGGCGGGCTGGGAAGCGGGCGTCGAGGGAGCGCCATCTTGCGGCGATCCTCGCCGAGGCCTCTCCCTCGTTTGCACGGGGGCGGGGGCCCGCACCCGACCCGGCCCCGACGGCGACACACCCACCCACGGACTGTCAGACAGGCCGAAACCGGGGGCGTTCCGCCGAATCCACCGGAACCTGGTGGCGACGACCGGCCGTCGGCGTTGCGAGACCGCCGCTCGCCGTCGGGACGCCGCTGCTCACCGGCTCGGCGCGCGGCTGCTCACCCGTCGTCCGGCCGGTGGTTGTTGCCGTCCCGGCACCCGATGTCGGTGGCGGCATCGGGTCCGTCGGTCGGTCGAGGGTGACGGCCGGTCTGTGCGGTGCCGCGCCGTCGAGCGCGGGGTCAGGGGTTTGAGGGGTGGGTCTCGGTCCAGTCGACGAGCAGGCGGCGTTCGGCGAAGAGCCAGGCGCTGTCCGGCTGCTTGGCGAACACGTCGAGGTAGCGCAGGGAGGCGATCATCAGCGTTCGCCGACCGTCGGCCTCGTAGAGGTGATGGGCGAGGGTGTAGGACTCTCCGGTGGCCTGGTCGCCGTCGAGGTCGATGGTGCTCTGGCCGTTGAAGTGGGTCGTCGCACGGTAGGTGCGCAGGTTCTCGAAGACCGGGAGGATCTGGGCGTGGCCGCGGAGGTCCTGGGTGGGCTCATCGGAACGTGCGTCCATGAAGACCAGGAATCGTGCGTCCTCGGTGAACAGGGCCAGCTGGCCCTGGGAGTCGCGGCGGTCGGCGCAGTGGGCGTAGGCGTCGAACAGTTCCCGGATGGCGAGGCGGTCGGCCGTTTCTTGAGGGGAGAGCGGGGAGTGGATGGCCACGGGATGATCCTTCGGGTGCGAGAAGAGCGGTGAATGGGGGAGGGGAGAGGCACGCTCGGCGGTGTCTGCTCGCCCACGCGCGGACACCTCACCGGCCGGGTGGCGGGCCGGTGGCAGACTGCCCGGAGCGGAGGCGGTACGTGACGGCGATCCCCCAGGGGAGTCCGAAGAGTGCCACGAGGGCCAGGGCGAGCAGCAGAGGCGGGGGACGGGTCGCACCGATCCCGAGGCAGATGAGCGCCGACACCGTGCAACCGACGGCAAGGGCTCGGTAGAGCCGGCGTTCCGCGCGCCAGGCGGTCAGGCTGCCGGCGACGAGCATCGTCGTGCACAGCACGGTTGCCGCGCCTCCGCACAGAATCCATGCGGTGGCGGCGGTGGTGCGCATGGCGTGGGCGTGTTCGACGAGGCCGACCATGGCTGCGCCCATGGCGGCGACGGCTGCGGTGAGCGGCAGGTGAGTGAGCATCCACTGTGCGGTGGCCGGTGGCGCGGGTCTGGGGGCTCGGTGGCCGGCGAAGTCGAAGTAGGTCCACCAGGCGCCGAAGCCGACCACGACGCAGACCAGGCCGACGGCGAGCGTTCGCGCGTCGACGGGTGAGTGGGCGAGTCCGTCGACGACGCCGGTCACGGTCTCGCCGAGGACGATGATGATGAGGAGCCCGAAGCGCTCGATGAGCGCGGCGGTGACGGCGAGAGCGTGCGCCGCCGCCGGTGGGGCGATGACGGCGGCGGCGAAGCCGGCCAGGTAGGCCGCGTCCAGGAGACCCCAGGACCAGACCCGGGCGCCCGCCGGGAGCAGCGCGCTCGCGGCGAGGACGGCGGCGCACGCCGCGGTGCCGGCGATGAAGAGCGTGCTGGTCCGGCGGTACTCGGGCCGGTCGCCCCGGGATCCCAGCAGCCACAGCACGGCCAGCACGGCGAACAGCACCGCGGCCGCGAGGGCGAAGGCGTCCCCGCGGGTTCCGCCGGCCTCCGGGAGGAAGGCGCCCAGCGGGACCAGTACCAGGATCTGCAGCAGGAACGTCGTGCGGCCTCGGGCGTCCTCGCGGCCGTGCAGTTCGTGATGCAGGCTGCCGTTGATCCATGCGATCCACACCAGCGTGAACACGGTGGCGTACTCGCCGAGGCCACGCCAGGTGAGCTCTTTGGCGAGGCGGTGTGCGGCCTGCGCCACCAACGCGACGACGACCAGGTCGTAGAAGAGCTCCAGTGGACCGACGACCCGCTCGCGTGGCTGCTCTCCATGTGGCCTGGGTGGCTGCCACAGCAGACGCCGGACGCGGTGCAGGAGCCGCGGCGACCGATCGGGGTCGCTGCCGCCGACTGTCTCCGCGTCACCGGCGCGATCAGGCTCACTGCCCACGGTGGCGACTCCCTGGAGGCCGGCCTGCCCGAGGACGGCGAAGGCGCGAGGCGGCGACGTATCCGAGTGCTCCTTCCGGCCTGCGGCCGGCGAACGGATGGGATGCGGTCGCGCACCAGCCAGTATTGAGCATGCAGGTCACGTCCAGGACGTGCGACATGCCGCGGCGGGTCATGGTGGGCAGCGGCACGTGTTTTGCGGGTCGGACGCTTGCCCGAGGCCATCGTCACCGGTCGCTCACGGTTCCGTATCCGCGCCGAGGGCGACCCCGATGCGGGGGTGTCGTCAGTTGCGCAGGGTTTTCATGGCGGTGGCCCAGGACTCGACCTGGTCGAACAGGGTGGTGATGGCTCTGTCGTGGTGCGCGGCGGGCTTGAACAGCGAGAGGTCCTCGAAGTCGGTGAACAGGGAGAATGCCAGCTGCTGGTTGACGTGGGCGAGCTGGACCGCGCTGGCGATCGCGCGCAGGTGCTCGACCGCGCGGGTGCCGCCGGCAGTGCCGTACCCCACGAAGGCTGCGGCCTTGTTGTTCCACTCCTCGTACGCGTAGTCGATGGCGTTCTTCAGGACGCCGGGGACGGAGTGGTTGTACTCGGGGGTGACGAAGACGTATCCGTCGTACTCGGCGACTTTCGCGGCCCATGCCCTGGTGTGCTCGCCCTGGTACTGGCCCATGGAGGGCGGCAGGGGCTCGTCCATGTGCGGCAGCGGGTAGTCGAGGAGGTCGACCAGCTCGTACTCGGCGGCGGTCCGGGCCCCGGCGCGGTCGATGACCCAGTCGGCGACTGCCTTCCCGTTGCGGCCGGGGCGGGTACTGCCGAGGATCACTGCGATCTTGAGGGTGTTCATGGGAACGGTTCCTTGTGTGTCAGTCCTGGGCGGCGCGGACCGCAGGCCGAGTGGCGGGCCCGGACCGAGGGTGCTGGGCCCGTTCGACGGTGAAGGTGACCGGGGCCGGGACGCCGGCGCCCAGTCCGGTGCCGGTCGAGGTGAACCTGATCTCCGGGTGGACGGCGGCGTCCGGCGGAGCAGGTGAGACCGCCTCGCGGTCGTGCCTCCGGCGGAGAAGCGCGCCGGGCCGGCCACCGCCCGGGCCCCGAGGGGAGCATCGGCACATAGGCCCGGCTCCGGTGCGTTGGCGGTCATGACGACCTCTATATCAATTGAACATTCAAGTCAAAGCGTAGACCCGATGGCCCGGCCGCTCAAGTCAGGTCCCGGCCGCTGAACGACTCTTGCGCTCTGCCGGCATGTAGTACCTCGCTCGCGGTCCGAGCGAGCTCACGCCGTCGCTCTCACTTTAAAGTTCAAGTCAAAATGAGTGGGCGGAATTCCTCTGGACCGTCGGTCCGGCGCGGGTCAGCGGACGGGGGAGTCGATGCGTCCGAGGATGCGCTCGGCGTCCTGGCCGAGGCGGCGCAGCCGTTCGCCGGAGAGGTTGTCGATGACCAGGTGGCGAACGTAGGCAACGTGGCTGGGTGCGGCCGACTCCAGCTTGCTCATGCCGGCGGGCAGGAGGATCGCGTTCGTGAAACGCCCGTCGGCCGGGTCCGGCGCACGCTGGACGTAGCCGCGGCCTTCGAGGCGCTTCACAAGGTGGGACAGCCGGGACAGCGATGTGCTGGTGTGCTCGGCGAGGGTGCTCATCCGCAGGGTCCACCCGGGCGACTCGGACAGCATCGCCAGGGCCATGTACTCGACCATGCTCAGTCCGGTGTCCCTCTGCAACTGGGCGTCGATGGCCCAGGGAAGGCGCGTGATCAGCCGAACGACGGACATCCACGACGACAGCTCAGCAGGCGCCAGCCACAAGTCGGCATGTTCGTCCGAAGACGGCGACCCGTCGGAGGTGGTCATCTCGCGAGCGTATCAGCGCCCTGGGGCCGGTCGGCCGGTGCGCGGAGCGGCACTCTCGGCCTGCCCGCAGCCGCTCAGCGCGCGAGCCCGCGCCCGGGAGGCATCCTGGAGTGGGTCCACCGGCCGCTTCGGATCAGCGTGACGGTTAGCCCCGGGGTTCCGCAGTCGCGCCCTTTCGGGGGAGGAGGGCGACTCGGCGAAGAGAGCAGGGCCATGTTGCGCCCTGAACGTGCCTTCACCGCCTCGGACAAGCTCCCGTCAACCCCAGCGGGTCCTCGTCGACCTGATCGCGCTGCCTGTGGAGGGAGGTGCGCGCAGTGGACGTGATGGGCCGCAGCGTCCGCGGCCTGCACGTCAGCACCGGCCAGCGGCCGCTGCCACCGGGCCATTTAAAGCTGTCACTTGGGCGGGCCGGGCTCGTTGGGCACGGGACGGCACGCCGCCCCACCGGGAGCGGGCCGGACGACGATGGATGAGGTCGACGTGGCCGGCTGGCTGCAGGTGGGGTCATCGTGCCCGCCGAGTGAGAATGGTGGCCGGAAAACGATTTCTGACGGTGCGGCAACCTTTCGGCGAGCGGCGGCAACCAGGAGACGAACGCCGACGCGGACGGTACGGACCCGGGGCGTTCGCGCGGTGCACCCGAGGAGGGGACGCCGGGCTCCCTGAATCCGTACCGGTAAGGACAGCCGAGACGTGAGCAAGCGAGCGATACGCCCCAGGCACGCCAGGATCGCGGCCCTGGGCGGTACCGTCGCCCTGGTGGCCGCCGCCGCAGTCGGCGGCCTGTGGGCCAGCGCCGATGCGGCCGGACCCGCCGTGGCACCGGGCGACTACACCCTGGCCAACGCGGCGAGCGGCCTGTGCCTGGACGCTCCCGCGGCCGACGGCGCGGGCGAGGGAACGCGGTTGACCCAGGGGCCGTGCGACCGGAGCGGCGCGCGGAGCTGGCGGCTGACCGCGACGGGCGGCGGATTCCGGCTGGCGGCCGCGTGGGACGGCAGCTGCGCCGGGGTGCGGGACGGGAAGAGCGGCGCGGGTGCGGCCGTCGAGCAGGAGGCGTGCACGGACGCGGCGGCGCAGACCTGGACGGTGAAGGCGGTCGACGGCGGCTACCGCGTCGTCAACGCGGCGAGCGGGAAGTGCCTGGCCGTCAAGGACGGCTCCACCGCGACCGATGCGCCCGTGCAGCAGAACTCCTGCGACTCCGCCCCGGCGAAGCGTTGGTCCTTCACCTCGGTCGGGGCGACGCCGACGGCTTCCGCGAGCGCGTCCGCGGAACCCCGGCCGACGCCGTCCGCCTCGGCCACGAACACGACGGGTGTGATCCCGTCGTGGCCGGCACCGAAGGGTGCGGACGTACCGCTGACTGCCACCCAGAAGGTCGTCACCCTCTTCGACGGCGGGGGCCGGCGCTTCGTCGGCAGGGGGCCGCTCGGCATGGGCGACCAGTCGGAGAACCAGCCCGCGATGTTCGAACTCGCCGACGGCGCCGTCCTGCAGAACGTCATCCTGGGCGACCCGGCCGCCGACGGCGTGCACTGCGCGGGCAGCTGCACGCTGCGCAACGTCTGGTGGGAGAACGTCGGCGAGGACGCCGCCACCTTCAAGGGCACCTCCGCCGACCAGGTGATGACGGTCGACGGCGGCGGCGCGCGCGGCGCCGCGGACAAGGTCTTCCAGCACAACGGGCCCGGCACCTTCGTGATCAAGAACTTCCGGGTCGAGGGCTTCGGCAAGCTCTACCGCTCGTGCGGCAACTGCAAGACCCAGTACCAGCGGCACGTCGTGATCGACAACGTGATCGCCACCGCCCCCGGGAAGAAGATCGTGGGCATCAACGCGAACCTCGGCGACACCGCCACCATCACCCGCCTCACCGTCGCCGGCGACTCCGCCCACCGGATCACGGTCTGCCAGCGCTACACCGGCGTCACCAGCGGCGAGCCCAAGGAGGCCGGCGACGGCCCCGACGGCCGCAGCTGCCGCTACACCGCGGCCGACGTCACCTACCGCCCGTAGAGTCCCGGCCCCGGTCCGGTGCGGTCCGCCGCCGCACCGGGCCGGTCAGAAGGTCAGTGGGTGCGGGCGAAGTCGCCCCAGACGGAGCTGGTGTCGGTGTCGGCGCGGTACGTGTCGTCCTTGGCGTCTCGGCCGCCCGTCGCGTGGTTGTACTGCCCGGCGAAGACGTGCTGGCCGGCGGGGACGGTACGGCCGGGCTTGAGGGTCCAGCGGTAGACCAGGAAGGCGCCCTCCTGTCCGGCCGTCACGTCGAACGCGTCGGCGGGCTGGGTCTGCCACTGGCCGGTGTCCTGGACCCCGGCCGTCAGGGCGATCCGCAACTCGACGGTGAGCGCGGTCAGCGGCTGGGTCGTCTTCAGGGTGAGGTTGCTCTGCGTCCAGTACGTGGTGCTGTGCGGGTCGACGGAGCCGTCCGACCAGAGCGGGCCGTCCTCGGGGTGCCGGTTCCGGCAGACCTCGTCGCCCTCCTCGTCGCACAAGCACGCGCCGCACGCGGCGCACAACTCCCAGCTGTCCTCGCAGCGCCGCGGCGGGTAGGCCATCTCCTCCCCACACCAACCGCACTCACGGATGTCGTGGATATCGCCCTGCTGCTGATTCGTCACGGACGAAACGTAGCCGACAAGATCATCTGTAGTGCTTTAGCCGCCGCTGCGGCCCGCTCACCGGTCTGCTTGCCGTGCCTGCCGTTCGGGGCGGCCGCCCGCTGCGCCCCGCCTGCCTGTCTGCCGCGCTGCCGTTCGGGCCGGGGGCAAGCTGACCGATCAGCAGAACGCGCTCCTGGACGCCCTCCACCGGCACGCCGAGACCGTTACCGGCTGACCTGCCCCGCAAGACCCCGCCGTCCCGTCCCATCTCGGGCCGGGACGGCCGTCCGCACCTGGTTCCCGACGTCCGGAGGTACCATGCGATGACCGACACCACCCGCCCCGACCCCTGCCACCGCACCCGAGCGGCTGGAGCTGGCCGCCTCCCGGAGCTGGCCCGCACCCGCCGACCGGGACCTGGGCCGCCCGGTCCTCGACTCCCCACTGGTGCACGGCGCGGTGTGGCTGCGCTGGACCGGCCACGACGGCATCCGCACCCTCCACCAGGGCGCCGGCCTCGCCCGCGGCTGGACCGAGCGCGACGTCGAGGACCTCGACGGCTGGGTGGCCCTGGTCGACGGGCGGGTCGTCCACCCGGAGCGGCCTGGACGGCGCGCTGCAGCCCGTCGTGCACGCCGCGGCGTGGCAGGCCGGATCGACTCTGCACGCCGCCCTCGCCCAGCACCCCACCCAAGACCGGCACCGACTCCTACCGCCTCGCCAGCACCCGTGCCCGGGCCGAAGCATCCAGCACGGCCAGCTGACGGCCGCGGTTCCCAGCTCGCCTGCTCGCCGCCCGGAAGACGGCGGGCAGGCTCCTCATCGCAAGCTCGTGGAGTGAGCCCAGACTTGCTGGACTGTTCGGTAGTCGATCACACGTATGTCTTCCTGCCGGAGGATGTCACGGGCCTGCGGCGATGTCAGGAACTCGTAGTCCGTCCGGCGCACGAGCCATCCATCGTCGATGGCCCGCGACTTCACATCGCCCAGACCGGCATGGACCGCCCATTCGCTGAGCCCAGGAGGCAGGTTGCGCAGCAGCTGAGCGTATCGGTCCCCCTTGTCGTGGATGGCGAGGGAGAAGCTGTCCACGAAGCCCACCTCGCGGGCACGGGCTGCGCACCGCCTACGCCGGGCAGGGGCTACTCCCCTTTCAGGCGGATCAACATGCCGTGCAGGACCTGGGTGGCCCACCCCGCTTGAGGTTCCCGGCCGTACGGCCGACGGTGGAGAGGCCATGATCCGTCGCCCGCGGCGCCCGAACGGCTCGGGGCAGGTCGTCCGCAGGCATCGGACGACGACGACCCAAGGGGAACCATGCCGTTCATCCAAGCCAGCCATCGTCGTCGTATCCGTGCCGCGGCAGCGGTCACTACGGCGGCGCTTCTGGCAGCAGGCTGCTCCTCCTCCGCGCCTGGCGGTGGTGCGTCGTCCAAGGCGAGCTCACCGTCCGCTGCTATCGCGATGCTGCGGCAGCGCCTCGCCGCCTTGCAGAAGCCGCTTGGACCCGACGAGGCTCAGCGTGCCTTCGAGGGCGTGTCGGCAGCGATGACGGGAATCAGCGAGGACTCCCTCAGCATCGAGCTGGTGAACTGGCAGCTGCAGCAGTTGAGCACCCCGCAGGGCCGGAAGACCTATCTGGCCAACAACGCCGTCCTCAACGGGCACATCCTGCCTGCCGGTGGTTCCTCGGCGCCCGCCGCGCCGACGCTCGGTGCGGCGGCCCCATCCGGCCACGGCCGGGGGGAACAGCCCGCGGCGTACCGCGACACGCCGAACGCTGGCGCAGGCCTGTCCTTCTATTTCGTCAACGGTGTCCTCAACGACGCTGTCTCGGCGGGGGAGGGTAAAGGCCTGCTGGAGAGCTCACTCACTCAGATGCTGGGCTTTCCTGTGAACGTCAATCTGATCTTCAACGCGTCCGGTGCCGACATCGCGTGGTACACCTACAACGCCTGCCAGCATGCACAGGCCGTCACCGCCAACCACCCCGTTCCAGAGACCGAGCAACTGGTGAAGGCCGTCTGCGTGCTCAGCGCTGCCGGTGCGGTCGCGCTGCCACAGAGGATGATTGCCGACGTCGGCAAGCTGTTCATGCAGAAGACACTGGACCCGAACTTCGCGTCCGATCCGGTGAACGCGATGCTGCTGGACTCCGTGCACAAGGATCTCCAGAGCGGGAAGCGCGTTGTGCTGATCTCGCATAGCGAGGGCGGTCTCTATCTGCGCAACGCGCTGTCCAGGATCGGTGCGGGGGCGCCGGTCGGGGCGGTCTTCATCGCCCCGCCGTTCGGCACCGGCCAGGAACTGAACACCAACCCCACACGCTATGTCATGTTCAACTGGGACTGGCTCCTGATGGAGATCGCCAATGTGCCCGGTGGACAGATCTCCCATGTCGACCCCACAGTCGAGGCCGCTGCGCCGCAGGTCGTCTACGACGGTAGCGTCAAGTCGCGCTTCGACATCCACTACCTGGCCAACTACCTGTACTGCGGCTCGGCTTCCGCCAAGCAGATCGGCGACCGTACGCGGGAGGTGGTGGACTACGTCAACTCGGTCCCCGCCTCCCGGGGTGCCGCACGCCCGCCGCTGCCCGGGGAGTCCGGTGTGGCGGCGCCCCACGGTGACGGCCTGCTGCCGCAGCAGACGGAGATCTGTGCGGTGCCTCAGAGGACGTTAAGTCCCTTTACTCACGGTTGGGGATCGCTCGTTCGTGTGATCGTTCGATGAACTGACGTGTTGGCCGGGGGGTAGGTGATG
>NZ_JBVIRY010000080.1:0-13226 GCF_055575795.1 Kitasatospora sp. NPDC034023
GGTGATCATGAAGCGTAGAGAACTCCATGATCGGGCGAACCGTGCCTGCCCTGCTACTACCGATTAGCTCGGCACCTACTGGCGGACGCCCTAAGTAAAACTTCGCAAAGAATTTCTCTCTTCAACGATCCCGACGCGTGCCGATTTCAACAGAATGTTGCAGCTCAGTGGCCTCGCGGTCACCCTTCGTCGATTTGACGTAGCTCCCCGTGTGCATTCAACTCCTCAATCCGTAGGAGTACGGTTCCGGAGGAATCGCCGGGGGCTGCCTCCAAACCCACCGGCCGTACCGGGAATTGGTGCGAAGCATGGGTCAGCAAAAGGGTGGGGAGAGCACGGCCGCCGCGGCTCGTCCGATATCCGTCAGGTTGGTCGCCGAAGTCCTGCGCGGCGTCGCACAGGTCGATTTCATGCCGTCCGTCATGTGCGGGCTCCTCTTCCTGGCCGCACTGTTCGCGGCCGACCCGCGGTACGGCCTCTACGGTCTGCTCGGCAGCGCCGTCTCCACCGCCGTCGCGCACGGGCTGGGGCTCGACCGGCGCGCCGTGGAGGCCGGGCTGCACGGGTACAACGGGTGCCTGGTGGCGCTCGGTTGCGCGGTCTTCCTCGGGGCCGGGCATCCGGCCACGGTCGCGGTGGCGGTGCTCGGGTCGGCCGTCGCCGTGGTGGTCACGGCGGGGCTCGGGGTGGTCCTGGAGACGTGGCGGCTCCCGGCGCTGACCGCGCCGTTCTGCCTGGTCGCGACGGCCGTCACGGTCGCCGCTCCCGGCTTCCGGCGGCTGTGGCGCGGCGCGGAGGCACCCGCCGCCCTGTCCGTGGCGGCCGCCGGCGAGACCGGGCTGACCTGGGACCAGCTCTGGCGCGGCTTCTTCGCGAACATCGGTCAGATCTTCCTCATGCCCCAGTGGTACGTCGGCCTGCTGTTCCTGGCCGGCCTGTTCGCGGCGAGCCACCTCGCGGGCCTGATGGCCTGCGCGGGCAGCGCCACCGGACTGCTCACCGCCTGGGCGTTCGGCGCGCCCGCCGAAGCCGTCGGGCAGGGGCTGCTCGGCTACAGCGGGGTGCTGGTGGCACTGGCGCTGTGCGGGGTGTTCGTCGCCCCGAGCGGCTGGAGCGCGGGCTACGCCCTGCTCGGCGCGGCCGCCGCCACCGTCCTGACGCCGGCGATCTCCGCGATCTCCGCGCCCTTCGGCGGCCACGCCTTCACCTGGCCGTTCGTGCTGACCACGATGCTGTTCCTGGCGGCCGTGCCGGCCGTTCCCCGTCTGCGCCGGGTCTGATTTCCCGTCCAACTCCTTGCATTTCATCGGATCCTCGGAAAGGAAGAGTGATTCCTGTGAATCTCTCGCCGCGTGAGATGGACAAGCTGTACATCTACGTCGTCGCCGATCTGGCCCGCAAACGCCGGGACCGCGGCGTCAAACTGAACTACAGCGAAGCCTGCGCGCTGATCAGCGAGGCCATCATGGAAGGCGCCCGGGACGGCCGCACCGTCGCCGAGTGCATGGAGATCGGCAAGCAGGCCGTCGGCAACGCGGACGTCATGCCCGGCGTGCGCGAGATGCTGCCGCTGCTCCAGGTCGAGGCCGCGTTCCTCGACGGCACCAAGCTCGTCTCCTGCCACGACCCGGTGGGTGCCTGAGACATGGCACGACCGCAGCCCGCCACCGTCGTGCTGGCCGGCGGACACGAGAGCGACGGCGGACGCGACCTGGCCACCCTGACGGCGCACGAGCCCGCCGTCCACGCCCCCAGTCACGCCACCGTCCATGCCGTCGCCCCCGCCGGCCGGCCGCTCGCCGAGGCCGTACGGTCGGCGCTCGCCGCGACCGACCGGCCGGTGTGCGTCGTACCGATGACGCTCGGCCGCGACCCCCGACTCGTGGCCGACACCGCCCGGGCACTGCGCTGGCTCGCCGCCGGGGACGGCCGCGGCCGGCTCGCCCTGACCGCGCCCTTCGGCGCCACCGAGCACCTCGTCGGCTGGCTGCGCGCCGCCGCCGCCACGGCCCCCGACGGCGCCGTGCTCGTCACCGCCCCGGCGGCCGGCCCCTTCGAGGACGCCGAGCTGTTCCGGATCGCCCGGCTGGTCCGCCAGTACGGGCGGCACCGCTGGGTGGAAGTCGCCTTCGACGGCGGCGACCCCGACCCGGCCGAGGGCGCCGAACGCTGCCGCCTGCTCGGCGCCCGCGAGGTGACGGCCGTTCCGGCCTCCTTCGGCCCGGCCCTGCGTACCGCGCGGGACGGCGCGCGGGCCGAGGCGCGGGAAGGCTTGCGGGACGGCACGTCCCCCGGCGCGCCCCTCGACGTGCGCGACGGCGGTCCGCTGCTGCGGCCGTCGGCGATCGCCGGCGTGGTCGCGGCCCGGACCGCGGCGGCGCTGCACCTCCTCGGGCACGGGGAGGACGGCATCCTGGCCGGCCTCGACGCGGAGCACGGGCACGGCTACGCGCACAGCCACGGGCCGGGCGAAGCACATGCGCACAGCCACGGGCCGGGCGAAGCGCAACACGTTCACCACCAGCCCCCCGCGCACCCCCACGTACGCCCCCACGCGCACACCCCCCACTGAACCGGCAGAGAGGAAGGCCAGCCATGTCCGGTGGCGCCGCATACCTGTACGGCGACGACCCGGTGGAGATCAACGCCGGCCGCGCCAAGGCCACCGTCACGGTCAGCAACACCGGTGACCGGGCGATCCAGATCGGTTCCCACTACCACTTCTTCGAGGCCAACCGCGCCCTCGACTTCGACCGCAACGCCGCCTTCGGCAAGCGCCTGGACATCCCGGCCGGCACCGCCGTCCGCTTCGAGCCCGGGGACACCAAGGACGTCACGCTCGCCGAGTTCGGCGGCCACCGCCGCCTGGTCGGCTTCAGCAACCTGGTGGACGGCGGCATCACCGCGCCCGCCACCCGAGCCCGCGCCATCGACCGGGCGATCGCCCTCGGCTTCAAGGGCACCAACCTCGACCACAAGGAAGGCCGGCCCCGGGACTTCCCCAGGGAGACCCGCCAGGAAGGTGCCCGCTGATGGCCATCCTCTCCCGCAAGCAGTACACCGACCTGTTCGGCCCCACCGTCGGCGACCGCTTCCACCTCGCCGACACCAATCTGGTGGTCGAGGTCGAACAGGACTTCAACCAGGGTCACTACGGCGACGAGGCCGTCTACGGCGGCGGCAAGGGCATCCGCGACGGCATGGCGCAGGACCCGGCCGCGACCTCCGTCCAGGGCGCGCTCGACCTGGTCATCACCAACGTCGTCGTCATGGACCCGCTGCTCGGCGTCGTCAAGGGCGACATCGGCGTCAAGGACGGCTTCATCACCGCCGTCGGCAAGGCCGGCAACCCGCACACCCAGAGCGGCGTGCACCCCGAGCTGGTGATCGGCCCGGGCACCGAGGTGATCTCCGGCGAGCACCTGATCGCCACCGCCGGCGGCATCGACACCCACATCCACTTCATCTCCCCGCAGCAGGTGCAGGAGGCGCTCAGCAACGGCATCACCACCCTCATCGGCGGCGGCACCGGCCCGTCCGACGGCACCAAGGGCACCACCTGCACCCCCGGCCCGTGGAACATCGGCCGGATGTACCAGGCCGTCGAGGACCTGCCGGTCAACGTGGGGCTGCTCGGCAAGGGCAACGGTTCGCTGCCCGGAGCGCTGCGCGAGCAGGTCGAGGCGGGCGTGTGCGGCCTCAAGGTGCACGAGGACTGGGGCAGCACCCCGGCCGCGATCGACACCGCGTTGAGCGTCGCCGACGAGTACGACGTCCAGGTGGCCATCCACACGGACACCCTCAACGAGTCCGGCTACTTCGAGGACACCCTGTCCGCGATCGACGGCCGCACCATCCACACCTTCCACACCGAGGGCGCGGGCGGCGGCCACGCCCCCGACATCATGCGGATCGCCGGCGAGCCCAACGTCCTGCCGTCCTCCACCAACCCGACGCTGCCCTACACCGTCAACTCGGTCGACGAACTGCTGGACATGGTGATGGTCTGCCACCACCTCAGCCACGACATCCCCGAGGACGTCTCCTTCGCCGACTCCCGGGTGCGCGCCGAGACCATCGCCGCCGAGACCGTCCTGCACGACGAGGGCGTCATCTCGATCTTCTCCTCCGACTCGCAGGCGATGGGCCGGATCGGCGAGTCCTTCACCCGCGCCTTCCAGACCGCCCACCACTGCAAGGACCAGCGCGGCAAACTGGCCGGCGACAGCGAACGCCACGACAACGTCCGGGTACTGCGCTACCTCGCCAAGCTCACCATCAACCCGGCCCTCGCCTCCGGCACCGCCGACCACATCGGCTCACTGGAGCCCGGAAAGCTCGCCGACATCGTGCTGTGGCCGATCAACTCCTTCGCCGCCAAGCCCAAGATGGTGATCAAGGGCGGGATGATCAACTGGGCGCTGATGGGCGACCCGAACGCCTCGCTGCCCACCCCGCAACCGGTCTACTACCGGCCGATGTTCGGCGCGTCGGGTCGGGCCAGGCAGGCCACCCGGGTCTCCTTCATGTCGCAGGCCGCGGTGGACCTCGGCGTCCCCGCCCGACTCGGGCTGGACAGCCGGGTCCTGCCGGTGCGGCGCTGCCGGTCGATCGGCAAGCAGCACATGGTGCGCAACGACGCGCTGCCGAAGATCGTGGTCGACCCGGAGACGTACAAGGTCACCCTGGACGGCGAGCCCGCGACCATCGAACCGGCCCGCGAACTGCCGCTCAACCACCTGTTCTACCTCGCGTGAGCGGGACTTCCGGCGCGAGCGGGACTCCTCGCGCGAGCGGGACCTCCGGCGTGAGCGCAGCCTCCGAGGAGCGGCTGGACGCCCTGCTGGTCTGCCTCCAGCTGACCGACTCCGCCTTCCCCAGCGGCTTCTACACCCTCTCGCACGGCCTGGAGGGCTACGCCCAGGCCAAGGCGGTCACCCCCGACACCGTGCCCGACCTGCTCGCCGACCTGCTGCGCCACGGCGTCGGACCGTCCGACGCCACCGCGCTCGCCCTCGCCCACCGGGCCGCCACGGCGGGCGACTGGGAGCTGCTCGCCGAGACCGACCAACGGCTGCACGCCACCAAGCTCAACCGTGAGCTACGGCTGGCCGCCATCCGAACCGGACGCCAACTCCTGGACATCGCCCGGGAATCGGTGGGCGGCGAGCCGCTGGAACGGTACGCGGCGCTGGTCGCGGACAAGCGCGCCCCCGGCTGCCAGGCGGTGGCCGCCGGGGTGGCCTACGCCTCGGCCGCCGTCCCCGTCGAACAGGCCGTCGCCGGCGACCTGTTCGCGTTCTGCACCAGCTTCGTCGGCGCGGCCCTGCGCCTGCGGCTGACCGACCACCGCAGGGCGCAGGTGGTGCTGCGGGCGGCCGCGCCGGTCATCCGTGAGGTCGTATCGGCGGCACTGGAACGGGAGTTGGCCGACCTGGGCGGCTGCGTGCCGGTCGCCGACGCGATGTCCGGACGGCACGAGCGGGCCGAGGCCCGACTGTTCGCGAGCTGAACCCGCCTTTTTCGTACGTCATTTCGCACCAGAGGAGGAAAGTTGACCGAGAACGTGCTCCGTGTGGGCATCGGCGGCCCGGTGGGCTCCGGGAAGACGGCGCTGATCGAGGCGCTCGTCCCGGTGCTGATCGCGGGCGGCCACCGCCCCGCCGTCATCACCAACGACATCTACACCCAGGAGGACGCCCAGCACGTACGCCGCACCCTGGCCGGGATGCTGGACCCCGAACGGGTGGTCGGAGTGGAGACCGGCGCCTGCCCGCACACCGCCGTCCGGGACGACCCGACGATGAACCTCGCGGCCGGCGCCGAACTCCTGGAACGCTTCCCGGACGTCGACACCCTGCTGTTCGAGTCCGGCGGCGACAACCTCACGCTGACCTTCAGCCCGGTACTGGTCGACCTCTTCCTCTTCGTCCTCGACACCGCCGAGGGCGAGAAGATGCCCCGCAAGCGTGGCCCGGGCATCACCGAGTCGGACCTGCTGGTCATCAACAAGATCGACATCGCCCAGTACGTCCGCGCCGACCTCGGCATCATGGAGTCCGACGCCCACCGGGTACGCGAGGGCGGTCCCGTGGTGCTCACCAACTGCCTGACGGGGGAAGGGCTGGAGGAGATCGCCGCGTTCCTGGAGACCTTCCGGAAGGTGCCGGCGTGACCGCTGCGGGTGTCGTGACCGACGGGGCGACGGGCATGACGGGCGTGACGGGCGCGGCGGAGGCGGTACCCCGGCTCGACCCCCGCCACTACGAGCCGGTCCGCGTCCCGTACGAGGTCCGCCGCCACGCCGGGACGCCCGACACCCTCGCGGTCGGGCGCCCCGGCAAGGTCGGGCTGCTGGAACTGGCCTTCGAGAAGATCGGCGGACGCACCGAACTCACCGGCCACTACCAGAAGTCACCGCTGCAGATCATGCGCCCGCTGTACTTCGACCCGGCCCGCCCCGACCTCGCCGTCACCTTCCTGATGTCCACCGGCGGCGGCATCCTGCAGGCCGACCGGCTACGGACGGACGTGCGCTGCGGCGCCGACACCGCCGTCCACCTCACCACCCAGGCGGCCACCAAGGTCTACCGGATGGAGTACGACTACGCGACGCAACTCCTCAACCTGACGGCCGGCCCGGGCGCCTACGTCGAGTACCTGCCCGAGCCGGTGATCCCCTTCGTCGACTCCCGGCTCTACCAGCGCACCGTCCTGACCGTCGACCCGGGCGCGACCGTGCTGGCGAGCGAGACCGTACTGGCCGGCCGCCTCGCACGCGGCGAGCGCAACGCCTACCAGGTGTTCGCCTCGGACCTCGAAGTACGCCGCCCGGACGGCCGGTTGGTGGCCCTGGACACCGTACGGCTTGAGCCCGCGCGGGCCGGGGCCGGCGGCGGTGTCACGGGCGTCACGGGCGTCACCGGTCCGGCCGTCCTGGCCGGCCACGACGTGATGTCCAGCCTCTACGTGCTCAGCCCGCTCGCCCCGCCCGCGCAGGTCGCCGACACCCTGCACGAGGCGCTGGCCGGCTGCGGCCTGCTGTACGGCGTCAGCGTGCTCCCCGAGGACAGCGGCGCCTGGCTGCGCCTGCTCGGCTCCGACACCCGCACCTGCGCGGCCGCCCTGCGAACGGCCTGGGACGCGGTGCGCCGACTGCTGATCGGAGCCCCGGCGCCCGACCTCCGCAAAACCTAGGCGTACGGTGGCGGGATGGCCCCGAGGACACCGCGCAGAATCCATGTCGACGGCCGCGACTACCACTGGGTCGTCCGCTCCCGCGACAGCGAACACGTGGTGGTGCGCGCCTGGCTCGACACCGGCGAGCGTTCCGGCCGCGCGGGCCGCCCGCTGGAGGTCACCCGCCGCTTCGACGACCCCTGGCTCCACTACGGCGTCCTGCTGACTGCCCCCGCCGACCGCATCGCCGAGGTCTTCCAACTCGCCCCCGTCACACCCTCCTTGGCCGAGGCCCTGATTCGCGCCGGACGCGCTGCCGGCTGGCATCCGCACGAACCGGGGGCACCGCAGCGCTACACCATGGAAGGCGACCAGACCGACTTCACACTCCTCCGGGAGGAGTGAACGGCGAACGGGCGCCCGGAGACGCACCACACGAGCCGTGCCCCTTCGCGCCAACCTGACCGCGCGCGGCATCGTTGCTGCTCGGCATCGCCGCTGCTCGGCGGCGGCGGTGCTGGGTGGCGGCGGTGGTGGCGGTGCCGGGGCTCAGGAGGCGGCGGACGTGAGGTGCGCGACGGCCGAGAGGTCTGCTCCGGCGGCCCGACGGACCTCGGAGGAGTGAGGCGGTTGGTCGTCCTGTCCTGAGGTGCCCCGCCCGTGAGGTCAGGCCAGCCGTTCCACGAACTTCCGCTGCCACGGCGTCTCGACCGCGTGTCGGCTGTAGTGCTCTCGCACGTACGCGACCGCCTCCGCGGCCGGGACGCCGTCCAGGACGGCGATGCAGGCGAGCGCGGTGCCGGTGCGCCCGCGTCCTCCGGCGCAGGCGAGCTCGACGCGGTCGGTGGCGGCGCGCTCCCAGGCTTCGCGGAAGGCGTCGGCCGCGTCCGCGCGGTCGCCGGGCAGCCGGAAGTCGGGCCAGCGGACCCAGCGGTGCTGCCACTCGATGCCCTTCGGTGGGCGGCCCAACAGGTAGAGCCCGAAGGTGGGTCGGGGGCCCGGCGGCAGGGGGCGGCTCAGGCCGCGGCCGCGCAGGAGGCGGCCGGAGGGCAGCCGCAGGAGGCCGGGGGTGGCGGGATCCCAGGTGGTCGGCTGCTCGGTTGCGCCGGTCATGTCGCCTTTCCTTTCGAGGGGTTGTCGGAGTGGGTCGGATGCCAGGATGCCCGACGGTGGCGGCGAATGTTCGCCCTGGCAGGCGCCCGGCGACGGGCCGCCGTGGTCAGTACATCCGGGGCTCAGGACGCCACGTGCAGCCCCACCACGCCGCCCGGCATCCCTGCGCGGTGGGCCAGGGCCGCCGCCTCGCCGCGCGAGGCCACGCCCAGCTTCGCCAGGATGTTGGCGACGTGGAACTTCACCGTCGACTCGCTGATGTGCAGCGCGGCGGCGATGTCGCGGTTGCGGCGGCCCTGGGCGAGCTGGTCGAGGACCTCCGACTCCCGTGGCTGGAGGCCGTCCAGCGGATCGGTGGCGAGCGCCGGCTCGGGGAGGGTGAGCGGCAGGTCGACGGTCACCGTGGTGCCCCAGCCGGGGACGGCCTCGACGGTGCAGCGGCCCCCGAGGGCGGCGATCCGGTCGGTGGTGCGGTGGACGGTGAGGGCGTCGACGGCCAGCACGCCCAGGCCGTCGCCGCGGACCACCGCCCGCAGGGCGTCGTCCGGGGTGAACTGCCAACTGACGTGCAGGCGAGCCGGCTTATCCTGCTCCAGCATCAGCAGGACGGCCGCCCGGACGGCGTCCCGGGCGGTGTGCGCGGCGTCGGCCGGGACCGAGCGGGCGGCCTCCGCCGGGGGTGCCGCGTCCAGCCGTACCCGGGTGTGCCGCAGCAGCGGGCGCAGCTCCCGGGCGAGCCGGGCGAAGGCGGCGTCGGCGGTCTCCTCGCTGAGCGCGCGGTCCAGGTCGGCGCCCTGGCGCAGGTCGAGCAGGGCGGTGACGGCCAGTTCGGTGGCGCTGCGGCGCGCGGCCGCGTCGTCCAGGTCGGCCGAGCGCAGCGGCGCCAGGATGGCGCTGAGCGCCGCGCTGTGGGTGCCGGTGAACTCGGCGATCGCCCGGGCGCGGGCGTTGGCGGAGGCGCGGGAGGCCGCAGCGTGCTTGGGGCCGGCGTCGGTGGCGCGGTGGTCGGAGTGGGCGATGACCAGGTCCCACAGCTGCTGCAGCACGGCGAGTGCCCCCGGTGCCACGGGGGCGGTGTTCGCCCGGACGAGTACCAGGACGGCGCCGTTGCCGGTGGTCGGTGTGCTGCCGGTGTCGATGGTCGATGTACCGCCGTTGCCGGTGGTGGATGTCCCGCCGGTGTCCGGTGTGCGGCCGCCGGGTGTGGGGTGACCTCCCGGAGCGGCCGAGACGACCACCACCGGCCGGATGCGGCCCGCGAGTTCGGCCTCGCCCTGCCAGGGGCGGCCGGTCGCGGTGGTTGCGGTGGTGCGCTCGGCCAGCCGGGACAGCTCCAGACTGCTGACCCCCTCGGTCAGCTCGGGCAGGCCGTGGGCGTGCGTGGGGGAGTGGGTGCAGACGCCGCTGAGCTGGGCGATCGCCACGTGCGGGACGAGCGTGCCGAGCATCCGGGAGAGGCGGAGCAGGAGCTCCGGCCGGGGCGCGCGCAGCACCTCGACGGCCCGCGCCAGCGCGTCCTCGGGGCGGCCCCAGGACTCCCGCCACTTCTCGTCCGCGCCGCCTGGACTTCCCGCGCCGCCTGGAGTCCCTGCGCCGCCCGCGCCGCCCGTCCCGTTCATGCCGTCCGCGCCATCCATGTCATCGAGCCTAGTCCGGTGGCGGCCGGGTCCACCTGGCCGTTCGGACAGGTTGAACTGTCCGAACGGCAGGGGCCCCGCTCGCGGCCCCCGGACCAGGATGGGAACCGTCGGATGTACCAACTCCACGAGACCCCAGGGAGCTTCCATGACCAAGGCGATCGCCTTCCACGAGTACGGCGGCGCGGACGTCCTGCGCCCGATCGACATCGAGCTGCCCGCCCCCGGGCCCGGCCAGGTGCGGGTCGCGGTCCGCGCGGTGGGCGTCAACCCGCTGGACCACAAGGTGCGCAGCGGAGCGATGAACGAGGTCTTCCCGGTCACCTTCCCGGCCGTGAACGGCTACGAGCTCGCCGGTGTGGTGGAGGCCCTCGGTGAGGGCGTGAGCGGCTTCGCGCCCGGCGACGAGGTGTTCGGCGCCGTGATGGGCGGCGGCTACGCCGAGCAGGCGCTGGTGTCCGTCGAGATGCTGGGCCACAAGCCGGCCTCGCTCGGCTGGGAGGAGGCCGCGGCGATCCCGGTGGCCGCCGAGACCGCCGAGCGGGCGCTCGACCTCCTCGGCGTGCGGGCGGGCGAGACCCTGCTGGTGCACGGCGCGGCGGGCGGTGTCGGCACCGTCCTGCTGCAGTTCGCCCGGGCGCGCGGGATCACCGTGGTCGGCACCGCGAGCGAGGCCAACCACGACTACCTGCGCGAGCTCGGCGCGATCCCGGTCACGTACGGCGAGGGCCTGGCCGAGCGGGTGCGGGCGGCCGCCCCCGACGGGGTGGACCGGGTGCTGGACGCGGCCGGGCAGGGTGGGGTGCTGCCCCTGTCCATCGAACTGGCGGGCAGCGCGGACCGCGTCCTCACCATCGCCGACTTCGTGGGCGCCCAGCAGTACGGGATCCGCGTCACCGGCGGCGCCGAGGTCGAGTTCTATCACCAGCGCGCCTACGCCGCCGCGCTCGCCCTGCACGAGGCCGGCACCCTGCGGCTGCCGCTGCACCGGGTGTTCCCGCTGGCGGAGGCGGCCGAGGCGCAGCGGGTCAGCGAGCACGGGCACCTGCGCGGCAAGATCGTCCTCACGGTCTGACTCGCGTCCGGCCGAGTCCGCGCCGCCGGCCTCGGCGGCCTCGGCGCCCTCGGCGGCGCCGTGGTTCGGGGTCGGGCCGCACGGGCGGCGGCGGCCACCGAGCGGGCGGTCGGGTTGGGCGATCGGGCCGAGCGGTAGGCCCTGCGGCCGCCCGGCCCTACGGCGCGGGCGACGCTGCCGCCACAACGACGGCCACCCGTAAGGCTGTTGCCCGCACGGTCGGTCCATCTCCCGGGTGCGCCACCCTGCCGACGCGCCGACCGCGGGATGGTGGCGGGAAGCCGGGGTTCCGCCCGTTCCGGTCGGTAGAGTCGACCCATGGTGACGGTGAACGCGGCGGGAAGCCCCGCGGCCGGGCGGCTGGCCGGTCGCTCCTGCGTGGTGACGGGCGCGGCGAGCGGCATCGGACGGGCCGTCGCCGAGCGGTTCGTCCGGGAGGGCGCGTCGGTGGTCGCCACCGACGTCGACGCCGCCGGACTGGACCGGCTGGCCGGACAACTCCCGGGCGCCGTCAGCACGGTGGTCGGCGACGTGGCCCGCGACGAGGACGCCCGCCGGATGGCCGAAGCCGCCGTGGAACGGTACGGCCGACTCGACGTCCTGGTCGCCAACGCCGGGGTGCTCCCGCTGATGGAGATCACCGAGGCCACCGCCGAGGACTGGGACCACGTGATGGCCGTGGACGGCCGCGGCATGTTCCTCACCTGCAAGTACGCGATCCAGGCGATGACCGCCCAGGAGCGTCCCGGCGGCTCGATCGTCTGCCTCTCCTCCATCTCCGGCGAGGCCGGCCAGCGCGGCCAAGCGGTGTACGGGCCCGCCAAGTTCGTCGCTTCCGGCCTCACCAAGCACCTGGCGGTCGAGTGGGCGGACCGTGGCATCCGGGTCAACGCCGTCGCACCCGGCACCATCACCACCGAACGCGTCGCCCGGCTGCGCGACGAGCCGGGCGGGCCCGAATATCTCGCGGCCATCGAGAAGCTCCACCCGATGGGCCGTCTCGGTGCCCCGGACGAAGTCGCCGCCGCCGTCCTCTTCCTCGCCTCCGACGACGCCTCCTTCATCACCGGCGCCGTCCTGCCGGTCGACGGTGGGTACCTGGCGCAGTAGCGCGCTCCGCGCCGCCGGCCGGGAGGTCGGGAGCCCGTCAGGCGATCGGGCCGTGGCCGGGAGGTCGGGAGCCCGTCAGGCGATCGGGCACCGGTCAGGCGGTGGGGGCGGTGGTCAGGCGCTGAGCAGCTCGACCAGGGCCGACACCCCGTCCGGCCCGTGTCCGGCGTCGGCCGCCCGCCGGGTGAGGGCGAGGGCGGCGTTCAGGACCGAGGTGTCCAGGCCGCGGGCCCGGGCGGTGTGCGCGACGTGCGCCAGGCCGGCTGCGGCGGAGGCCACGCTGCTGCGGTCGCCCGGGTGGTGGCGGTCGTCCGCGCGCCGGGCGAAGTCCGCCAGCAGCGGGGGCAGCATGCGCGGCAAACCCTGGGCGTACGGGGTGAGTTCGATGCCGCTGATGCCCTCGGCGCGGGCGAGCGCCAGGGCGTGGACCCACCCGTGCACGGTGGTCCAGAACAGGTCCAGCAGTGCCGCGTCGAAGGCCGCCGCCCGTCCGGGCTCCGCGCCCACGTGGCGTACGGCGCCCAGGGCCCGGAGCGTCTCCTCGTGTGCGGCGAACGCCTCGGGGTCGCCGCTGAGCAGGACGGTGCCCTCGGGGCTGCCGATGGTCGGGGTGGGGGTGAGGATCGCGGCGTCGAGGAGGCGGTAGCCCCGGGCCTCGGCGTCGGCGGCGTTGGCCCGGGCGTCATCCGGCGCGATCGAGGTGGCGTTGACGACGGTCCGGCCGCGCAGTGCCGCCCCGGCGGCGTCCAGCACGGCCCGGGCGGCCGCCTGGTCGCGGACGCAGAGCAGGACGAGGGGGGCGTCCGCCACCGCCTCGGCGGCGCTCGCGGCCGACCGCGCGCTGATGGCGAGCGGTCCGGCGTCCCGGCCCGGGGTGCGGTTCCACACCGTGGTCGGATGGCCGGCGGCCCGCAGTGCGCCGACCAGCGCCCGGCCCATCGGGCCCAGGCCCAGCACGGCAACGGCGGTAAGGGAAGCGGAGGTTGAGGAAGATCGTCGGTTCGGCATGGCGGTTACGCTAGTGGCTCGTCTCGGATCCTTGATCGGGTCTCTCTGTAAGCTGCCGACTGGCCGTGATTACTGTTGTGGACGTGTGGCCTGCTGCTGGAGGG
>NZ_JBVIRY010000081.1:0-12789 GCF_055575795.1 Kitasatospora sp. NPDC034023
AAGACCGCAGACTCCCGCCCACGACCAGCACGAGCACCCCGGAGAACCGTCACGCCAGCCCCTCCGACCAGCACGTTCGAAGATGGCGAAGGCTCTCTGTCGGATGCCAACTGGTGCCACTCATGGCCGCATCCGTTGATGCAGGACCGTGCCCGCCGACGTGCATCCGCGATACTCAAGACCTCGACCAGCAGCCGGAACGCCTTGGTTCGCTCGTAGACGGGATCCAATCTGGCGATCTTTCCCAGCTGATGTTCGATCCGTCCGCCCGTGATCAGCACTGCCGGGGTGTGGGTTGGCCGGATCCCGGACCGGCGGATGGCCTCCGGGCCGTCGTCGCTGGTGGCGCGCGCCTGCACACAGAACTGGGCGAGATCCCGCAGCGCAAGAGACTGTTCGGCACTCGGCAGGTCCTCGAACCAGTCGATGCCTTGCGAGATGGGATGCAGCCCCTGCGCCAACTCATTCAGGATCTCCGCACGCTCGCGCATCAGCCCCCGCCTCCACGAGCCACCCAGACCGGCAGCCCGAGAGTCATCCAATCAGATCTTAAAGTGTGACTGGAGTACTAACTATCCCCTTCCCGCCCGGTGTCGGGCCGGCCTTGTCCTCGTGGCGGGTGTGGGTGCAACGGGGTGTTGCGCTGGGGATGCCACATGGGGTGTCGGCGTACACAGGTATGTGCTCAGCGGGGTACAGCCGAAGGTGCTCAGCTCGGCGGGGTTGGGTGCTCCAGGAATAAGCATGCGGCCGGCTGGAAGATGCCGGACACTTCATCGGGTGATCGTGATGCAGCCCGTCGTGGAAGAGACCACCCGCTGCGGCCGGCCGACCCGCGCGGCTCTTTTCTCCACGGACTGCTGACCCTCGACCCCCTTTTCGCAGTCGGCGGTCTGCGGGTGACGGATATGTCAACAGGCGTCACCTTCCTGCCCGGGTGCTGCGACGGGCTGGAGGACTGGCGGGACTGGCACCGGCTGATCAACGACGGCGGCCCGCTCTGGTTCGGCCACGATCCTGTGCCACCGCTCGCCGAACGCATCGGCGACACCGTTCGGCTCACCGTCGACAACTGCCGGCACGACAGCCCGCTGATCGAACTGCCCGTAACCAAGCTCGGCCGCCTTCTCGCCGACGCCGAACGCGACCTGGCCGACTTCTTCACACTGGCGGCCGACTGGGTCCCCGGACATCTGCCCGACCACGCCGACTCCGTTGCCGCCGCGCTCGCTCGACTTCTCGGACTGCCGGGTCCGGCCGCACCCCCAAAGGCATGAGCAACAGCAAGACAGAGCCGTGTGATCACCTACGGCGCAGTGGGCGCGTTCACGTGTGCCTGGCTGGGCAGTTCGACATGGACGCCGACACCGCCCAACGACCAAACCAGACCAAAGTCACGGTATTGGAACTGGACCGGTACTTCGCACGTGACATCATCCGGTCCGTGACCCCTTTCCGCCGGCGTCCTTCCGCCGCCCGTGTGCTCTTCGCGCTCTACGCCGTCGTCCTCGTGGCCCTGGCCGTGTGGCAGGCGCTCCAGCCGTGGAACGACCCGTTCGACAGCTCAGCCGCGCTGCCGGCTCTCGCCTTCGTCCTGGCCGCCCCGGGCGCGGTCATCCCCCTCGTCGCGAGCGGCATCGGCGGCATGGTGAGCGCCCCGGTGTTCAACGCGCTGGCCATTGTCGTCGCGCTCGCCGAAGCCGCCCTGCTGCACCGAGCAGTGCGCTCGCACCGGTCGAAGGCCGCTGCGAGCAGCGACACCGCACGCCGGGCGGATCCTGCCGCCTGAACAGCGGAGGCCGGGCGAAGCCCCTCCAGGTGGTCCGCATCCTGCGGCCCCGGCAACAGCTCCCGGCCCTCGCCGTAGCGGTGGTAGACCTGCGGCAGGAAGTGGCAGTAGGCCGTACTCAGAACTCGCTAACCGACGGCGAGCACGGCTTGTTCACCGCCAAGCTCCTGAAGACGCTGCGATCCGGTATTCCCGGAGGCGCACCACATCTCGACCTGATCGACGTCTTCCTTGAGATGCAACGACGCAGCGACGACAGCCACCCGCGCCCTCCCTTTCCTTAAGCGGAATGAGACAGGTTCGCTGCCTGTTCCGCAATCGCTCGGAGGAAGTCAACCTGTCCTCTCTGCACAGCTGCCTCATGACAGCTTGGCTGGCCAGGTCCCGGAACACTGTGAGATCCATATCCCGAGCGCGCGATCCCGCACCGCCGCATGCTGTTTACCGCCCTGGTGCTGCGCGACCAGGGCGCCCCATTGATCCGGCTCCGCTCAAGAACGCGGCGTGCCGCCGTGTACGGTCCCGCTGCTGGCGTTGCCGGTGATGAGCGCGTTGCCCTCGTCCTCGGCGGAGCGGTGTCAGCGCGTGGGGCGGGCCGGGGCCAGCTGGTCGAAGCAGTAATAGATGGCGAGGAGCGCGTGGGTGGCCAGCATCGCGACCGGGCTGATGTATGCCAGGCCGACGGTGAGCAGGTAACAGAGGCCGCCGATGCTGAAGCGGCGCATCGCGGTGCGCAGTGCCGCGGGGGGCACTGGAGTGTCCAGCAGCCGTGCGTCGCGCGTGAAGGCGAGGAAGAGCAGGGAGAAGGCGATCCCCATCGCCACCATGGTGGAGGCGTAGACGGCGGCCGCGGTGTGGGCGTCGCTGTTGTCGGCGGTGAGGTAGGTCGCGAGCAAGCGGGTAGGGAAGGGGATCACCGACACGGTGAGCAGCAGGAAGAGATTGGCGAACAGGGTGCGCCGGTCCACCCGGCGTGCCAGTGAGCACATCGCGTGGTGATTGATCCAGATGATGCCGATGACCAGGAAACTCACCAGATAGGCGAAATACGAAGGCCACTGGTGTGCGAGCGCGCTATTCAGGGAACCGCCCTGCGCGGCCTCCGGTTCCGGCACCTTCAGGTCCAGCACCAGGAGCGTGATGGCGATCGCGAACACGCCGTCACTGAAAGCCTCGAGGCGGTTCGTGCTGAAGTCGGCGGCTCGCTTCAGCGGTTCGGGCGGGGGTGCTTCCTCGGTGTTCACGTTGTCTCCAAGTCGGACTCTCTGGCAGCCGCGGTGGCGCAGGACCTGGATGACGAGGCGCTGTTTCGGGGCCGGGTCGACAGGGCCGACCACGGCGATCCGGACCCGCGTCCCCGGCGGGCGCAAGCGTACCGTGAGCTCGTCGGCGGCCCGCTCGGCACACCACCGCGGCCAAGCCGGTCGAGGGCGAGGCCTCCGAGCCCGGGAAAGAAGGGCGAGCAGCAGCCGGCGCCAGCGGAGTCGCCCATCGAGTGACTGAAGATCAACACGAAGCAGCAAGCAGCGCGGATCCTCCAGGCCGTCAAGCTGCGCGCCTTCGACCCGCACGGGCAGTGGCAGCGGATGCACGCCGCTGCTGCCGCGTTCCACATCGAGCACGGCCACCTCGACCCCACCGACGAGGCGAAGCACGCTCGGCGACGGGCGCCCCGCACAAGCACCTCCGGGCGGCGTACCTGGACACGATGGCCGCTCTCGGCGTCCCGCTCACGCTCGCCGACACCGACCCCGCCGCGTTCCTGGACGCCATGGCCAGCCTCAAGACCACCGGCGACCCGGCGGAGCCGGCGGTGCTGACCGCGATCAAGCAGACCGCGAAGGGCACCCGCGGCAAGATGCGCGAACGCCCGCGCGGGCACGGCTACAAGCCCGGCGAGCGCTGGGCGGCTCTGGAGCGGCCGACCTGGGACCCGCTGATGCGCGCCCTGGTCATCGACACCGCCACCGTCAACCTCCACCGCAAGCTCCGCAGGATGGCCGCCGACACCGGCCTGCACGCCTTCGCCGTCCTCTCCGACTGCGCCGTCTTCGCCTCACCCGGCCCCGGCGCCCTGGACATCCTCACCAAGCCGGACGCCACCCTCACCACCTCGCTGCGCCTTGGAGTGAGCCCCGGCCTGGTGAAGTTCGAGGGCTCCCGACCGATGGCCGAGATCACCGACCTCATCGCCGACGACACGAACCTGGCAAGGCACATCAAGACCGGCGGAGTCGTCTCCGCCGACGAGTAGCCTCGCGCGGCCCGCCTGCACCCGTCCGGAGGGCCACCCAGAGCACCCACTCGACGCCGTCCCGGCCGGGACGGCAGGAAGGACCTGATGCCCCATGAGCCGGGAGATCGACGAGGGCCTGGAACGCGCCAAGCGCACCCGCCCCATCCCGGTCCACCTGAACACCCGGGTCAAGTTCCTGCGGGAGAAGGTCGCCAAGAACGACACCAAGCGCCTTGCCCAGGCCGGCGGCGTCTCGGTGCGCACCGCCCAGCGCTGGGCCCACGCCCTGACCGCCCTCGCCGACGGCGAGCTGGCGGCCTGGCAGCCGCGGGTGAAGCAGCGGGTACGCCGCGACGCCGAGAAGAACGGGTTCACGCTCCACATCTCCGGGACGTTCGGCTTCGACGCCGGCCCCAACTCCACCGACGACCCCCGCGAACGGCTCCTGGAGAACCTCCGGATGCCCGGCAGCATCGCCCAGGCCCTCTACGCCGCCCGCGACCGCGGAGCCACCCAGGCCGAACAGGAGGAGATCCTCGCCGACGGCCTGCGCGACCACTACCTCCGGGCCGGCGGCGGCCGGCGCGGCTGGCGCGCGCCGAAGGTCGCGCTGAACAGCCTCAACTGGATGGACCTCGAGCTGTGGAAACCCGCGGGCGGCCACCGTGTCGCCGAGATGTGACTGAGCGCTTCAGTTGGCGGATGAGCGGTTGAGTTGGCGAGCTGAGTGTGCGGCATCGATGCCGATGGCGAGTCGGTCGGCGTGGTCGAGTAGTGCCTTCAGCTCGCGGTAGTGGGCATCCTGCAGGGGCAGATTCCGCAGGCCGGTGTGGCGGGTGGCGCGGATCTGGTCGGGGCTGACCCTGACCAGGAGTCAGGGATGGCCCAGGGCCGAAGCCGGGGTGATTCCCGATGCGCCGTCGGCTGGTCGAACGACACCATGATCGAGGACGTTCGACCGGCGTCCGATGAGCTCACCCGGAGTAGACCGATGAACGCTTTCAAGCGACGCCTCACCCCGCTCGCGCTGGCCGCCGCCGCGCTGGTCGCCGCCACCGCCACAGCCGCTCCGGCCCTGGCCGCTGGTGCGCCGGCCGTCCAGGCGGCCGCCGCCACGCAGAGCGCATCGCCGATCGGTGCCTCCGGGCTCAACACGACGGCCCTCGACGCGGCGGTCAGCCTGCACCCCGGCGACCGGGCGGGTGGTCAGCTGGCCCGGGTCAGCACCCCGGACCAGATCTGGCAGGGCAGCTCCTCGGACGCCTTCACCAGTCGGCCGATCTCACCCGACGCGCACTTCCACATCGGCAGCATCTCCAAGGCCTTCGAGGCCACGGTGGCCCTCCAACTGGCCGCCGAGGGGAAGCTCGACCTCGACCAGACCGTCCAGTACTACCTGCCCGGCCTCCTGCCCGACAGCTACCATCCCATCACCGTAAAGCAGTTGCTCAACCACACCAGCGGCCTGCCGGACATGCAGGCGGGAATCCCCAACCCCACCACCGACCAGCTGATCGCCGAACACCTCGACTACTTCACCCTCGACGACGTCATCCACTCCAGCCTGCACCCGGCGGACGGCTCGACCCCGCCCCTGCACTTCACCCCAGGCAGCAAGCAGGAGTACAGCTCGCTCGGCTACCGCATCGCCGCCAAGATCATCGAGCAAGTGACCGGCACCTCCTTCGGCGACGAGGTGACCAGCCGGGTGATCCGGCCGCTCCACCTGAACCACACATCCGTCCCCGAGGGCGACACCCGGATGCCCCGGCCGGCCTTACACGGCTACGTCATCGACTCCACCGGTCGGCCCGTGGACGTCAGCGAACAGGGCGACGACGCCACCGCCATCATCTCCACCGCACCCGACCTCGACCGCTTCATCACCGCCCTGTTCAGCGGCCGACTGCTCGCCCCCGAGCAACTCAACGAGATGTTCGCCGCCCCGCTCGACAGCACAGGCAACCCCCTCCACTACGCGGACGGCAGCGACTGCGACACCGGCCCCGCCAAGGGCACGGCCTGCTACGGCGCCGGTCTGAAGAGCGTCGCGCTGCCCGACGGCACCGTCCTGTGGGGCAAGACCGGCCACGACATCGGCTACGCCAGCGGCGTCTTCGCCACCCGCGACCTGAAGCTGCGCACCGTCTACGCCGTCGGCACCTCCACCGCCGACAACGGCGGCTCTCCGGCCGTCGCCAACCGCCTGATCGCCGCCCTGCTCACCCCGCCCCAGGCCACCACCGCCGCCCACTGAGACACCAGCCGTATCTGCCCCAGGTTCTGCCCACGGGCCCCGGGGGCTCCCCGTGGCTACTTCGCCGTGGGGAGCCCCCGGGGCCCGTGGGCAGAAAGCCTTCGGCAGCGCGGAGGTGGCTGAGGAGGGTGCTGCGCAGCCGGGCCGCGGCGCGGCTGAAGCGGAGGCACCTCCACCTTGTGCCTCGATGCGCTCAAGTCGCCAACTGAAGCGCTCAGTCACACGAGATTGTGACGGAGCACTGCATCTGGCGGATGAGCACCAGATCTGTCGGGCTGTGCGTTCCAGTTGGCAGGCAAGGTGGCTGACCTGTGACAAAGCCGTATCGCCTAGACGAGTAGATCCGATGTGATTAGTGGTCGTAGGCGATCAGCGAGCGGGTGACCGGTGCGCCGATCAGGTTGTTGTGCCAGATGCTGGCGGCCATCGCGAGGACCCGCTGGGTCACCCGGACGGCCACGCCCTCGAAGGTCCGTCCGCCATGTCGTTCCAAGTCAAGCTGCCCTTTGAGGGTGTCGTTGACCGACTCGATCAGCTGGCGGACCTTCTTGAGCATCGGCTCGCCGTATCGCTTCCTCTCGCGCTTGAGCGACGGCCGCAGGAGCTCGATGCCTTGCTCGGCGAGGTCCTTCTCGAACGGCTTGGACGCGAAGCCCTTGTCCGTGATGAGCAGGATGCCCTCGCGCTCGGTCACCAGATCGGCGTCGACCTCCAGCATCGCTGCCAGGACCTCGCGTTCGCCGATCTTAGGGTTGGCCAGTGCCCACATGATCGGCATCCCGGTCGGAGTGCACACCAGATACAGGCGCAGGCCCCAGAAGAAGCGGGAGTGGGAGGCGCAGTAGCCGTAGCCGGCCCAGCCGGCCAGGTTCGATCGCTGGACAGTCGGGCGCGACATTCCGCAGGGCACCGGGGTCGAGTCGGCGATCCAGATCGTGTCGCTCCAGAAGTCGCTGTCCATGGCGAGTTCGCGGACCATGCGCTTGAGCAGTGGAAGTGCTGACTTCAACCGCTTGCTGTGGCCCGGCCGTTGGGGCAGATAGGGGAACATGTCGGACAGGTTCTTGCGGGCGTAGCGCAGCCAGCGGGCTTCGGAGTGGTAGCCGAGCAAGGCCTGGGCGACCGCGAGACAGACGAGTTCGGAGTCGCTGAGCAGGGGCGGCCGTCCCATCCAGCGGGTTCCTCCGATCTCGTCGTCGATCTTCACGTAAAGTGCGGTCAAGAGGGTGTTCGGGTCGGTCGTCACAAACTGATCTTGGACACCCTCTGCCCTTTGGCGGGCCAGAACTTCGGATCTACTCGTCTAGGTGAGTGGGGTGTCCGGGGCCCGGTACTCGGGTGCGCGGTTCAGCCCTGGAGGGCGGTGAGCCAGTCGGTCAGCAGGCGGTTGACCTCGTCAGGGCGTTCCTGCTGGATCCAGTGGCCGCAGCCTTCCAACAGGTGGGAGGCGGACAGGGCGGGGAGGGTAGTGGGGTAGCTGTCGATGGCATCGGCCATCCAGGTGGTGGAGGCATCCAGGGTGCCGCCGATGAACAGGGACGGCTGCTTGATCGCGGCTCCGCGATGGGGGGCGAGGTCCTCCCAGTCACGGTCCATGTTGCGGTAGCGGTTGAGGGCGCCGGTCAGGCCGGTGCGCTCGAACTCAGCGGCGTAGACGTCGAGGTCGTCCTCGCTCAGCCAGGCGGGCAACGTGCCTGCGGGGAAGCGGTCGCGCAGCCGGCCGCCGTGGGGAACGAAGTGCGGGTCGGGCTCGCCCTGGGCGGGCATGGTGTCAGCGGACAGTGCCGCGTAGAAGCCGGAGAGCCAGCCCCGGACATCGGGCTCGATCTCCGCCTCGGCGCGGCCGGGCTTCTGGAAGTAGGAGACGTAGAACTCCTGCTCAGGGCCGCCGATCCGGCCGAAGACGTCGGTGGGGCGAGGACCACCCGGCGGGGCGTAGGGGACGCTCAGCAGGCCGACGGCGCGGAAGACTTCGGGGTGGAGCAGCGCCGAAATGGCGGCGATGTTGGAGCCCCAGTCGTGGCCGACGACCACCGCGCTCTCCTCGCCGAGGGCGCGCACCGCGGCGACGTTGTCCTGCACCAGGTCGAGCATTCGGTAGGCGTCGGTCGCGGCTGGCTTGGAGGAGCGGCCGTAGCCGCGCACGTCGATGGCAACCGCCCGGTAGCCGGCGGCGGCGAGGGCCGGGAGCTGGTGGCGCCATGAATACCAGGACTCGGGGAAGCCGTGCACGAGCAGGACCAGTGGGCCGGTGCCCTGCTCGACCAGGTGCAGGCGCCCGGCCGGGGTCCCGATGGTGCGGTGGCGGAGCTCGGCGGTCGGTTCGGGCTGCATGGGCTTCTCCTCGGTTCGCGGACGGACGCGGCTACTCGTCGATCATGCGGCGCGGCGGTCTCTCGACGCGATCAGCGTTGCCGTTCTGGCAAGATCGCAGCCCAGGACGGTTGGGCGGTGCGGCTGGAAGGAACGGAACGGATGGCAGGCGACGACCTGGACGGCACGCTGGCGGCGATGGGGCCCAGACTGCGAGCCGCGCGCGAGCAGCACGGCGCCACGCTCGCCGGTGTCCACTGTGCGACCGGCATCTCGCCGAGCACGCTGTCGCGGATCGAGACCGGTCGGCGCAAGCCCACCCTGGAGGTCCTGCTTCAGCTGGCGAAGGAGTACGGCGTCTCCCTGGACGAGCTGGCCGGCACCGCCCCCGCCCCCGCGGTCGAGCGCCGCAGCAGGGCGCCGCACAGCTTCGGGGACGACAAGGCGGTACTGCCGCTGACCCGGTACGTCGGCGGCTTGCACGCCCACAAGCACGTGCTGCCCGCCGTCGAGGATCCGCCCGTGCGGCCCCGGCAGGCCTCCCACGAGGGCTACGAGTGGCTGTGCGTCCTGTACGGGCGACTGTGGCTCGCGCTCGCCAACCAGGATCTCGTCCTGGCCGCCGGGGACGTCGCCGAGTTCGATACCCGCACCCCGCACGGGGTGGCGAACGCCGGCACCGGCGGGCCGGTCGAGTATCTGATCTTGTTCGGGCCGCAGGGCGAACGACTGCGGCCGCGGACCACGCCGGTCCCCGGCCGCGGGGCCTGGCAGTCCGGCGGAAGACCAGGGGCCTGAACTGCTCTGCGTGGCGGCCTCCCCGCTGAGCGCTTCAGTCGTTGAATTCCGCCGACTGAAACGTCACGCAGATCGGCGGGCCTTCGAGGCGCCGCCGCCGAGAGGGCGTCCGGTCACTTCTGGTGCGTTCCAAGGCAGTGAGGAGGCTGAACCAGCCCGTACACCTGCCGCTTCGTAGCGGTCGGTCGGCCTACTCGGCGAAGATGCCGATGGCGTTGGGGATCCGTCGTTCCTGGTCGTGGTCGAGGTGGTTGCGGACCGCGAGATCGCTGGTGTCCGGGTTGCGGGTGACCAGGGTGGCGGAGGCGCCGCCGTCCAGGTAGACGCCGTCGGAGCAGCCGAAACCACGCAGGGCTTGGGCGAGTTCGGTGAGAGCCATCCCGGTGGAGGTGCTCTCTCGGCCGTCCGTGGAGAGAAGTGTGAGCAGGCGGCCGTGGTCTGCCAGGCAGACTGCGGTGCGCGGCTCGATGTCGTGGGCGTCCAGCCCTGCCAGTGGCCTCCCGTCGCGCAGCATCGGATAGGCGCCCAGGGCGAAAGCGAAGGGCACCGGCCCGTTCGACGCGAGGCGGTAGTCCGTCACGACCGCCGTTCCGACCGGTAGGCCCGCCAGCACCCGGGCGCCGGCCTCGCGGCCGAGTAGCACGAGGCTGTCGGCGGGGATCGGACCACGGCCCGGGGTGGTGGAGGCCGACACGACGCGGCCGTGACGGACCGTCAGCTCCCAGGTGTCCGTGCTGCAGGGCGCCTTTCGCGACTCGTCATTCCCGCACACCGCGCGCTCTCGGGAGACCTCACCCCAGTCGGAGGTGAACACCCCGATCGAACCGACCGGCAGAGCGTACTGGTTCAGCCCGCCCAGCTCCCACGTACGGCCTGCGGCCTGCAGATGGCCCCCAAGTTCCAGACGTCCCGTGCGGGCCACACCGTCCACCCCGACCCCCAGCACGTCCTGGTCCGTGTCACCCGGAGGCGGCTGCCAGCCGAACCGCTGAGCCTGCGGGACCGCGGCCTTCAACGCCCGGCCGCGGTGGACGGCCGGGCCGGAGGGCGCCCCCGTCGCCTCGACACCCGGGTGCTGCTCCTCGGTGATGTCGAAGAAGTCCCCGTTCACGGCCGCGACCGCCCCGCGTTCGCCGGCCAGCCGGGTGAGCGGCGCCCGGGCGGCCACCGCACCGGGGTAGAGCAGGTCGGCCCGCACGCCGGGCCAGCTGAGGTCGGCCTGTACGGCGTACAGGCGAGCGGTGCCGTGCGGGGTGGGCACCGTCGTTTCCCTGTACGCGACTCCGGCCGCGAGCGGCACCCAGGGTGCGGTGCCTGCGAGGGCCTCGTCGGCAGACGACGCGGCTGGGCCGGCCGGGGCCAGGGCCATGATCAGGGCGACCGCGGATCTCAGGAGAGCCTTCACGCGCCCATGCTCGCGGCTGCCGCGGCCTGCCCGCAGCACTGCCTGAGGCGTGTCGCCACCAAGTGCCTGCAGGAGTGGTTCAGGGTGGGGGACAGGCGGGCTTGCCAGGGCGGGGCGATCCGCTCGCGGTGACACGGGCCCGGGTGTCCGGCGGTGTCCACACAGGCGGGCGGGTTCAGACTTCGATGCGCAGGGTGCTCCTCATGACCTGAACCTGGTACGGGCGGCTGAGTGAAAGCAGGTAGCACAGATCGAGTTCCCCGGTGGCCGGGTCCCAGGTGGTGAAGCGCCTGAGCGGGTAGGCGCCGTACGACCAGCCCTGGTTGGGATCCGGAGGCGGGTCCTTCTCGTGAATCCGGTCCATCCCGGGATGGTGCATGTAGGAGCCGTACGCCTTCGGTTGAGAGGGGTAGTCGACGTTCGGGTCGAAGAGCGGGACGTCCTCTGCAGTGGCCAACTCCCAGGGAGTCGAAGCGAGTCGAGCGACGATGGGGCGGGCCCGGGGATCGTCACCGCCCGGTACGGGGTCCTTGTCGGAAGCGTTGGTCAGCAAGAGCAGCCACCGTCGGAGCTCGTCGAGCCACATGAGCCCGATCGAGGTGTACTCGTCGTGAAACCACAGGTCCTTGGCTTGTCCGGCATCGGGCGACCATGGTTCGGACGAAGCACCGGTGTAGTACATCGTGTCCTGCAGGCGCGGAGGTGAACCGGTGAGGAGCGGTATCCAGGCCAGGCGGAAGTCCCCGCCGTGGTCGGCCCGCCAGCCGAAGCCGAGGATCACCAGACCGCTCTCGGCAGCGGTCGGCGGTAGGCCCGGCACGACGCTCTTGTCCACAAGCTGCGGCACCGCGCCGAAGAAGCGGTCCTCCCGGTAGGTGTAGACCAGTCCGCTGCACCGGATGCAGAACCGCCAGCCGCTCTGGTGGTTCGCATCGTCGGGAGGCGCATCGGGCGTGTCGAAGAAGGGCACGTGCAGTTCGGGGCCGACGGGCCGGTGGAGGCCGTCGCCGGCCGGGCACAGGTCCGGGGTGGCCGAGTACCCGGTGAAGACGGCCGCCGCGCAGTTGTCGCAGCGTTTCCAGGCTCCCTGTGTCCGGAGCCCGGATTCGTCGAGTGGCATCGCGTAGACGGCGGAGCCGACGCCGTCATGCGGCTGCCGCGTCGCCCAGCACACGCCACCCGTCGTGGCGGCCTCACCCGAGAAGAACAGCGCCTCGCAGGTGCGGCAGTGCCGCCACCCTGCCTGGCTGATGGGACTCGCACTGAGGTCGTGCGGCAGGATGAACGACAGGCCGAGGACCTGGTGGCTCTGCAGCGCGCCGCCCGGCCCGGTCGGGCACGCCCCGATCCGCGGGCTGAAGAGGAACTCGGTGTCGTACGGACCGGGCTTCGACGGGTCGGCCTTGCCGACCAGATAGGTGCCGAGCGTGGGATTGCCCGGTCGCAGCTGCTCCGAGTACTGCGGGGCGGAGATGTTGACGAAGGCGTAGGCGCGGCCGTCATGGCTGAAGGGGCCTCCGGGCCTCTCCAGGCTTTTGGTGATGCCCACCGGGGCGGTGGCGCGCATCGGATCGAAGTTCGACGGATCCCGCATGACGGGGTTCAGTCGGAACCCGCCTGCCGTCGACCGCGGGCAGGTCCCCGGCGTCGCCGCGCCGGTCCACAGCAGTCCGTGGCACCGGGAGCAGAAATGCCATTCGGGCTGGCCGGAGCTGGCGTCGGCGCCTTGTTCGCGGCTGGGCAGGTGGAAGATCCAGCTGTCGGGGGGATAACTGTGCTCTCCCCCGACCGGGCAGACCGTACCGTCGGTGGCGCCGTGGGGAGCCCAGAAGAGTCCGTGGCAGTTTCCGCAGTAGCGCCAGTCGGGTTGACCGGTGGTGTCGGTGGCGCCCTGCACATTGAGCCTTCGCCATCTTCGAACGTGCTGGTCGGAGGGGCTGGCGTGACGGTTCTCCGGGGTGCTCGTGCTGGTCGTGGGCGGGAGTCTGCGG
>NZ_JBVIRY010000082.1:0-11536 GCF_055575795.1 Kitasatospora sp. NPDC034023
TCATGCAGCGACAACGTCGAGATCACCCGAATCGGGAACCCGCGAACACTCGTGCTGGTCCCAAGCCCCGTGTGGGGTTTGCGGATGGCTTCTCAATGGCCGCCAGGGGATGCCCTCATAGTGACTCCAGATACGCATGTGTGCACTTTGAAGCAGCATGAGACAGGGCGTGACAGAGGTTGTTCACAGTCCGGCAGGACCTGCTCCCGCAACTGTGGGAAAAGCACATGAAGGCGGAGTTCCCTGGGCACCTTCGCGGTCGAGAAGTCGAGGGCGAAGACCTGGTGCAGCTGGATGCGGACGTCGCCGGCTGCGTCTCCTCGTCCCTGTCGAGCGTTCTCGACGAGAGGCGCTGCGGAAGTCTTCGGACGTGCATCGAGGTCCTTGAGAGGGTTCTACCATGGATCGGGGACGGGGACGGGACCAGGTACTACGAGCGGCTGCACGAGATGGCCGTGTTGGCAGTCGGACTTGGGAACGTGAGCGACTGACCGCGCGGCCCTGGGTCGAAACGGCCACACCGAACCAGATCAACTGAGACACCACTCCGCGTCCAGTCACCCGGGACCAGGTGACATGAGATTCTCGACCGCCTGGCGTCTCAACTGATCTGGTCGCCGCAGGCCACAGCCCTACCAGCAGACCAGATCATTCGAGACGGGACACAGGCCGGTGCAACGCGCCACTGCAACACGCCCGCCCCACGCCCCTCCCGGCCACATAGCACCTGGTCAGACCCGCAAAACGGCCCCGTGTTGCACCCCGCGCAACACCGCGTTGCACCCCCACGGTGCACCCGCCACCAGGCAACCGACCACCACCACCAGAACAAGGCCGGCCCCGACAGCGGCCCGCCGGCCCCGCCCGCACCCGACCACCCCGGACGGCCCCGCCTGACGCGTGGTCAACCGCCCGGGACGATGTATCCAGAACAGACGGCATTGGTCGGGCAGGAAAGGGGCGGCGCCTGCTTGACAGGTGATGTCGGAACAGTCGGCGGGCCTGCGGGCCGTGGATCATCGGTCGTGTCTCCGAGAAGGACAGTCATGGCACACCCGCCCACCACCAGCGCCGCCCAAGCGGTCACCGCACGGCGTTGCCATCGCTTCACGTCGTCCCCCTCGCCTGCACCGTGGCAGCGGCCACTGTATCCAGCGCAGCGCAGCCCCGCCCAAGCAGAACCGCCCAGCAGCGGCAGACCCCGGACGCAGCGAGCGCGCCCCGAACGGCAGCCACGGCAGCGAAGGGCGGAACAAGCCAGACCAGACGGCGGCCAGGCCGGATCCGCAGCGACCAAGGGTGGCACCGCCTGGGCCTCGGGCCGGGCGCAGCACCAGGACAGCGGCGCCGGGACGGGCCTGGACAGCGGACAGAGGGACCAGAGACGGCCAGGCCGGGCACCCCTGGGCGGGCAGGGGCACGGCCTGGACAGCGGCCCGGGGGTGCAGCCAGCGGCCCAGGGCGCAGCAGCAGAGCGGCACGGGCGCGGCCCAGGCAGCACGCAGCACGCAGCAGCGGCAAGGACGCCCTCGCCGTGACCGCGATTTTCCGTGATCGTTGAAGCGGGTATGGACACTTCACAGCGAGCCCAGGCGCGTCGCGGCGCAATCGCCGCGCTGGCGGTACAGCGCGGATCGCGGCTGAGCCTGGCAGCCGTTGCTCTGGTCGGCACCCTCGCCCTCGCGACGGTCACCCCGGCCATGGCCGCCCCCGAGCAGACCCGAGGCTGTGGCTGGAACGCGAGCCGCAACGGCGAACGCGCCTACTACGAGCACTGCGCCACCAACACCAACGTGTGGATTCAGGTCAAGCGGTTTCCCCGGTCCGACTACCACCGCTGTGTCGGCCCCGGCCGCACCAACCTGGACTCGGATGCCACTGGCGCCTGGTACGACAGCACCTACCAAGGCGGACTGTGCTCCCACCCCGGTGACACCGGACCCTGACTGGCCTCCGCCTGGTGTCACTACCAGTGCTGCGCTGCTACTGAAGTTGAACTCGTGATGTCGCTCGGATGGGTGAAGCGGTAGCGTTCGCCTGCCGTTGGAGGGTTCGTCCCGGTAGTCGTGTGCTGTGAGGTATGCACAGGGCGGCGGTTTGACCGACGCGGAGAGGGCCGCGCGGGAGCGGATCCGACGGCAGGCCGTGGATCGCTTCGAGGGCGGTGAGAAGAATCGGGACCGGTCAGCGCTCGCGGATGTCTCCGGATCCCGCCCGGCCTTCTCGCGGACCTTGCCGCGCAGCCGGTCGTGGAACTCCCGGACCAGACCCAGGTCGCGCCAGCGGCGGAAGAACGCGTAGACCCGGTCCCACGGCGGGAAGTCGGCCGGCACGGCTCGCCACTTCGTGCCGTTGTCGACCAGGTAGTGGCGCCATCGACGCGGACGCTGCCGCGCGGGCCGTCCTGTCGGGACGCGCGACCACCACACCGAAGACCGCAGACGGTCCGGCAGCGGACTTGCGGGTTCTGCGGTTGGCCAAGGAATCGGCCGTCAAGGCGCGCACTCAGGCGATGAACCAGCTCAAGGCAGTCCTCCTTGCCGTCGAGCCGGACCTTCGCGAACTGCTCACCGGCTTGACCAATCCGGCGCTGGTCGCCACCTGCGTGGCACTGGGCGAGGATCGAGGTGAGGCCGTCTTCACGATGCGCCTGCTCGCCCGCCGGATCCAGAACCTTGGTCAGGAGATCAAGGAGTTGACCCGGCGAATGACCGCAGCTGTCCGGTCCAGCCGGCCCCAGCTCCTGAAGCTCGTCGGCGTCGGCCCCGACAGTGCCGCGGTCCTCCTCTCCGCCGCAGGTGACAACCCGGACCGGCTCACGGACGAGGCGTCGTTCGCCGCATTGTGCGGGGTCAGCCCAGTCGAGCAATCCTCCGGGAAGACCCAGCGGCGACGGCTGAACCGCGGCGGTCACCGGCAGGCCAACGCCGCCCTCTACCGCATCGTCCAGTCCCGCCCACGCTGGGATGAACGCACCCAGGCCTACCTGCAACGGCGCACCGCCGAGGGCATGTCCAGGCGTGAGATCATCCGCTGCCTGAAGTGCTACGTCGCCCGAGAGCTCTACCGGCACATCCGGCCTTCTGCGAGTCCAGTGACTCCTTCGGCAGTTTGACGAACCATAGGGGCATCCCCGACATCCACGTTGAACTCGCCGCCGACCCCGGGGTACTGGTCGACGCGCACAGTCTCCGGCCGGACACCGACTACCTCGTGGTCGCCCGGGTCTGGAACGGCTCCCCGACCGGCCCGGCGCCGGGCCTCCCGGTCAAGGTCGGCTATCTGGCATTCGGTGCGGGCACCACCCCGCACGACATCGGGATGACCAAGGTGGACCTGCCGGTGAAGGCCGCCGTCGGCTGCCCCGCGTTCGCCACGGTGCCATGGCACACCCCGGCCACTCCGGGTCACTACTGCCTGCTGGTTGAGCTGCTGTGGGACGACGACGCCAACCCGGCCAACAACCTGGGCAGAGCAACACCGACGTGAAGCCGCTCAACTCGCCCCACGCGACGTCACGTTCCCGGTTCGCAACAACCGGCCCGATCGCGCGACCGTCACGCTGGCGCTCGACAGTTATGCCATCCCGCCGCTGGACGCGTGCGGTGAGGACCCTCCCGAGCAGCAGCGGCCACGGCTCGACCGGCATCGCGTCGAGCACTGGCCGATCCCGGACGGCTGGCAGGTGACGGTGAATCCGGCGGAGGTGACGCTGGACCCGGGCGAACAGGCCGAGGTGACGGTCGACACCACGGCACCCGACGGTTTCGTCGGCCGACAGGCGATCAACGTGCACGCCAACGTCGGCAGTGAGCTCCTGGGAGGGGTCACGCTCTACGTCGACGGCACCGGGTAGGAGGAAGGACCATGTTTGACGCCGGAGCGATCATCTCCACAAAACCATCGGGACGTGGGCCGAGCCGCGAGGCATACGAGGAGCCCCCGAAGTGAGCACCGGTCACCACCACGGTGGCCGGCACTTCACGCCCGTCGGTGCGTTCGTGTCGGCATGGGGGAATTCAGAGTTCCTTGGTCATGAAGACACGGCTGGTGCCTGCCGGGGCGCACGGCACTTCGCCCATGCGGTGCCAGCCGTTGCGCTCGTAGAACCCGGGCGCCTGGAATCTGATGGTGTACAGGACGGTGGCCTGGCAGCCTCGCGTCCGCGCCTCCTCCTCGGCCCGGCGCAGGATCTCGCTGCCCAGGCCCGAGCCGCGCAGTTCGGGGGCAGGTGGAAGAGGTCGATGAACAGCAGGCCGAGGGAGGTGCGGCCGGTCAGGCCACCGAGTATGCGGCGGCTGCCGGGGCACGGAGCAGGACCGCCAAGGAGCGGCAGTCGTCGATGCCGGTGTTGAAGCGGTCCAGGGCGTCCGAGATCAGCGAGGTGTCGCAGGGGAGGGGCGCGTCGGTCAGGACGAGCTCTGGCGCGGGCCCGCTCGGCTGGTCCGGTGCGCGCGAGGGCGTGTGCGTGCAGCGCCACAGGTATCGGGCGATGAGTCGCAGCATCGGGTGTTCGCGCTCCGTCGGGGGCGGTTCCGGCCGGCGCGGTCGGAGCCGAGATCTGCTCCCACGCCCTGGACGCGGGCTGGGTCACCAGAATCGGCACCGGCCGCGCCCGGGCAGTGACGGAACCCGGTCGCCGGGCGTTCCACGACCGCTGCCACGTCCCGCAGGACCACCTCCCAGGCTGGCGGGCCAGCGCGGCTGATGGGCCGCTCGTGGGGGACGAGGCACAGGGCCTGCGGCAGCCGGGCGTGCGGATCGCGGCACCGTCCGCAAGCCGCGGCCGGTACGGTGGACCGGCCGGGCCTGCGGCCGCTCCGCGGCTTTCCGTTCGGGGCCCGCGGGGGAGGTCCGTTCGTGGAGCCATCGGAGCACGAGTACGTCGTCGACACCGTCGCCAACACGGTGAGCGGTGGCACGTTCCACGGGCTGGTGGTCCAGGGCGGAGTCGTGCACGTCCACGTCTCCGAACCGCAGGCCTTCCGGGGGCCGGCGGGCGTGCCCCTGCGCTCCGTCACCGACCCGATGGCGCTCAACGTCCGCCGGAGCATCGCGACCGACCAGGGCGACGGCGGCGCTCTGCCGGCCTACGTCGCGCGGGCGCACGACACCGCGTTGCACGCGGTGGTACGGCGGGCCGCCGACGGTGCGAGCAGTACGGCCGTCCTGGTCGGCGGTTCGTCGACGGGGAAGACCCGGGCGTGCTGGGAGGCCCTGCGAGAGCTGCCGCCGCACTGGCGGGTGTGGCATCCGCTGACGCTCCGTCGGCTCCTCGCGGCGCTCCGGACGCCCGGCGCGATCGTGCCGTACACGGTGGTGTGGCTCGACGAGGCGCAGTCTTACCTGCTCCAGCCCGCCAACCCGCTCGGCGAGGAAGCCGCCGTGGGCCTGCGCGAGCTGCTGACCGCACCGGAGCGCGGGCCGGTCCTCGTTCTGGGCACCCTGTGGCCCGAGTACTGGCAGCTCCTCGACGACGAGCGCCACCGGGACACCCGGGCCCTGTTCGAGGGTCGCGGCATCCGGGTGCCGGACGCCTTCACCCGGCAGGACCTGGCCGAGCTCGAGCGGGTCGCGGAAGCGGACCCGCAGCTCGCCGAGGCGGCCGCGCAGGCACGGGACGGCGAGGTCGCCCAGTACCTGGCGGGGGTGCCCGCGCTGGTGGAACGGTACGAGACGGCCCCGTCGGCCGCCCGCGCCCTGATGGAGACGGCCATGGACCTGCGGCGCCTGGGCCACGGCGTGGACCTGCCGTGGTCCCTGCTGGCCGCCGCCGCTCCCGCCTACCTCTCGCGCAGCCGGCTGGAGACGGCCGCACCCGAGCGGTGGGAGGAGGCCGTCGTCGTCGCCACCCGGCCGTGCCGCGGCGCCCCCGGACCGCTCACCGTGGTCCCCTGCACCCACGCGGACGGCCCGCTCCCGTCGGACCAGCCGTGGTTCCGGCTGGCCGACTACCTGGAACAGCACGGCCGTCACACCCGCGGCCACGAGGTCCCGGCCGCCGGCTTCTGGGAGGCCGCCGCGGACCACTGCGCGTGCACCGACGACACCATCGCCCTCGGCTGGTCCGCCCTGATGCGCCTGCGGCTGCGACACGCGGACCTGCTCTACCGGAAGGCGTACGAGGCCGGAGACCCCGCCGCGCTCAGCGAACTCGCCGAGATCCAGGAGCGGACCGGCCGTTCGGAGGAAGCGGACCGCCTCGCCCGGGAAGCGGCCGGCCAACAGGACATGACGGTCTTCCAGCGCCTGGCACGCATGCGCGAACGGGCCGGAGCACCGCGGGAGGCGGCGCGGCTGTACCGGGCGAACGCCGAGGCCGGCAGCAGCTTCGCCCCCTGGGACCTCGCCTGGCTCCAGGAACGCAACGGCGACCGGTCCGCGATGGACCGGCTCGCCGCCCAGGCGCTCGCTTCGGGCGACTACGACGCCCAACTCGCCGTCCCCTGGATCCGCATGGGCCGGGACAAGCACCCCACGCTGGACGGAATGGTCCACGACGCCGCCTTCCGGGGAAGCGCCGTCGCCCTGTGGGCCATCACGACGGACAGCTACGAGAGGGACCTGGCCGACCCGGATCCGGAACAGCCCGAGGAGGCCTGCCGCCGCGCCGCCGACGCCGGGCGGAGTCAGGCCCTGGAAGCTCTGGCCGAACGCCGATCCGCCGACCCGCACTGGGCCCAACTGCTGCGCTACGGCCTGGAACCCGACGGCCGGACCTCCCCGCCCTGGACCTGACCGGACGGCGCCCCGGGGCCGGCGGCAGGCGCAAGCCGACCTCGGCGCCGCCCCCGGTGGCGGTCGGCGTGCCCGTCGGACGGCCTCGCCGGGGACCCGCGTCGGAGGTGAAGCCGGAGCCGCAGCCGGCGAATGACCCCTCGAATTCACCACCCTGGACGACCGGTGTCGAAATACCGCAGGCCGGCCTCCCAGGCCGCGTCGACGGCGGCTGCCGCGTCCGCGGCCGGGGTGACCTGGTGGAGGTTGCCGATGGTGGAGGCCCCGAAGCCGAGTTCGGTGAGCTCGACAGGGGTGCTGCCGACCTTCCGGCGCCCCATGTTCCGATGTGTCAACTGTCCTCCCAGAGAAGCGGGTGCGGTGACCGCCCCGGGGCCCGTCACCTTCTGACGGCGGCCGAGCCGCCTGCCATGAGCGTCTCCACCTCGGCGCGTGAGGCCATGGACACGTCGCCGGGGGTGGTCATGGTGAGGGCGCCGTGCGCGGTTCCGTAGGCCAGGGCGCGGCTCAGTGCGGCGGCGTCGAGGTTCGCCACCGGTCTGGCACCGCCCTTCGATCCGTCCTCTTCACTGTCGGTGGTCAGCAGTCCGTAGATCAGGCCGGCCGCGAAGCCGTCGCCGGAGCCGATGCGGTCAAGGACCTGCAAGCCGGACATCTGTGGGCCGCGGACGAACCCGGCGCGGGCCGACCAGGCGGCCGAGGACCAGTCGTTGACCCCGGCGGAGGGCACTTCCCTCAGGGTTGTCGCGAGCACCTCGGCTCGGGGCAGGAGCCCGGCCACTTCGGCGAGGGCGTCCTGCACCTCGTCCGCCTCGACCCGCAGCGCCCCTGGGCAGGGTCCGGCCAGGCCCAGGGCGCCGACGACGACATCGGCGTGGCGGGCGAGCCGCAGGTCGGCCTCGCGGGCGGCGTCGGGGCCGCCCCGGCCGGCCCAGAGGCTCGGGCTGGCACCATGGGCACTCCCAGCTCGCGGCATTTGGCGACGACGTCCTCGTCGAAGCTTCGGCGCACCGGGCGCCTCCCGCCGCGAGCGCGTCGGCCGGCGGGCCCGCGGTCGTGGCGGAGGGCGCGGTCAGCACCGGCATGACGCGGGCTCCGTCCAGCACGGAGGCCAGGTCGGCGGTCATCGGCCGAGCCAGCCGCCGTCGACGGGAAGGACGACGCCGTGGACGTAGGCGGCGGCGTCCGAGGCGAGGAACACCGTGGCCCCGGCGAGGTCGTCCGCGTCGCCCCACCGTCCGGCAGGGATACGGTCGAGGATGGCCTTGCTGCGCACGGGGTCGTCCTGGAGTGCCTGGGTGTTGTCGGTGGCGATGTAGCCGGGGCGATGGCGTTGACGTTCACGCGGTGCGGGGCCCACTCGTTGGCCAGCGCCTTGGTCAGTCCGGCGACGCCGTGCTTGGCGGCGGTGTAGCCGGGGACGGTGACGCCGCCTTGGAAGCTGAGCAGCGAGGCTGTGAAGACGATCTTTCCCTGGCCGCGTGCCACCATCGTCGCGCCGACGTCCCGGGTCAGTGCGAACTGCGCACCGAGGTTGACCCGGAGTACCAAGTCCCAGTCCGCGTCGGTGTGTTCGGCGGCCGGGGCGCGGCGGATCGTGCCCGCGTTGTTGACCAGGATGTCCACCGGCCGCTCGCGCCCGGCCAGGTCCGCACCGAGGGCCCGGAATGCCGCGGGGTCGGCGAAGTCGGTACGGATGGCCTCGAAGGTGCGGCCCGCGGCGAGGACGTCCTTCTCCACGTCGCTGCCGGTCTCCTCCAACTGGGCGCTGACGCCGATGACGTCCGCGCCGGCCGCGGCGAGTGCGCGGGCCATGGCCCGGCCGATGCCGCGCCGGGCGCCGGTGACGACGGCGAGTCTTCCGGTGAGGTCGAAGGCGCTCATGCGATCGCTCCCTGGGTGTCGTCGGTGCAGTCCACGAGGATCTTCATCACGTCGCCGCCGCCCTCAGGGCCTCGAACGCGGCGGGCGCCTCGGTGAGCGGGACGACCTTGCTGATCAGCCGCTCCGCCGGGATCGCCCCGTCGGCCACCAGGGCCACCGCGCGCTCGAAGTCGGAGCGGTCGTACAACCGGGCTCCCACCAGGGTGAGTTCACGCCAGAAGAACCGGTGCAGGTTCACTTCACGGGGGCGAGGGTGGATCGCCACCAGGCACAGCCGCCCGCGCACACCCAGCACGTCGACCGCCGTCTCCACACCACCCGCAGCCCCCGACACCTCGAACGCCACATCCGCACCCGCACCCGCAGTCCACTCCTGCACCAGCGCCGACACGTCATCACCCGCCAGCACAGGCTGCGGGCAAGCACGTCGCGTACGTGGACATGAGCAGCCTGACCACGGCCGACCTCGCCGACGCTCTGCATCCCAACGACGCGGGCTACCAGAAGATGGTTGATGCCTTCCACCGCGGTATCCAGGCGGCGGACAGCGCCGGGTGGCTGAAGAACCCCGCCCCCGCCGCCGCGCGCGTGCAGTCCGACATCGCCGGCAAGTGCCTGGATGTCAACGGGGCCGGCACCGCCGACGGGACCGCCGTGCAGACCTGGGGCTGCAGCGACGGCGTCAACCAGCAGTGGTCCGCCTACCTCGACGGCACCCTCCGCTCCATGGGCAAGTGCCTCGACGCCGCGGGCGGGGGGACGGCCAACGGCACCAAGGTACAGATCTGGGCATGCCACGGCGGCGCCAATCAGGCCTGGCAGCCCTACAACGGCGGCTACCGCAACCCGGTCTCCGGCCGCTGCCTCGACGTTCCGGGCTTCTCCACGGCCGACGGCACGCAGCTCCAGCTGTGGGACTGCCACGGCGGCTCCAACCAGAAGTGGACCACCCTGACCGCCGGATGACCCCCCACCTCCCGGGACCTGAACCCGCTCCGGGACCAGGTCCCGGGGAGACCGTCGGCGGCGGACGATGCAGGCCATGGTGCCGCCCGGCCCGTAGGCACGCCCGAGACCGAGCCGGCACGCGGTCATGGTGGCGGCCACCAAGGATTCCCCCGATTCCCTACGTACGGCCCGTCGGAATGTGACTCTCGGTGATCGAAGCGGCGACTCGGCGAATCGCCGGGGCGCATGTGTGAGTGCGCTCAGAAGACAAGGTGGGAGTCCGCTTCCGGGTCTCCGGAACGGCCTTGCGCTCGTGGAGCGTCGCGTTCAGGTGTTTTGCGGGTGGAGGTCGAGTGTGATGTGCGGGGCGAGTGCGTGCAGGAAGTCAGGTGCGTCGAAGATCTCGCCGGCTGAGGCGACGCCAACGGTCTTGGTACGGCCGGTCAGGACGCGTTCGAGGGCCTCGACGGCCAGGGGCGCGGTGACGGCGTAGATGTCCTGGCCGCTGGCCGTGGCCCGGCGTTCGGTTCCGCCCGAGCGCACGGCGACGTCGACCAGGAAGGTCTGGTCGGAGCGCCCGTTCAGGTCGGTGGCGGTCGGGGCCGGTGTGTGGGGTGCGGCGATGTCTCGGACCGCTTCGGCGGTCATGTAGGTGGTCACGTCCGGAATTGGCAGGTGATGGGGGACGGTGACGACGTCCGCCATCGTGAACTCCCCGATCACTTCCCGGGGTCCCATCGGTTCCGGGAAGGTCCACTCCAGGGTGGGCGCGGCGTCGGTGCGCTGCTCCCACTGTCCGCCGCGGTAGCGCAGGCGGACGTCGCCGCGCCGCTCACGGGAGACGGCACCGGACAGGCGGGTGCCGGGGGTGGGGTGCCAGCTGCTGAGCGCGTAGGCGATGTGGGCCTCCTCGGCCGCGGTCCAGTCGCCCATCGCCGCGGTGGCCAGCAGGTCGCCGAGGCCACCGAAGAAGGCCATGGCGGGGACGATCACCGCTCCCGCTTCCTGGGCCCGCTCGCGGTAGTGGGCGAAGGTGTCGAGATTCGCCTCGAGTTCGGCGGCCACGTCCAGGTACGGGATCTTCGCACGGAGCGCGGCTTCGATCACGGGGCCGGTGGTCGTCGCGAAGGGGCCGGCGCAGTTGATGACCGCTACGGTTCCCGCCAGCGCACGGTCCAACGAGTCCGCATCGTCGACCGATGCCACCCGGGCCTCGAGCCCGAGCTCGTCGGCCAGCTCCCGCACAGCCTGCGCGTTGCGCCCGGACGGCACCGGGACGAACCCACGCCCGGCCAACTCCGCGACCACGAACTTCCCTGTGTGACCGTACGCGCCGAACACCGCCACCAGCTGACCCGACCCCATGAGACCCTCCCGTGCACTCGAACGCCGCTGCGCCGTCGATCCGCCGCGGCCTGACACTCACATCCTGGCCCCCCGGCAGCACCCCGCACGAGCGTCGGAAACGACATGGCACGTACAGTTTCAGACATGCCCGCCGTTGCGCTGGCCGTCACCGACGGCATGCTCCACTACGAACTGTCCGTGGCCGTCGAGGTCTTCGGAGCCGACCTGACCCACATCGTGGACCCCTGGTACGACTTCTCCGTCTGCGGGAACGGCCCGGTGCTCGTCGACCGCTTCCGCCTCGAACCCGACCACGGACTCGGCCACCTCGCGCACGCGGACACGGTGATCGTGCCCGGCTGGGCCGACACGGACCGCGAACCACCCGCCGAACTGATCGAGGCGGTGCGCGCCGCCCACGCGGCCGGCGCCCGCGTCGCCTCCCTGTGCACGGGCGCCTTCGTCCTGGGCGCGGCCGGACTGCTCGACGGAAAACGCGCCACCACGCACTGGGCTCACACAAGGAGCCTTCGCCATCTTCGAACATGCTGGTCGGAGGGGCTGGCGTGACGGTTGTCCGGGGTGCTCGTCCTGGTCGTGGGCGGGAGTCTGCGGTCTT
>NZ_JBVIRY010000083.1:0-10950 GCF_055575795.1 Kitasatospora sp. NPDC034023
TGTCACCCGCTCCCGCCTCGGACGCCTCACCCGCCAGGGCTTCCTCACCCAACCCGGACGAGGCATCTACCAGAAACGGACTTAACGTCCTCTCATAGGACTTCGCGAGCACCAGCAGGCTCGGCGAAGCGAACAGAATGACGTGCGCATTGCTGATGGTGGCCTCGATCTTGCTGCGGTTGCGGATGATCGAGGCGTCGTCCACCAGATGGTCGACATCGGCGTCCGTCATCGCTGCGACCTCTGCGACGTCGAAGCCCCGGAACGCTTTACGGAACGCGTCCCGCTTGTTGAATACGACCTTCCAACTGAGCCCGGCCTGGAAAACGCCGAGGGTGAGCGCTTCGAACATCGCTGACTCGTCACGAGTGCGGGTCCCCCACACCTCGTCGTGGTATCGGCTCAGCGCGGTGTCCTCGGCGCCCGCCCACGCGCAGCGCGGCTCCCCGTCGTATCCAATGATCACGTCGCTGCTCATCCGGCCCTCCAGCCTCTTGCCCTGCGCCTGATGCCAACCCCCGCCGACTCTGCTCTCCGTAACGGGACCCAGTTCCGACCGTGCCCGTCCACGAACACCCTCCGACGAAACGCAAGCCACGTCATCCCGTGCAGTCGTCGTCAGCAGCCGACGTCACCACGCGTCCGCGGGCGCGTGAATCGGGTGCGTTTGGCGGGTCGGCGTCCCGCTGTGCCTGATGATCACGGTCGAGGTCGAGAGGATTCCCGCGCCCGGGCCCCCAGGTTCGGCGACCGGCGCCGAAGAGAGAGCGAAGCGGTTCGTCGCGCCGGTCGTGGCCACCGCAGGCACCATCGCCGTCATGCACGGCAACGTGGAGGCCCGCCCGTTCGCCTGGGACAAGCTCTGGCCAGGGCAAATCCCCGACGCCCCGGTGACTGCGGTCACCGTCCCGGACAACACCCTCCCCCTCGAAGGGCACGATCTGAACCTCGTCGAGGTCGGCCACACCGACACCGAGCAGACCAGCGTCCTGCACGTCCCCGGCCTGGGACTCGTGGTCGCCGGCGACGCGCTCTACAACGGCGCCCACATGTACATCTGCGAGTCGGCCGGAGGCGGCCTGGACGCCTGGCGCAACGCCATCAGCACCGTCGAGGCCCTCGCGCCTCGGTACATCGTCGCCGGCCACAAGAACAAGGACCTCGACGACGATGCCACCCGCGTCATCGCCGAGACCCGCCGGTATCTCGACGACGCCGAGGCGGCGCTGGAGGAGTGCTCCTCCGCGATCGAGTTCTTCAACACGATGGTCGACCGCCACTCCGACCTCCCCTACGGCAGGACCCTCCTGTGGGTCGGTGCGAAGACGATCTACGCCCTGCGCGAGCCGGGGGCCGACCCCATCGCCGCCGCTGGGGGCGGCTGGTTCTAGCAGCGATCGTCCCGTACCACGCGGCAGGTCGGCGGTGCCATCCGGAGTGCCGGGCCGGGAGCTGCCACACGACTGCACCCCACACCTGTTCGCGTGATATCGAGGAACTCGGTGTGGCGATGACGTTAGGACAGCCTTGTGGAGAGGGCCGCTTGCGGCGTGCGTCCGTGAGCAAGGGCGGAGGTTGGCATGAGCAATCGATTCGAGACGGCACCAGCGTCTCGCGGACGCGCCGAGCGGGTGCACCCCACGACGACACATCTGATCGTCCTGCCGGGCGGGGGCTACGCGTCGCATGCCCCACACGAGGCGGAGCCGATCGTTGCGTGGCTCTCCGCACTGGGCCTGTCGGCGAGCGTCTTCCGGTACCCGCTCCACGTGCGGCACCCCGAACCCCTCCTGGCTCTGAGGGCCGAGATCCTCCGCAGGCGCGCACAGGGGGCGGATCGCATCGGGGTGATCGGCTTCTCGGCCGGCGGGCATCTTGCGGGCCTGGCCGCACTCGCACCCGGCGACGATCAACGTGAGTCCGTCCAGTTCGCCGTCCTCGGCTACGCGATCACATCGATGGAGACCGAGTCCTACCGACCCGCGCGGTTGATCCTGCTCGGGGAGAACCCCGTACCGCACCTGCGCCGCGCGACATCGCTCGACGCGCTGGTGACCACGGCGTCTCCGCCCTTCTTTCTCTGGCACACCGCCGAAGACAGCTACGTCCCGCCGGAGCACACCTACCGGCTCGCCTCGGCACTGGCCGCGCACGAGGTACCGCACGCCGTGCATGTCTTCGCCCACGGCCCGCACAGTCTCGGTCTCGCCCAGGGTGCCGGCGATGCCGCCACGTGGACGACGCTCGCGGCGTCCTGGATCGCCGAACAGCTCCACCCTCAGGCCAACAACGCGTCCTGAGCAGCTCCCTCGCCGACAACGGCGGTCATCGCCTGGAGCACCGCGCTCGTCCCGCTGCGCGTGAACCCGGCCCTCGCCGTGTAGGCCCCCGTTCGACCCGGCACCACCGGCACAGCCGACAGACGCGCGCAGGCCTTCGAGGCCCGTCGCCGTGTCGGTGCGGACCTGCCATGCGAAAGTGCGGGCTGTCCGGTTGCCTGGTGCGGAGAGGCGCGTTCGCGACTTGCGACGGTCTATCGGGAGCCGAGGCTCAACGGCTCTTCGAAACGGCGGGGTTGAACGTCTCGCGGTAGGTGCGCGGTGGTACCCCGACGTGTGCTTTGAAGAGGGTCCGGAAGTTGGCCGGCGTGCCGAGGCCGCAGCGCCGTGCGACAGCTTCGACCGTCAGGTCGCTCGATTCCAGGAGCTCCCGTGCGAGGCCGAGCCTTGCGTCGAGCAGCCAACGCATGGGCGGCCGGCCGGTGTCGGCGTGGAAGCGACGGATGAGCGTGCGGCGGGACATGCCGGCCTGGCGCGCCAACTGGTCGACGGTGAGCGGCTGGTGCAGGTGGTGCAGGGCCCACTCGTACACCGGCGCCGGTCCGTCGGAGGCGTCCGGGGCCACCGGCAGGTCGGCGAACTGGGCCTGACCGCCGATGCGGTGTGGGCGGTGACCAGCAGGCGGGCCCGCTGGTTCGCCAGACGGGCGCCGTGATCGCGACGGATGAGATGCAGAGACAGGTCGAGGCCCGCGGCGACGCCGCCCGAGGTCAGCACCTTGCCTTCATCGACGTACAGCGCCTCCGGCTGCACCGTCACGTGCGGGTACTGCCTGGCCAGCGCTGCGGCGTACCGCCAGTGCGTGGTAGCCCGGCGGCCGTCGAGCAGGCGGCGGCGGCGAGGGCGAACGCCCCCAAGCAGGTGGACACCATTCGGCTTCCGCGGGCCGCCGCCCCCGCGAGCGCGGCGGTGACCGCAACCGAAGGCGGGTCTGGCTCCAAGTACCCCGGGACTATGACGGTGTCCGCGGTCTCAAGGGCCTCCAACCCGTCGGCGACGGACAACACCGGGCCGCCGTGCATCGGGACCAGCCCGGGCCGTTCCGTGCACACCGTCAGCGAGTACGGCCCGTCCGGCCAGCTCCCGAAGACCTGCAACGGAATCCCGATGTCGAGTGCGAGGACGTTCTCGAGCGCCACCACGAGCACGTGGTGGTTGCCGCCCATGGGACCGGAGAGTCAGCCGTGTTCCGCCGAGCCGGTGAGCCGGAGCTTGCGCTGGGCCCGCTGGTAGAACGTGGTGTGGCCGAGTCGCACGACGCGTGCGGCGGCGGGCAGCATGGTCACCTCGACGACATCGCCCGGTGAGACGTGGCCGACCAGGAGGCCGTCGGCCTCGATGGCGAGGTCGCCGCTGTTCGGCAGGACTTCCAGGTCGAGCCGCTCGCCGCTGGAGAGGAACACGGAGCGGTTGAACGCGGCATGTGGAGCCACGGGGGTGATCAGCAGTCCCTCCGCGTTGGGGGAGACGATCGGGCCGCCGGCGGAGAAGCTGTACGCGGTGGAGCCGGTCGGCGTGGCGACGACGACCGCGTCGGCGGTGTAGGCCACGAAGGGCTCGCCCTGGACCCGTACGGCGACCGCCGCGGACTTGTGTCCCGGGCTGCGCAGGAGCACGACGTCATTGAGTGCCGTCTCCTGGGCTGCCCCGAAGCGGGCATGGACGCCGGAGCGGACTTCCACGGTGAAACGGTGGGCGTCGATGGCATCCAGTGCGGCAGGGAGTTCCGGTATGTCGACCTCGGCGAGGAAGCCCAGGCGTCCGACGTTGACGCCCAGGACCGGTGCGTGGCCCCCGGTCGCGAGCCGCATGGCGCGCAGCATGGTGCCGTCCCCGCCGAGGCTGATCAGCAGGTCGGCGCTCGTGGTCATCTCCTCGGCCTCGACCGGAATGGCCTCGCAGCCGATCCGTGCCACCTCCGCCGCCAGCCCCAGGACCTTCGTCCCCCGGGCCCGGCTCCAGCCGACCACGGCCTCCACGGTGGGCGCGCAGGTGCGCTCGGGGTGGAGTACCAGCCCCACCGTGCCGATGAATCCCATCCGGAGCACCTCGATGTCGGCCAGGCCACTGTTGCTCCCTCCAGTCACGCACAGCCGGTCGCCACCTTCAAGGTCACGGTCACCGCCGGGCCCGCGTGATCACGCCGGTCCGCATCGCCTCCCGTCGGCACGGCTCGATCGGGTACGACGGACCGCCCGCTGCTGCTTGTCACGGAATCTCCGTGCGAGCCGGCTGGTTGGAATTCGGGTAGACAGTCCGATGGCTTCGGCGTCGACGTGCCGAACCGGCGCCCGGCCGAGCCGTGATCGGGAGGCGTGTCCGATGACTGACAGCCCAATCCGGGGGATTGATCCCTCCGCGCGGCCGAGCGGAGACGGGTGTGTGGAGTGCCTGGCGGGGGACGGGCCGGGGTGGTGGTTCCACCTGCGGCGATGCGCCGCGTGCGGGCACATCGGCTGCTGCGACTCCTCACCCTCGCAACACGGCACGAGGCATGCCCGAGAGGCGGGGCACCCGTTCCTGGCCAGCTTCGAGCCCGGTGAGGCGTGGTTGTGGAACGTCGAGACCGAGCAGTACTACGAGGGACCGGAACTGGCACCGCCCGCCGCGCACCCGGCCTCGCAGCCGACGCCCGGCCCGCGAGGCAAGGTCCCTGCCGACTGGCAGCTGCACCTGCACTGAGGCGCTCAGAGCGGCGGAGCCGGCAGACGCGGGTCCGTGACTCCACCCGGGCAGGCGAGGTAGTCGACGTCCCAGTCGCAGCGGACGGCTCCGGCCTGGTAGGCGCTCTCGTAGAAGGCGAGTACGGTCGCTCTCGGATCGGCCTCCGTACGGGCCGCGGCGTAGCGCAGTACCGCCAGGTGGCTGTCGTTGAGCACGATCCACCGGGCCGATGCGGGCCTGAGCGGGTCTTCGGCCAGATGGGCGGGCTCGGGAGTGGTGTAGGAGTAGAAGGCCGGTTCGCCCAGGTCGGCGTCGCCGAACCAGAACCCGAAGCTGATCAGCTCCCGGGAGTACGCCTCGCGGGTCACCGGGTCCACCTGCGGTGGCTGGTCGACGGCGCGTCCGGAGAACCGGGTGTGGGCGATGTCGAGTGAGTGCCAGAAGAGGTGGACGGGGCTGACCTTGCCCGAGAAGCGCGCCGCGAACTCCTCCAGCACCAGCCCGACCTGGCTGAGCACCTGCCAGTAGCGATTCGCCCAGGCGGGATCGTAGGTCGCGTGCTCGAAGTCCTCGGCGAACGGCCGGGCGGAGTCGGCAAGCCGGTACGGCCGGGGAATCCTGATCTCCACCCGGATACCCAGCGCCGCCAGCGTCTCCAGGGTCTGCCGGTAGAACGAGGCCACGGACTGGCCGAGGAGCGGGAAGGACTCCGTCCCGCCGTCCGCCGTCGCGACGACCAGCCGGTGGTCGACGAAGTCGAAGTCGATGGTGAAGATCGGGTTGCCGTCGACCTGTCCCATGGGCCGTGTGGTGATCCCACGCCCGGTGAGGTGGAACGGGACGTTCCACCAGTGGTTGCGCCGCACGCTCGCCGCCAGGCGGATCTTGCCCACCACCTGCGTGAAGCGGTGCAGCGTCTCCTTCGTGTCCCGCCACTCGGCGAGCGGCATCGGTGGGAACAGCTCCATCGAGTAGCCTCCTGCCAGTCGGCCGCAGTTCCATGATGACCACGGTGGTCCGGACGCGCAGCGGTGGCCGGACCCAGCGGCCGACAGGGCGAGCTGGTCGCAGAGGTCGGTGGCTGCGTCGCAGGCTTCGGGGGCGGTCCTGGATCGAGAGGCGGTCGCGGCTCACCGCTGAGAGTAATAGTGTGGACGCCGTGTGTAGTTCTGCTGCCGTCGCTTGATGCCTGCGAGAAGAGGAAATCATGACCGGCAAGGCCAGCATCGTCTTCGCCCACGGACTCTGGGCCGACGGGTCGTGCTTCAGCAAGCTCATCCCCGCGCTCCAGGCCGAAGGGCACGAGGTGTCCGCCTCGCAGCACGGCCTCGACTCGCTCGCGGGCGACGTCGAATGCGTCACCCGCTCCATCGACCACGTGCCCGGACCCGTCGTGCTCGTCGGCCACTCCTACGGCGGCACCCTCATCACCAAGGCCGGCACCCACGACCGCGTGGGCGCCCTGGTCTACCTCGCCGCACTCGCCCCCGACGAGGACGAGACCTCACAGGACCAGCAGGACAAGTTCGCGCGCACGCCCGTCTTCGACCACATCGACATCGCCGACGGCCGGATCTGGCTCCTCGAGTCCGGCGTCGGCGACTTCTGCGGCGATCTGCCAGCAGCTGAGCAGAAGCTCGTCCTCGCGACGGGCGCCGTGCCGGTCCCCGACCTGTTCACCCAGCAGGTCCCCGGCACCGCCTGGCGCACGAAGCCGAGTTGGTACGTCGTCGCGAACAACGACCGCACCGTGAACCCGGATCTGGAGCGGGCCGCCGCCGAGCGGATGGGCGCGAAGACCCACGCCGTCGACAGCAGCCACGTGCCCATGCTCTCGCACCCCGACTTCGTCCTCGACGTCATCCGCGACGCCGCGAAGACCCTTGAGGCATAGAGCCGGCGCCGAAGCAGCCCCCGCGCGGTCTGCCGCCCTTCGGCGTCATCCGGTGCGCTGGGCTGCTCCACCGTAACGCTGCGCCTGTCGACCACGATCCGGGTCGGGAGGCGCCTGTGCACGGGTCGCGTGACCGAAGGGCCGCCCATGAACACCACCGTCGCGGACCTGATGCGCCGCAACCTTCTCGACGTCTTCAATGAACCGGATGCCGAGCGCCGCAACGCGGCCATCGCGGTGACCTACGCCAAGGACGTCGTGTGGCACGAACCCGACCGCGTACACCGAAGCCGCGAGGCGCTCGCCCGGCGCGCCGCAGAGCTGCTCGCGCAGTCCCCGGGCTGGGTCATGCGGCCCGACGGCCCCGTCTCCGTCAACGACGACCTCGGACACCTCGCCTTCCATTACGGCCCCGCCGGCCGGCCGCCCGTCGTGGCCGGCATGGACATCGCCCGCTGCAAGGACGGTGTCATCATCGAGCTCTACACCTTCGTCGGCGGGAGCAGCCAACCGACCTAGCGCGCGGTCTGGCCAGGACCGGCCAAGCGAAGTCCCGGCCGCCCGCCTGCCACCGTGTGAGCCCGAGCCCGTCACCCCTGGGCCGTGGGCCGAAGGACGAGTATCAGGGCCTGAGGACGATCTTGCCGTGGGTGTGGCGGCGTTCGAGCTCGGTGTAGGCCTCGCGGACCTGCGCCAGCGGGTAGACGTTTGCGATCGGCACCTCGAGACGTCCGTCGGCGATCAGGCCGGCAAGCACGGCGAGCACCTTGGCGCCCGGCCCGGCCGCGATCCCTCCCTCAGTCGTCACCCCGTGCCGCTCGGCGGCCGCGAAATCGGCGATGGTGTCGATCCGATCGGTCGCGACGCCGAGGGCGAGGGCCAACTCGACGTACCCGTCGCCGAAGGTGTCGATGAAGGCGTCCACGCCGCCGGGCGCGGCGGTCCTGATGCGGTCCGCGACGCCGTCACCGTACGCGACCGGGATCACGTCGTGGCTTCTCAGCCAGTCGTGGTTGCTCTCGCTCGCCAGGCCGATGACCGTGGCCCCGGTGCGGCGGGCGAGCTGGACGGCGAGCGAGCCGACTCCACCGGCGGCTCCGGAGATGACGACGGTCTCGCCCTCCTCGGGCTGGACGGCGTGGACCGCACCCCATGCGGTGACGCCGACGACGTACAGGCTGCCGGCCACCTCCCATGAGACCTTCTCCGGCTTGGGCGTGAGGTCACCGGCCTCGACCAGGACCAGCTCGGCCTGGGAGGCCCGCTTGTTGCTGAAGCCGATCACCTCGTCGCCGGGCGAGAGCCCGGCCGCCCCGGCTCCGACCTCTTCGATGACCCCGGCGAGGTCGCTGCCCTGTCCGGACGGGAACGTCGACGGGAACATCTGTGCCACCGCCCCCGTTCGGATGACCGCCTCACTGGGGTTGATGCCGGCCGCTTTCACGCGTACGAGGACCTGCCCGTCCCCGGGCACCGGGCGTTCCACCTCGTCGACCCGCAGCACGTCGATCCCACCGAACTCGTCGTACCTGACCGCCCTGGGCATGATCTCTCTCCTTCGACCTGCTGAAGCCGGCAGGGCTCTGGCTACGCCCGCCGGAGTTCGAGCACGGGAATGATGCGGATTCCGGCAGTCTGGCGTGCGTACTCGGCAAAGCCGGGGTACCGCCGTGCCTGCTCGGCGTAGATGCGGTCGCGTTCGGCGCCGACAAGTTCGCGGACGGTCACCCGGTAGGTCGCGGTTCCGCGTTCGATGGTGCCCTCACCGGCGGCGATCAGGTTGCGATACCAGTCCGGGTTGGTGGGTGCTCCGCTCTTGGTTGCGAAGACGTAGACGATGTCCGGCTCGGTGTCGTGCGGGAGGTACATCATCGGGGTGACGTGCTCCCGGCCGCTCTTGCGGCCGCGGTGATGGACGAGGACCAGCGGAGCGCCCTCGAAGACCCCGCCGACCCTGCCCTCGTTTGCTCGGAACTCTGCGATGGTCTTTGCGTTCCAGTCGACTGCTTCGCTCATGTCGGACTCCTGTCGTCCACAATCCGGGCCATGCGCTGGGAGGATGAGCTGCAGGGACACAGCGGTCGGGACGTAGCCCACCCGGGCCTTCTCCAGCATCCGGCGGAACCGACGCCCCTGGCGAACCCGGGTCCCGCGCCGCGCCTCGACCGGTCCGGTCCCATCGGCGACGACGCCGCCGTGCCGTCGCCCGACTCGGCTTGTGATCGAAAGCGTCCGGGCGAGGGCCCGGGGTTGCTGCTGTCGCCGAGTTCGAGCTCACGCCTGGCCGGCAGCTGCCGCACCTGGGCGAGCCGCCTTCGTGTCTGGATTCACGGGTGGGTGGAGTCGACAGCGGCGCGCGCCTGGTCGAGGTCGACGACCTCGCCGTTGAACCCGAACTGGTCCAGGTCGCCTCCCGGCGCCTCGATGCGGGCGGCGGCGGCCAGGCCGCCGGCCTTCACGGGGTCGAACCCGGCCGCGCGGATCAGCCGTCCGGCCGTCGCCGCGCCGTTCTCGTCGTCGGTGGCGTAGAAGAGCGCCGCACGCCGCGGCGCGCGGTTCGCGTTCGCGGCGAGCACCTCCGCGGTGAGGGTGCCGAACGCTTTCACGTAGTGGGCGCCTCCGGGCAGCAGGGCGGCGACCACTGACCCGGCCGATTGCCCGTCAGGCAGCGACCGCACGATCTGGCCCTTCTCGTCGAACGCGACCGGGTTCGACGGGTCGATGACGACCTTCCCTTCGAGCAGCGGTCGAACCTGCGGGATCAGCTCCCTCATGGCATCCAGCCAGACCGCGAACACGACGGTGTCCGCGCCCGTGATCGCGTCCTGCACGGAGGCGGCACGTGCGAGCGGCCCGAGCTCGTCCGCGAGCGCCTCTGCGCGCGAGGCGCCCTTCCCCGCCAGGACGACGCTTTCACCCCCGGCCACCAGGTGCCGGGCCACGACACGCCCGATGTAGCCGACGCCTACGATTGCGGTGGTCATCTCCGGCCTTCCTCTCGGTTGACGTTGAGTCAGTTCTAACTCAGATGTCCCAGATATCCCGGATGTCGTCGGGCAGCAGCTCGAGTGCCTGATATGCCCTCACCCAGTCGACCGACTCCCCGTGCTCGACGATCAGCCCGTCCTTGACCCGGAAGAAGTCGGGCGTGGTGAAGTCGGCCGCCCGGCCGCTCCCGGCGATAGTGCCGCCCCATACGCTCTGGAAGGCGGGCCGGTCGTACCCGGCGACCATGGACGTCTGCAGGGCCCGCCCGTCGGGCATCGCCCCGCAGCTGATCGCGAGCGCACTGGCGAACGCGTCGCGGCCGTCGGGTATCCAGCCGGAAGTCTTGCGGGTACTCCTCGCCGACCACGTCGACGTCCTCGGGCTTCCCGGTGGTGATCACGCCGCCGTCGAGGTGGGCGGCGGACCACGGCCCGGGACTCCTCGCGCGAGACAGGCCGTCCGGCGGCCCTGCCGAAGGCGGGGCCGACCTTCCTGGGGACCGGGCCGCTCGCCGATTCCTCGACGCCGAGGACGTGCCGGAAGGCGTTGGCGCCCTTGGGGACGGCGCCGATCGCGACCGGGGGCGCGGTAGGTATCGAGAACCTGAAAGTGCTCGACAATCCGGTCGTCGTGCGGCCGGCTGCTGGCCACGCCAGATGAGACCAGCGCCGACGCACCGAACCCGACACCTTCCGCGTACCCGTCGGGGCCGGCGATCTCGCACGCGGGAGTCCAATGGTGAGGATCCCGCCGGCTGCGCTCCTAGTTCATCACCAGGCCGCCGTCGACGGTCAGTGTCTGGCCCGTCAGCGCGGCGGCGTCGTCGCCGACGAGCATCGCCACCACGGATGCGGTGTCGTCGGGGGTGAGCGGGCGGGGCAGCGCCTGGTGCGCCGCGACCTCCTCGAACTCCTCCGTCGGCACCACGCCGGTAGCCGGCGTGCGAGTCAGTCCTGGGGCAACAGCCGTGAGAAGCCATCCGCAAACCCCACACGGGGCTTGGGACCAGCACGAGTGTTCGCGGGTTCCCGATTCGGGTGATCTCGACGTTGTCGCTGCATGAAG
>NZ_JBVIRY010000084.1:0-8021 GCF_055575795.1 Kitasatospora sp. NPDC034023
CTTCATGCAGCGACAACGTCGAGATCACCCGAATCGGGAACCCGCGAACACTCGTGCTGGTCCCAAGCCCCGTGTGGGGTTTGCGGATGGCTTCTGAGCGAAGCGGCGGTCAGCCTCGCTGTGAGAGGCCCCCTCCCGTTCCAGGCGGGCCATGGCGGCCAGGAACGTCTGACCGCGGATCGCTTGGTCGAAGGCCCCGTAAACGCTCGTGTCCCGGATCGTCAACTCTGCTGTCGGCCACCCCATCTGCCGGGCCAGCCTGCGGTGAGGCAGAGTAAGAGGTGCCAGATCCAGGCGGCGAGTGAGGGACACCTCACCAGCCAGCGGCTCCCGGCCAGGGAGGAAGTGCTTGTGAATGGCATTCCACTGAGTGCTAAGGGTGGCGTCGGACAGCTGTGAGTAGGGGGTCGTCGGCAGCACGAATCCCAGTGCCGAGGCCCGCTGCTGGGCCTCGCCTAGCAGCTCGTCCGGGCAGATGGTGACAACGGGATGGTGATATTGCAGGTGGGGGCCGAGCGTCTCCTGGTCGAAGCAATCGATCGGCACCAAGACGATGCGGTGGTCAAGCCGTAGATTCTGGGCTGCCTTCAGCTGCCAGGCATCGACATCGGCGAGGTCCAGAAGGGAGGAGGGTAGGTGCAGGCAGTACCAGAGCCCGGGCAGCGCGGCGGCCACCGTCTTGGCCAAGCCGTGCGGAACGGTCGACTCTGCGGCAGCTGGTTGCTCTGGCAGGACTGGAACATAGGGCGACCTGTTCTGGTCGCGGCCCTCCCCGGCCCCTGGAGTGAACAAGACGGCGTACAACGGGGGCATTGCCAAGGGTGACGACATGGCGGGAGGACCTCGCTGTTTACTCGATCGGTGGCCCGCTCAACCTACTGTGTGGCGATGCTGCCTCAAGTCGGAAGCACCCGGAAGGTGCTGAGCCGCTTCAACGCATTTCAGGTGGCTGCTCTGCCTCGATGCTCAGTGGCGGGTCGCTGGCCTGGCAGTGGTTGCACGGCGCGGCGGGCCTGCTCCTGCACGAGCGATCGGAGCTCGGCCGGCGTGGGCCAGGGGGCGCTGCGGTGAATCATGCGGTGGCAGTTCGAGCAGATGAGCGCGAGGTCGGTGAGCTTCGTCGTGCTTTCTCCTGCCTCGTGGAGCGGCACCACGTGGTGGCACTCGACGTAGCCCTCGCCACGCTCACCGTAGACCTGACCGAAGTCGAAGCCGCAAGCCTCGCAGGCCAGCGTGCCGCCCTTCTTGAGCACCGAAGCGATCTTCTTCTTGCGGAGCCCCTTATTGCGCTCACGCGTACGGTGGCGTCGGTAGAGCACGCGGCCTTCCGGAGCGCTCGACTCTTCGTCGTCTTCTTCCTCGTCCTCGGGAAGCACCGGCTCAAGGATGCCAGCCCGGAGTCCGTCGCGCAGGAGCTGCGCTGCCTGCGCCATTTCCGCTGGACGATCGAGGAAGTCTTGCAACACCTCGCGGTCCAGTTGACCACCGTTCGTCGGATTGCCCTGGTAGTCGGGGTGGAAGCTGGCGATGTTGAGGGTCTTGTACGCCGCGCCGTTACGGTTGCGGTACTCGGCCGCCCGCTGCTCGAGTGGGTAGGCGGCAAGGAGCTGCAAGAGGTCGGACAGTTCTGCGATGCGAGGGTCCGAGGCCGAGAGGCCTTGCCAGCTGTTTCGCGAGACTACGTCGCAGGCCAGGATCAGCTCATCGCGGGTCCACTTGGGGCTGCGAGACGCGCCGATCCGGAAGCCCTCGCGCTTGAGCCAGTCCACGGCATGACGTAGGCCGCCATGCAACTCGTCAGAGGCGAGCGGGCGGCCGTGCTGGTGCTTGTGGGCGACTCCTGCAACGGCCTTGGAGTCGTACTCCTTGCCATCGTGCAGAATCAGGTACTTGCGGGCTTCCTTGTAGCCGTACAGGTCGAGGAAGGCTTGGCGGCCCAACTCGTCGTACTCCTGCAGGGTCTTGAGGATGTCGTCCCGCGAGATGGCTCCCGTTTCCATGGCCGGAGCTTACGGGGTAGGCCGGACAGTGAGTCCAGATCGCCCTGCGGACTGAGCGGCTATGGCGGCTTCTGAACTCCGCTGACAGCAGACCCTGGCGGCAACACCGACGGACGTGAGGCGGCAACGGAGGCTGCCCACGCTCGGATGGCGGGAGACGCGTGCGGCTCCGCTGAGCCTGCCCAAGCGGTCGAACGAGCTACAGATTCAGGGCTCGCGGGTGCTGGCCCGCCGCTCGCCTCCAGTTCTGTCTTCGCTCCGCGGCGGCGGCCGGCCGCGCCAGGTGTCGGACGGTCGTGGACGGTTCTGGCTGTCCCGCCATCGCGGCTGGGGCGGGCCGGCTCCGCAGCTATTTCCCACCTTTCCGGACTGGCCCCATGTCGATCAAGACCGGGGCCAGCCGGCCAAATCGCGGTCAGGTCAACACTCAGCGAAGAGGTAACCGCGCTAGCGCGCCCGGGCTAGATTTTGAATACCTTGCAAGCGTAATCGAGTAGCTGATCACGACGAGCAGCATAGGCAGCCAAGTCCCAATGCGGCAGTTGCGCCAGGTTTTGCGTCATTCCGACAGTGCTCTCAGCGTAGGAGCTTTGACGCTTTACACTAAATGGCTTATTGCCTGCTTTAGAGTTCTCCCCAGGCCCAAAGAAGGTCAAATTTCCGATGCGGTCCCGAATCTCAGACAACTGGTCATCTACATCGGCAGGCTGCGGGTTCTGGGGGTAGATGTGCTCAAGGGTAACCTGACCGAGATCAATGACCTTAACCATGTTAGGCTTCGGGATTCCAGATCCACCCTTGGCCAGCCAGGCTGCGTGATCCTCGATTGTCGTTAGGAGTTCGCAGATATTTACTCGCTGTGCAGGCCCAAAGTCGTACCGCAGTCGATTCTCGAGGCCGTTTCGGAACTGGTCGTCGGGGGCAACCTTTGCAATCAGCCCTTGAAGAGCGGTACGCAGCGACTTCCAGTCGACCGGCTTCCCTTCAGAGGCGAGCTTGCGGATCTCCTTTGCTGACGCATAGTAAGCGTTCCCGGGCGCAGTAGCATGCCCTCCACATACATTCTTGTAGCGGAAAGCGAAAACCTCAAGCATTTGCACCAGGCTAAAGAACTGCTTCTCACTCGAGGTTCTTGCCGCCGCCAACAGCAAAGGCATTGCGAGCTCATGCTTTAGGGACAGCACCAGCCTCTTCAGGCGATCCTTCTGCCAGTCTGATGCCGCCGGAACCTTGCCCGGTTCAAAGTTCGCCGGATATGGCCAGTTCCCCTTCTGGATTTCCGAGAATACCTTCTGCTCATCCCGAAACGACCGCACTTGATCTAGGATGACATTCGCTTCTGCGGCCGTGGTGGCCGAAGATAGTGGGAAGTATTCTTCTCTCAGCTTCTTGAAAAGCGGGAGGGTTGCGCGGATGCCTGTCGTTGACGGATAGTAGGCTCTAAAGAAATCGCTGACGTCTTTGGCGGACGCCTTCAGAATCTCATCCCACAACTTAGCAATCTGCTCCTGCTGCTCCGGAAATCCCTGAACGACTTCAAGCGTATAGCTTCGAAGGAGATCAGCGTCTTCCAGGGAGCGGCCGCGGTCGTTGAGCACGCTAAAGAGCTGGTAGGCGCGCTCGCGATCAACCGAAACGATCTGGATTACGTGACACTGGGAAATTATGGCCGTCCGCAGCCGATCCAGATTGGCAATCGCTACCTGAGAATCGACATTTTCGATAGCCGGCTTGATCAAGGCAGTGCGAATCTGTTCCTGCGCAGCCGCTAGAAGCTGATGGCTTTCCCTCTCCGGCTTGGATTTGTCGCCGTTAATCAAATCGCGAAAGAAGTGATTGTCGGCATCCGAAAGAACTAGCCGCGGGAGGGTCTCCTTTCGGCCTTCGCTTACAATTGCGTTGCGCCAGAAGAGAAACCTGTCGTGGGTGTCCGAAGCCAGGATTTCCGCGGAGGCCGAGGCAGCGGAATCGCCCTCTTTGGTCGAGCTCTCTGCGATATTATTCGCTGCACGTTCGATCTCGGCGAGCGCCAAAACTACTGTGGCCATCCGCTGTTGACCGTCAACGATCTCGTACTTGTGGGGTCGGCTTTGCGAATGATCCGTTTCCTCAATGCAGACAATCCCGCCAAGGAAATGGCTTACTACTTGCGGGTCGGCATTGACGAGGTCGCTAACGTCATCAGTGAATGCGGCCACTTGAGTATCCCAGGCGTATGACCGCTGGTACCGCGGAATGAAGAATGGGTGATGCTCTTCGAGGAGCGTACCGACAGCCACGCTCCTAGGTGTTACAGACGAAGCTCCGAAGGCCACAACTTGCCCCATCTTCGAGGTGAACGCGAGTAGACGATCAACAGTGCCATACGTCGGTCGTGTTGTCCCCGCATTCGACGTGATTCATGCGAGAAGCTTCGGCGGAGGTCATCGTCCAACTGCCGACGTCACGGCACTACTTCTCCGGCGCCGACCTGCACTCCAGCGGGAGGTCTGCTTTGCCCTGGCCAGCGTCCTGGGAAGGGACCGGAGCGGAAACGCCAGAGAGCTCGCAGGCGAGGTACGCCGCTTCTTCCGCCGACGCCAGAAGCAACCCCACATCGTGCGGGGCTCCTTCCGCGCCCCGCACGTCCGGTACATCCTCGACGCGCCGGAACATTAGCGTTTCGGGTCAATAGAAGGTGATCACCATGCGCGCCCACCACAGCGTGGGCCGCATCTACCGCCGCTGCGGCTGCCGCGACCATCAGCGCCACCAGCTCGGCACCCACTGTCCCCGCCTCACCACCGACCCCGCCCACGGGACCTGGACCTTCGCCGTCGACCTCCCCGCCACCACACCCGGCAGCCACAACCGCACCGTGCGCCGCGGCGGCTTCCCCACCGAGGACGAAGCCCGCACCGCCCTGCAGCGCTACCTCACCGGACGCGCCCTCGGCATCAGCGCCGACCCCAACCAGACCCTCGCCGACTACCTACTCCAATGGCTCGCGGGCAAGCGGCTACAGCTCAAGCCCACGACCTGGGTCCGCTACCGCGGCTACGTCCACCACGACCTGATCCCCGCCCTCGGCCCAATCCGCCTCGACGATCTCGCCTACGAGCACGTCCACCACTTCGTCCACGCCCAGCTCGCCGCCGGCCGTGGCCGCCCCACCATCTGGCACATCCTCGCCACCCTCTCCAGCGCGCTCGGCGACGCCGTCCGCACCCACCGCCTCACGGTCAACGTCACCCGCCCCACGGTCATCCCCCGCCCGGCCCGCCGACGAGCGCACCATCTGGACCCCCGCCGAGGCCGTCCGCTTCCTGCACTACTGCCGTGCCGCGGACCCCGACTTCGCCGACCTCATCGAGGTCCTCATCGGCACCGGACTACGCAAAGGCGAAGCCCTCGGCCTTCACTGGAACGACGTCCACCTCGACAGCCACACCCTCTACGTGCACTGGACCCTGTCCGCGATCGACAACAACAAGCTCATCCTCACAACCCCCAAGACCCGCAAGAGCCGCGACTGGGTCGCCCTCTCACCCCGCGTCCACAAGATCCTCGCCCGCCGCAAGACCAGGCCCCACCTGACCGCCGCCGTACGCAGGCCAGGCGGCGGCTACGTCTTCTGCCGCGACGACGGACAACCCCTCCACCCCGAGTACGTCCTCAACCACTTCCACGACCTGCGACACCTCGCCGCCACCCTCGCCCTCACCGCAGGCGTCGAACTCACCATCGTCTCGAAGACCCTGCGCCACTCCACAATCTCCACCACGGCCAACATCTACGGACACCTCACCAAAACCGCTGCCCGCCAAGCCGTCGAGGCCATCGCCGAACAGCTCGACCGCGAAGAAGGGCGCTACGACCGCAAACCGACCACCAGCCCGCCGGAACAGCGCCGGCCGCCCCACAGAGACCAGTATCCGAAGGCGGCGTGAAACAACGTCAGGAAACGGAACCGCACCATGCCCCGGCTTACGACCACCCAGCGATCACCAACAGAAAAGGCCGCTCCCACCATCCGGTGGAAACGGCCTCTGACCTGCGACTTCATAGTCGGGACGACAGGATTTGAACCTGCGATCCCTTGACCCCCAGCACCGCCGGGCGCGGCGGCCTGCTTGGCGAGATCATCCAGGACATCCGCGAGGTCGGCGGCTGCGCTGTCGCGGTTGATCACGTGGTTAGAGCAGGGGGCGGCCCCGGTGCTCAGCGGACGACACAGCACTGGCGGCGTCGGTTGCCCTATGACTTGCACGTCTAGAGGATTCCCTCCGGGACTCGCGGCTAGCCGCAATGTGCGTACCGTTGGAAGTGAGAGCTTTACTCTGCTCTCGGGGTGCCTATTCTCCTTCCGGGCGGAGGGTGATCGTCATGGACCTGCTCGCCTTATGGGCCTCACAGGGCCGAATTGCCTCTTCCACCATCCAGATGCTGTACGCCGCCGACCAGCGCCTCGCTGAGGCGGCCCGACTGCTGGATGAATTCCCCGACGAGCGACGGGCGGAAGAAGCAACCGAGACTCCCCGCTTCAGCCGATGGCGGGAGGAGCCAGGGGTTGCTGGCTTTTGGGGCGTCGGCCTATGGTTGCCGGCTCAGGAAGGTCCGCAGGTCCCGGCGGTGTTCGTCGACTCTACTCTGGCCCCTCTGGAGGGCTCCCCGCTCGTACCTCTACCTCGCGCAGCAGAGGCGGCACGCGAGATTGTCGTCCGAATGGACGCTCTAGGATTTCCGGGAGAGCTGACCAGCTCTCCGGAACAGCTGCCGTATCGCGGCCTGTGGGCGGTCGGCCGGGACCGGCCCGAGCCTCAGCACTGCGGTCCAGGGGACACAGTGCGCGTCCCAGGGGAGTCAGCCACCCTCGGTTGCCGAGTCGAGCTGAGCAACGGTAAGCATGCCGTCACTACCGCCGGTCATGGCGCACGCCAGACCGCCGATATCGCGCGGGTGCAGGGCAACCGAATTGGGCGCGTGACGCAGACCATCTGTCCCCAGCTACTGGCGCCCGGCGCGGTGTGCGCGGACGTCGCTCTTATCACTCTCGACAAGAACCACCAAGATAGACGCAGCGGGACCTTCCAGGGCTACGCCAGCACTGCGGCAGGTGATGACCTACTCGTCAACGTTCCGGCCGGAACCCAGCAGGTCTGGGCTCGCGCAGTTATTCCATCCCTCTGGTTGGACCGCACATGTGGCGCGTGGGGCAACGTGATCGAGACTGACCATAGCGTCAGCGCGAAGGGGGATTCAGGATCAAGCGTCGAGATCGGCACGAGCGCCGGCCGCATCACCGGCCATGTCGTAGCCGGCGACGCCGTGCGGACCGTAGTGCAGGACCTCGACTACCAACTCCGCTGGTTCAACGCGCAGCTGCGCCCCTGATCGCCCTCTCCTCCTCCTGGAGACGAAAGTGAATGCGTTGCTCTGGATCGTGACTATCGCTGGGGTAGTTGGCGCTGGCGTGATGCTTGGTGTCGGCCTGTACCAGGACAACGTCTACAGCTCGCCTATGCGCGAGGCAGCGAAGAAGGTGTTGGAGGCCGGACGGAAGACAGTCGAACAACAGGCGGGTGCGGTGGCCAGCACAGCCACGGGGGAGAACGCTGACCAAACAGCAAAGACGCTGGAAGCCCAATCGCAAGCCCTCGATACATTGGGGAGCGCGCTCGAAGGTATGGCGAAGTTCGCTGAGGCACTCAAGGGACTTGATGCAGCCACACGCGACTATCTGATATCCGTCGTGTTCCTGGTCGTGGCGGTGGCGGCCGCGTCTGTCGGCCAAGTCGCCGGTTGACCTCTGCAGCGGGGCGCCGCCTACCTACTCGCCCAACAGTGCGCGGACGGCTCGATTGCCAGTGTCCCGGACGCGATCGGGCCACGACCGTTCACCTGCCCTCCTGGCCCTGGGCACATCTCCCGCCGGCTGGTCCCCGCGCAGGGCTGATGCGTTCTCAGCAGGTGATCTTGAGGAGTGCGGTGGCGTGGTCGGGGCGTGACCGGTAGTGGTCGGCTGCGGCGGCGATGTTGGTC
>NZ_JBVIRY010000085.1:0-7705 GCF_055575795.1 Kitasatospora sp. NPDC034023
GATGACGGTGTGGTGGATGGTCTGACCGGGGAGCGGTTTGCTTCGGTGGCCCGTCCGAAGGTGGATGCGGCGCGGAACCTGCACGAGTTGACGGCCGGGCGTGATCTGTCGGCGTTCGTGTTGTTCTCGTCGATGGCGGGTTCGGTGGGCAGTGCCGGGCAGGGCAACTACGCGGCTGCGAATGCCTATCTGGACGCGCTCGCGGAGCAGCGCCGGGCCGACGGTCTGCCCGCCACCTCGATCGCCTGGGGCCCGTGGGCACAGGGCGGCATGGCCGCCGACGGCACCGTCGAGCAGCGCCTGCACCGCGACGGCGTCCCGCCGATGGCCCCGCGCCTGGCGATGGCCGCCCTCCGGCAGGCCGTCGAGCACGGCGACGGTGCCCTCACCGTCGTGGACATCGCCTGGGACCGCTTCCTGCCCGGCCTGACCGCCGTCCGACCCACCACGCTCTTCGACGAGATCCCCGAGGCCCGCCAGGTCGCGGCCGCGGCCACCGTAGCCTCCGGCGCTGCAGCCGTCAGCTCCTCGCAGGCCGACCGCCTCGCCGGCCTCCCGGCCGCCGAGCAGCAGCGCGTCATGCTCGACCTCGTCCGCACCACCGTCGCGGCCGTGCTCGCCCACTCCGGCACGGACCAGGTCGAGGCCGGCCGGGCGTTCAAGGAGCTGGGCTTCGACTCGCTGACCGCCGTCGAACTCCGCAACCGCCTGGCCGCCGCCACCGGGCTGCGCCTGCCCACCACCCTCGTCTTCGACTACCCGTCCGCCGCTGCGCTCGCGGACCACCTCCGCACCGAACTCGTGGGCCGCCAGCCCGCCGCCGTCGCCGAGGGCACCGCCCGTACGGCCGCCGAGGACGAGCCGATCGCGATCATCGGTATGAGCTGCCGCTTCCCCGGCGGCGTCGCCTCGCCCGAGCAGCTCTGGCAGCTGCTCGTCGGCGGCGGCGACGCAATGTCCGGGCTCCCGGCCGACCGCGGCTGGAACACCGACACCCTCTACGACCCGGACCCCGACCGGGTCGGCACGATCTACACCCGCGAGGGCGGCTTCCTGCACGACGCGGCCGAGTTCGACGCCGCGTTCTTCGGCATCTCTCCGCGCGAGGCGCTCGCCATGGACCCCCAGCAGCGGCTGCTGCTGGAGACGTCCTGGGAGGCCTTCGAGCGTGCGGGCATCGACCCGGCCACCGTGCGCGGCAGCCGTACCGGCGTCTTCGCCGGTACCAACGGCCAGGACTACCTCGCCCTGCTGATGAGCTCGCCCGAGGAACTCGAGGGCCACCTCGGCGTCGGCACGGCCGCGAGCGTCGTCTCCGGCCGCCTCTCCTACACCTTCGGCCTGGAGGGCCCGGCGGTCACCGTCGACACCGCCTGCTCCTCCTCGCTGGTCGCCCTGCACCTCGCCGTCCAGGCGCTGCGCAACGGTGAGTGCACGCTCGCCCTCGCCGGCGGCGTCACCGTGATGGCCACCCCCGACACCTTCCTCGACTTCAGCCGTCAGCGCGGTCTCGCCGCCGACGGCCGGTGCAAGGCGTTCTCCGCGGCCGCCGACGGCACGGCGTGGGGTGAGGGCGCCGGCATGCTGCTGGTCGAGCGGCTGTCGGATGCCCGGCGCAACGGGCATCCGGTGCTTGCGGTGGTCCGTGGCTCTGCGGTGAACCAGGATGGTGCGTCGAACGGGCTGACGGCGCCGAACGGTCCGTCGCAGCAGCGGGTGATCCGTCAGGCTCTGGCCGGTGCCGGGCTGACGGCGGACCAGATCGACGCGGTGGAGGCGCACGGCACGGGCACCCGCCTTGGTGACCCGATCGAGGCGCAGGCCCTGCTCGCGACGTACGGTCAGGAGCGTCGGGACGGCCGTGCGCTGCTGCTGGGGTCGGTGAAGTCGAACATCGGGCACACCCAGGCTGCGGCCGGTGTTGCCGGTGTGATCAAGATGGTGCTGGCGATGCAGCACGGCGTCCTGCCGCGGACCCTGCATGTGGATGAGCCGTCCCCGCACGTCGACTGGACGGCCGGCGCCGTCGCGCTGGCGACCGAGAACGTCGACTGGCCGGAGACCGGTGAGCCGCGCCGTGCGGGCATCTCCTCGTTCGGCTTCAGCGGCACCAATGCGCATGCCGTGCTGGAGCAGGCTCCGCCGGCGGACGAGGTGCCCTCGGCCGCGGTTGTGTCGCCGGTGTCGCCGGTGGTGCCGGTGGTGCTTTCGGCGCGGAGTCCGGAGGCGCTTGTGGCGCAGGCGGCGGGGTTGGTGGCGGTGGTCGAGGGCGGTGGTGCGCCGAGTGTGGCGGATCTGGGGTTCTCGCTGGCGACGGGCCGGGCGGCGTTCGAGTTCCGGGCGGGGTTCGTGGCCTGCGATCGTGCGGAGTTGCTGGCCGGGCTGGCCGCGGTGTCCGGTGGTCAGGCCTCGGTGGTGGAGGGGCGGACGGCGTTCCTGTTCACCGGTCAGGGCAGTCAGCGCGTCGGGATGGGGGAGGAGCTGTACGGCGCGTTCCCGGTGTTCGCGGATGCGTTCGATGCGGTGTGTGCGCACCTGGACCAGTTCCTGGACCGTCCGCTGCGTGAGGCGATCGCCGACCCGGAGCTGATCCACGAGACGGGTTGGGCTCAGCCGGCGCTGTTCGCGCTGGAGGTGGCGCTCTTCCGGCTGGTGGAGTCGTGGGGTCTGACCCCGGACGTGCTGGCCGGGCATTCGATCGGTGAGCTGGCTGCCGCCCACGTCGCGGGTGTGTTCTCGCTGGCGGACGCGGCCCGGCTGGTGGCGGCTCGTGGCCGGTTGATGCAGGCGCTGCCGCGCGGCGGTGCGATGGTCGCGGTGCAGGCGAGCGAGGCCGAGGTCCTGCCGCTGCTCACTGGCGGGGTGGGCATCGCCGCGGTCAACGGCCCGACCTCCGTGGTGATCTCGGGTGCCGAGGATGCGGTGCTGGCCGTGGTCGCGCAGTTGGAGGGTCGCAAGTCCAAGCGGCTGACGGTCAGTCATGCGTTCCACTCGCCGCTGATGGACGGCATGCTCGCGGACTTCCGTGCCGTCGCCGAGCAGGTCAGCTATGAGTCCCCGCGGATTCCGATCGTCTCCACCCTCACCGGCGCTCCTGTCTCCGCCGAGCTGACCGACGCCGAGTACTGGGTGCGCCACGTCCGTGAGGCCGTCCGTTTCGCCGACGCGGTCACCGCCCTGGAGGCGGATGGTGTCCGGACGTTCGTCGAGTTGGGCCCGGACGGTGTGCTGTCCGCGATGGGCCAGGAGTCCGTGGCCGAGGCCGTGTTCGTCCCGGTGCTCCGCGCCGGCCGCCCGGAGGCCCGCACGCTCACGGCAGCCCTGGCCCAGGCCCACGTCCGCGGCCTCGCGGTCGACTGGCCGGCCGTGTTCGCCGGTACCGGCGCCCGCCGGGTCGACCTGCCCACCTACCCCTTCCAGCGGCAGCGGTACTGGCCGCGGACACCCGTCCTGGCCGTCGGCGATGTCGCGTCGATCGGGCTCGGTGCGGCGGGGCACCCGCTGCTCGGTGCGAGTGTGGAGTTGCCGGATTCGGACGGTGTGGTGTTCACGGGCCGGCTGTCGGTGCAGTCGCACCCGTGGCTGGCCGATCACGCGGTGATGGGCGCGGTGCTGCTGCCCGGCACGGCGTTCGTCGAGCTGGCGATCCGCGCCGGTGACCAGGTCGGCTGCGGGCTGCTGGAGGAGCTGACGCTGGAGGCGCCGCTGGTGCTGCCCGAGCAGGGCGGCGTCCAGCTGCGGTTGGCGCTCGCGGGCGTGGACGAGGCGGGCCGGCGGACGCTCAGCGTCCACTCGCGCCCGGAGGAGGCCGTGGAGGGCGAGCCGTGGACGCGGCACGCCACCGGTGTGCTCGCACCCGACAGCACGGCCGCCGTCCCGTCGTTCGAGCTGGTCGAGTGGCCGCCGAGCGGTGCGGTGCCGGTTCCGGTCGACGACCTGTACGAGCGGCTGGCCGCGGCCGGGTTCGGGTACGGACCGGTGTTCCAGGGCTTGCGCGCCGCCTGGCGGCACGACGGAGACACGTACGCCGAGATCCGGCTTCCGGAGAGTGCCCACGAGGACGCCGAGCAGTACGGACTGCACCCGGCGCTGCTCGATGCCGCGCTGCACGCCCTCGGCCTGGACATCGCCGACGGCTCGACCGCGGACGGCCCCCGCCGGGCCCGTATCCCGTTCTCCTGGAACGGGGTCACCCTCTATGCCGCCGGTGCGACCGCCCTGCGCCTGCGTCTCACCGAGGCCGGGCAGGACACGGCCTCGCTGCTGCTGGCGGACGAGACCGGCCGGCCGGTGGCCGCGGTGGAGTCCCTGGTCTCCCGTGAGGTGTCCGAGGAGCAGGTGCGCAGTGCGCGCGGTGGCTTCGTCGACTCGCTGTACCGGGTGGAGTGGACGGTGCTGCCGGTGTCGCAGGCGCCGACGGGTCGGTGGGCCGTGCTGGGTGCGGGCGGGTTCGGTGCGGAGCGGTTCGCGGACCTGGCGGAGCTGGGTGCGGCGGTCGACGGCGGTTCGGGGGTTCCGGATGCGGTTTTCCTGGCGCTGGAGTCGGTCGAGGCGTCTGACGGTGTGGCCTCGGCTGTGCGCGCCGCGCTGCACGGGGTTTTGGGGACGGTGCGGGAGTGGCTGGCTGATGAGCGGTTCTCGGCGTCGCGTCTGGTCCTGGTGACCCGTGGGGCGGTCGGTGCCGAGGTCGAGGACCTGGTGCACGCCCCGGTGTGGGGCCTGGTCCGCTCGGCGCAGACGGAGAACCCCGGCCGCCTGGTCCTGCTGGACCTCGACGGCGGCGACTTCTCCCGCGAGGCGCTCTCCGCCGCTCTGGCGGCCGGCGAGCCGGAGCTGGTCGTGCGCGGTGGCGAGGTGCGGGTGCCGCGTCTGGCCCGGGCGGCGGTGTCGCCGGAGGCGGTGTCGGTGTTCGGGTCGTCGGGCACGGTCCTGGTGACGGGTGCGTCGGGTCTGCTGGGCGGGCTGGTGGCCCGTCATCTGGTGGTCGGGCACGGGGTGCGGAGTCTGCTGCTGGTGTCGCGTCGTGGTGCGGACGCGCCGGGTGCGGTCGAGCTGCGGGACGAGCTGACGGAGGCTGGCGCAACGGTGACGGTCGCGGCGTGCGACGTGGCCGACCGGGAGGCGCTGGCCGCGCTGCTCGCCGACCACGAGCTCTCCGGTGTGGTCCACACGGCCGGTGTCCTGGACGACGGCATCGTCACCTCGCTCACTCCCGAGCGGATCGACACCGTGCTGCGTCCGAAGGTCGACGCGGCCCTCCACCTTCACGAGCTGACGGCCGATCACCCGCTCACCGCCTTCGTGCTGTTCTCCTCCGCCGCCGGCACGCTCAGCAGCCCCGGCCAGGGCAACTACGCGGCCGCGAACGTCTTCCTGGACGCCCTCGCCGCCCAGCGCCGGGCCGCCGGACTGCCCGCCACCTCCCTCGCCTGGGGTCCGTGGGCCGACAGCAGCGGCATGGTCGGCAGCCTCGACGCGGTGGACGTCCAGCGCATGAGCCGCGGCGGCATTCACGGCCTCGGCTCCGCCGAGGGCCTCGGGCTGCTCGACGCGGCCACCGCCATCGGCAGCGCCGCCCTCGTCCCGATGCACCTGGACCTGACTGCCCTGCACGCCCAGGCCGCCGCCGGTACCCTGCCCGCCCTCCTGCGGGGCCTGATCCGGGTCCCGACCCGGCGGGTCGCCCGCGCCGGGGCGACGGCCGGCGGCTCCGAGTTGGTCGCCCGACTGCTGGCCCAGCCGGCCGCCGCCGACCGGGAGGAGACTCTCCTCGGCCTGGTCCGCTCCCGCGTCGCCGCCGTGCTCGGCTACGCCGACGGGGGTGCGGTGGAGTCCGCACGGGCGTTCAAGGAGCTGGGCTTCGACTCGCTGACCGCCGTCGAGCTGCGCAACGAGCTCAACGGCGCGACCGGCCTGCGCCTGCCCGCCACCCTCGTCTTCGACTACCCGACGCCGGGCGCCCTCGCCTCCTTCCTGCTCGCCGAACTCCTCGGCGACGACGCGGACGAGCACGCCACCGTGACCGGCGCCGGCGCCGCCCGGGCGTCCTCGGCCGCGAACGACGAGCCGATCGCGATCGTCGGCATGGCCTGCCGCTACCCCGGCGGGGTGGAGTCCCCCGAGGATCTGTGGAGCCTGGTGCTCGGGGCCGGTGACGCGATCTCCGGCTTCCCGACCGGCCGCGGCTGGGACCTCGACGGTCTCTACCACCCCGACCCCGACCACCAGGGCACCACCTACGCCCGCGAGGGCGGCTTCCTGCACGACGCGGGGCTGTTCGACCCGGAGTTCTTCGGGATCTCGCCGCGCGAGGCGTTGGCGATGGACCCGCAGCAGCGGCTGCTGCTGGAGACCTCGTGGGAGGCCGTGGAGCGTGCGGGGATCGACCCGGCGACGCTGCGCGGCAGCCGGACCGGCGTGTTCGCCGGCGTGATGTACCACGACTACGCGACCGGGATCGGCGAACTCCCCGAGGGCGTCGAGGGTTACCTCGGCACCGGTGTCTCGGGCAGCATCGCCTCGGGCCGGGTCGCCTACACCTTCGGCCTGGAGGGTCCGGCGGTCACCGTCGACACCGCCTGCTCGTCCTCGCTGGTCGCGCTGCACTGGGCGATCCAGGCGCTGCGCCAGGGCGAGTGCACGATGGCGCTCGCGGGCGGTGTCACCGTGATGGCGACGCCCGAGACCTTCGTCGACTTCAGCCGCCAGCGCGGCCTGTCGGCCGACGGCCGGTGCAAGGCGTTCTCGGCGGAGGCGGACGGCACCGGTTGGGGCGAGGGCGTCGGCATGCTCCTCGTCGAGCGGCTCTCCGACGCCCGCCGCAACGGGCACCCGGTGCTCGCGGTCGTGCGCGGCAGTGCCGTGAACCAGGACGGTGCGTCGAACGGCCTGACCGCGCCGAACGGTCCGTCGCAGCAGCGGGTGATCCGGCAGGCGTTGGCGAATGCGGGTCTGGCATCGGATCAGATCGATGCGGTGGAGGCGCACGGGACGGGGACGACCCTGGGCGACCCGATCGAGGCGCAGGCGCTGCTGAACACGTACGGCCGTGAGCGTTCGGCCGAACAGCCGCTGTGGCTGGGTTCGTTGAAGTCGAACATCGGTCACACGCAGGCCGCAGCCGGTGTGGGCGGGATCATCAAGATGGTGATGGCGATGCGGCACGGTGTGCTGCCGCAGACGCTGCACGTGAGTGAGCCGTCGGCGAAGGTCGACTGGTCGGCGGGTGCGGTGGAGCTGCTCACCGAGCGACGGGCCTGGCCGGAGACCGGGCGCCCGCGTCGCGCGGCGGTGTCGTCCTTCGGTATCAGCGGGACCAACGCCCACACCATCCTCGAGTACGCACCGGCCACGGTCGAGCACCCGACCGCCGGCGACGAGACCCCGGCCGTGCCGATCGTGCTGTCGGCAAGGAACGAGAAGGCCCTCCAGGGCCAGGCCGCAAAGATGGTGGCCCTCCTGAACGAGCAGCCCAGCCTCGGCCTGTCCGACCTGGGGCACTCGCTGGTGGCGTCGCGGGCGGTGTTCGAGCACCGGGCGGTGGTGGTGGCGGGTGACCGTGCCAGTGCCGTGGCGGGGCTGGAGGCGCTGGCGGCGGACCTGCCGGGGGCGGTCCGGGGCGTGAGCGGTTCGGCGGGCCGGGTGGCGTTCGTCTTCCCGGGTCAGGGTTCGCAGTGGGCCGCGATGGCGGTGGAGCTGTTGGAGT
>NZ_JBVIRY010000086.1:0-7689 GCF_055575795.1 Kitasatospora sp. NPDC034023
CACGACAACACACGCAGCCAGCCTCTCACCGCCAACCAGCCGATACCAGAGGTAAGTTGAAGCGATCACCGGCTACGAAAATCTTGTATGAGCCTAGATCGTGATAGTCCCCAAGAGGGTGCCGCCGGCGCCTCCGGCGGCACCGAGGAGGAGGTCCTGCGGGGTGGTGGGCTGGCATTGGACGGTGTTGACGAGCCAGGTGTAGCCGGCGCCGACTGCGGCGTTGACGCCAGCCGCGGTGAAGGTGGCGGCGGTGCCTTCGAGGGCGAGGGCGGTGGCGGCGGTGCCGCCGATGGGGGCGAGGAGGCCGGCGCCGACGCCGATCAGGGCGCCTTTGCCGCTGGCGGCGGCGAAGCCGGTCCAGCTGAAGTCCTTGCCCTGGTGCTGCCAGGCATAGACGCCAGCGCCGATGATGCCGCCGGCGACGCCGCCGATGAGGGCGCTGATGCACATGGGGCAGGCGCCGGAGGGGTCGGTCTGGTTGGTGGGGTCGCCGTTGGCGTAGGTGTAGGCGGAGGTGAGGGGTGCGCCGGTGCCGGTGGTCAGCGGGTCGCGGGCGGTGAAGGTGCCGGTCGCGCTGTCGTACTGGCGGGCCCTCAGGTTGATCTGGCCGGGGAGGTTGGGGTCGGTGTACTGGCCGGTGAAGCCGAATGGGGCGGGTGTGGCGGCGGTGCCGCTGGTGGTGCGGTTGCCGCGGTTGTCGTAGCTGTAGGTGGCCTGGTTGGTGCCGGTGGCGTCGGTCGTGGTGGTGATGGAGCCGATGCGGTCGTGCTGGAAGTAGAGGCTGCTGGCGGATGTGTCCATGGACTGGGGCAGTCCGTCGGGGCCGGTGTGGTAGGTGGCGGTCGGAGCGCCGGTGGCGTTGGTCTCGGTGGCGATCTGCGGGAACACGCCGTTGATGTCCCAGCGGGTCGTGCGGTCGGCGGTGCCGTTCCTGGTGGTGGTGGACCGGTTGCCGTCGGCGTCGTAGGTGAAGGCGAGCGTTGCGGTGGGGAGGCTGGCGCCGGTCAGGCGTCCTGCGGGGTCGTAGCTGTAGGTGCCGGAGGGGTCTGCGGTGCGGTTGCCGTCGGCGTCGTACCGGTAGTTCGTGCTGGTGTTGCCGGTGGTGCTGGTGGTGAGCTGGTCGGCGGCGTCGAAGGTGTTGGTGGTCTTCGCGCCGCTCGGGGCGGTTGCGGTGAGCTGGTTGCCGGCCTTGTCCCAGGTGTAGCTGGTGGTGCTGTTCGGGGTGCAGGCGCTCGGGCTGGTGCCCGTGCAGGTACTGGTGAGGCGGCCGGCGAGGTCGTAGCTGTAGCTGGTCGCCGGGCGGGGGCTGGGACCGGTGTCCTGGTATTGCTCGGTGGTGACGCGGCCGTTGGCGTCGAGCGTGTAGTTCTTGGTGCCGCTGGCGTCGCTGGTAGTGGCCAGCCGTCCGGCGCGGTCGTAGGTCCGGGTTTCGGTGACCGGGGTGGTCGTGGGGGTCGTCGCGGTGAGGAGGTTGCCGGCTTGGTCGTAGGTGTAGGCGACGGCCTTTCCGGTGGTGGCCTGGCCGCTGGTGTGCTGGTCCTTGTCGTAGGTGTAGGTGGTGGACGTGTTGTCGGGGAAGGTGCGGCCGGTGAGGTTGCCGTCGGGGTTGTAGGTGTAGGCGAAGTCCTGGTCCAGGCCCGGGACGGTGACTCTGGTCAGGCGGTCGGCCGCGTCGTACTTCAGGGTTCGGGAGCCGGTGGCGTCACTGACGCCGGTGATGTGCCCGGTGGCGTCGTAGTCGTACGTGGCGCCGGGGGTTCCGTCGGAGTAGGCGACCGCGGTGATCTGGCCGGCGCCGTTGACGGTCGAGGTGATGGTCTGGCCGCGGGCGTTGGTGACCTTGGTGCGGTTTCCGTCGGCGTCGTAGCCGAAGGAGACGGTGCGGCCGAGCGGGTCGGTGACGGTGGTGGTGCGTCCGGCGGTGTCGTGGCCGTAGCCGGTGGTGTGGTTTTCCCGGGGTGAATCGCGGCGCCGCGGGTGGGTGCAGCAGGTCGTCACAGCGTCACAGCGCCGGTTGCGCGGCGCTGCGCAAGGATGGTCATCCCGCGCGGCCGGTCCGTTCCGCGATCACGGTCGCGGGCAACGTCGGCGTCTCCCGAGGAAGCTCGCGGATCTACGGAGACGTGCCCGACGTGTTCGGCCTGCCGGGTGCCGTGCCGCTGCCTACTTGATGTGACGCAGCAGGGCGGTGACGGCTGGATACACCTGCCCTCGGGGGTGTACCACCATCACCTTCCAGGTGGGTGCGTGTTGGGTGAAGTGGTGTGGCGTGAGGTCGGGGAAGCGGGCGGCCAGGGATGTGGGCATGATGCACACGCCGAGGTCCTGGCGGACCAGGTCGGTGGCGGCCAGGATGTCGTTGACCTCGAAGGTGGCGGTGCGGTCGACGAGGGCCGCGCGGAAGGCCCGGTCGACCGAGTGCCGGATGGCCCAGCCGACGGGGAATTCCACCAGTGGCAGGGCGGCGGCCTCGGCGAGGGTGACCGGTCGCTCGCCTTCCATGGCGCGGCCCGGTGCCGTGATCAGGACCATCTCCTCCTCCTTCAGCACGCGTGTGGCCAGTCCTCGTTGCTGGGGGCGGTCCAGTGCCGCGACGGCCACGTCCGTGGTGCCGTCGCGCAGTGCCTGCAGGATGTCGTCGGCCGGTGCCTGGCGAAGCCTGAGCGTTACCTGTGGGTGCTGGTGGCGGAAGGCGGCCAGTGCCTGGGCGAGGCCCGTGTGGAGGCCCTGCATGACGCCGATCGTGATCTCTCCCGTCAGCTCTCCTTTGACGAGGTCGACGGCGGCGCGGGCTTCCTCGGTTGCCCGCAGTGCGGCGCGGGCGGCCGGGAGGAACGCCTGGCCGGCCGGGGTGAGGGATACCCGGTGGGTGGTCCGGTGGAAGAGCGGTGCGCCCAGCTCGCGCTCAAGGGTTCGCACCGTGGTGGAGACCGCGGACTGCACCACGTGCAGGCGTCGTGCCGCCGCGCTGAAGCCGCCCTCCTCGGCGACCGCGACGACGACCTCCATCTGTCGAAGATCCATTTCGCCTCCGTATCCCCTCCGGGCCCGCTGACTCCAGGCTATCTCTGACAGAGATTACCGTCATCTTCAGCCATCTCCTCGACATGGGAAGCGGTGGCGGTGGCACGAGGTTGAAGAGGTCGTCGGCAGCGAGGGAGCTGCCGGTGCACCAGGGCCTCCGGCCCGTTGCCGGATGCCCGCCCTAAGCAAGGAGACGTCATGTCGAACAACGGCCTCATCGACCCCGCCGACGCCGCGGTTCTGCTGGTGGACCACCAGAGCGGTCTGCTGCAGATCGTCAACCACACCAACATCCACGAGCTGCGCAACAACGTGGCTGTTCTGGCCAAGGCCGCCACCCTGGCCGGCGCCCCGGTGATCGCCACCGCGTCGGTCCCCGAGGGCCCGAACGGCCCGCTGATCCCCGAGGTCTTCGACAACGCCCCCCAGGCGACCTACATCCAGCGTCACGGTGAGATCAACGCCTGGGACGTGGAGGGCTTCCGCAGCGCCGTCGCGCAGACCGGCCGCCGCACCCTCCTCGTCGCCGGCATCATGACCAGTGTCTGCGTCGTCGAGCCCGCGCTGGCCGCCCTCGCCGAGGGATACGACGTGTACGCCGTCATCGACGCCTCCGGCACCTACTCCGACGAGGCACAGCGGATCTCGATCGAGCGCCTTAGCCGTGCGGGCGTCAAGGTCATCGACGTCCTGGGTGTGGCGGCCGAGCTGCAGAAGACCTGGGCCCGCGAGGACTGGGCCGCCTGGGGCGGCATCTACGCGAGCGTCAGCCCCGGCTACGCCGCTGTCATGGAGTCCGTGGCCCGCGCCCAGGCGGAGGCCACCGGGTCCGAGGGCGCCGGCGCCGAGGTCAAGTGGGCCGAGGCCCGCGGCCGGCTGGCCTGAAACCCTTCGCCCGCCCCGGGCCGTCCGGCCCGGGGCGGGCGAACCCGTCCTTCAGCGACTTGAGTTTCACGGCCGGCGTCGGTCCCAGGCGACGCCGGCCGGCCACCGTCACCACTCGGAGCACTCACGAAAACGGAGCACCCCCATGTCGTTGTCCGCCCCCCGGCTCGTTCGCCGGGCACCCGGCCAGCAGATCGCCGCCCGGCACTCGGCCCGCAGGCACGGGGCCGGGTTCTGGCTGATCGCCTCGGCGTTCGTCACGGCCATGGCGTTCTCCACCGTCCCGACGCCGCTGTACCCCCTCTACCAGGCACGCGACGGCTTCTCCACCTTCACCGTCACCATGGTGTTCGCCGTCTACGCCCTCGGCGTCCTGGCCAGCCTGCTGCTGGCCGGGCACATCTCGGACTGGGTCGGCCGACGCAAGGTTCTGATCACGGCGCTGACCCTCGAACTGGCCGCCGCCGCACTGTTCCTCACCCAGCCATCCCTGCCGCTCCTTCTCCTCGCACGGCTGGTCACCGGCCTCGGTGTCGGCATGCTCACCGCGACCGCCACCGCGCACCTGCACGAACTGCACAGAGCACACCGCCCCGACGCCTCGCCGCAGCGCTTCGAGATCGTCTCCACCGCGGCCAACATCGGCGGCCTCGGCTTCGGCCCGCTCATCGCCGGCCTCCTCGCCCAGTACCTCGGCGCCCCCCTGCGCCTGCCCTACCTCGTCTTCGGCGCCCTGCTGCTGATCAGCATCGCCGCGGTCGCGCTCACCCCCGAAACGGTCCAGGTGCAGTCCGTCAGGCCCGCCTACCGGCCGCAGCGCATCAGCACCGACCACGGTGACCCCGCCGGATACCTGGCCGCCGCGGCCGCGGGCTTCGCGTCCTTCGCGGTCTTCGGCCTGTTCACCTCGCTGGCCCCCGGATTCGTCGGCCACACCCTGCACCACCCCTCCCGCGCACTGGCCGGACTGACCGTGTTCGCCGTGTTCGGCGCCTCCGCCGCGGCCCAGACCCTCACCAGCCGCCTCGACGCCACACTGCGCAGGAACATCGGCCTGTACGCCCAGGCCACCGGGGCGACCGCACTCGCCGTCGGCATGCACACCGCCAGCCTCACCCTGTTCCTGGTGGCCGGCATCACGGCCGGCATCGGCGCCGGAGTCCTGTTCAAATCCGCCGTCGGCACCGTCGTCGCCATGGCCACCCCGGCCAAACGCGGCGAAGCCCTCGCCAGCCTCTTCCTCATCTCCTACCTCGGCCTCGCCCTGCCCGCCATCGCCATCGGCATCGCCACCCGCTACACCACCATGACCACCGCGATGACCTGGTTCACCGCGGTCCTGCTCGCCCTGCTCACCACGGCCGACCTCCTCGCCCGCCGCCCCTGCCACACCGACTGAGCGCATCCTCCGCCACCAGGCCCAAAGACCCATGCGGCGCCACGCCCAGCCCCGTACGGCCCGGCGCCCGGCCCACGCGACCAGCCCGCCCCCGGTCCGGAAAGTGCACCATGACAACGACGCCAACGCCGACTCCAGCCTCCCCGCCGCATCCCCGGCCGAAGCTGGTGGCGACCGACCTCGACGGCACACTCCTACACAGCGACGGCAGCCTGTCCCAGCGCACCCGGGCCGCCCTGACCGCGGCGAGCAAGGCCGGCATCCGCATCGCCCTCGTCACCGGCCGCCCACCACGGTGCGTTCCCGCCCTGCTGGAGACCATCGGACGGCACTACGTCATCGCCGCCAACGGCGCCGCACTGTACGCGCCGGACGCGGCCACGATCCACATCTCCCCAATACGGTCCGACACGGCGACCGAACTCGTGACGCGACTGCGCGATGCCGTGCCCGGCGTCTCCTTCGCCGTGGAATACGAGACGGTATACGGCCACGAACCTGACTACCCCAACTGGTCGTTCGGCGAAGAGGCCGTCGAGCTGATCGGTCCCGCCGAGGACCTGCTCACGCCGGCGCCGGGCCGCCATGTACTCAAGCTCCTCGCCCACCACCCCACACTGCCCCTCGACGTCTTCTACGAGCAGGCGCGACGCAGTGCCGGCGGCAGTGCCGAGACGACCCACTCCACGGGTTTGTCGCTGGTGGAGTTCAGCGCGCCCGGCGTCACCAAGGCCGCCACACTCCTCGCGTGGAGCAGCCGGCTCGGCATTACCGCCGACGAGATCGCCGCCTTCGGCGACATGCCCAACGACCTCCCCATGCTCAATGCGGTCGGCGCGCCCTACGCCATGACCAACGCCCACCCGGACGTCCTACGGGCCGCGCGTGTCGTACAGCCTCCAACGACGAGGACGGCGTCGCCCAGGCCCTCGAGCGGTTCATCGCCGCGCCGGCGCACGCCCACTGAGCGCGCTGAACCGCCTCGTGCGGGCCACCGCTACACTCGCGTGCTGCCCGGTCTGCACCGCAGTCGGCGTTCGGCGTGGGACAAAAACCGGTGCACTATTCGTCAGCGCATGCGGAACGGATCATTCTGGATTCTGCGGCGAGCCGGGAAGCAGGGGGGTGTTCCACCGGGCCCAGCCAGCGGGAGGCGACGGTTGTCACCGAAGTTGGGACAACGCTGGTTTGTGACATCGGAGTTGGGACTGGTCGCTCTCGTCGACCGATGCCGGTCAGGAGCGGCTGCCGCTCTCGGTCGTCTGAAGCTCCTGCTCGGTGGGCGTGCGATAGGTTGCCCGCCATGGCTGAACTCGGACCCGTTGCCTGGCCGCCGGCCCCGATCAGGACCGAGCGGCTCGTGCTCCGCGAGCCCGAGGTGCGGGACCGTGCGGCGTTCATCGAGTTGCTGGCGTCGCCGGAGGTGCATACCTACCTCGGCCCCGGCCGTGTGACGAGCTCGAGCGCGAGCTGCCCGGGGTGCCCAAGCGGTGGCCCGGGAGTTTCGTCGTCGATCTCGACGGGGCGATGATCGGCCAGATCCTGCTCCGGAGCGTTACCGCCCGGCTGTCGCGGGGAAGGCCGATCTCGGCTACCTGTTCCTGCCGCGGACGTGGGGGTTCGGGTACGCCGCCGAGGCGTGCGCAGCGGCACTCGACTGGTTCGACGGCGTCCTTCCCGGCGAGCCGGTGGTACTCACCACCCAGACCGCCAACGTCGGCTCGATGCACCTCGCGGCGAAGCTGGGGTGCACCTCGGTAGAGCGGTACCACGCATGGGACGCCGAGCAGTGGCTCGGCCTGCGGCCCCCAGTCACGCCGTCCGCTTGAGCCCGTACTCGACAGCGCGGATCCACGAGGCCACCGATCGGTCGTCGGCCCCGGCGCGCCGCGTGCACCAGCGCTTCCCAACTTCACTGTCAAAAACCGGCGCCGTTCCCGACTTCGGTGACAACCGTCCCGGCTTCGCTGTCACAGGTCAGGAGCCGCCGAGGCCGGCAGACCGCCCAGGGCCGTGCAACACGGCACTGCAACACGCCCACCCCAGGCCTCTCCCGGCCACACAGCCCCTGATCAGACCCGCAACACGCCCCCATGTCGCACCCCAGCGCAACACCGCGTTGCACCCCCGCGTTGCACCCCGAACTGTCCCGTGACAGCGGACCCGGACCGATTGCCATCGAAGGTGGACCAACGACCGTTCGTGACAGCGAAGATGGACCGCTGATGAGGATCCGGGCAAATGGCTCTGCCCGGATCTGCGGATGCTGTGGGCGATCTTCGTCTGAGAGGACGTTAAGTCCGTTTCTGGTAGATGCCTCGTCCGGGTTGGGTGAGGAAGCCCTGGCGGGTGAGGCGTCCGAGGCGGGAGCGGGTGAC
>NZ_JBVIRY010000087.1:0-7458 GCF_055575795.1 Kitasatospora sp. NPDC034023
CCGCAGACTCCCGCCCACGACCAGGACGAGCACCCCGGACAACCGTCACGCCAGCCCCTCCGACCAGCATGTTCGAAGATGGCGAAGGCTCATTGAGTGGCGCCGGCGGGTTTGCCGTCTCAGAGCCGACGGAGCATCGTTTCGCACTCCCGGCACCGCCGGTCGTAGAACACGGGCGGGTACCACGGCTCACCGGGCCGGGTGGGGCTGTAGTGGGCGTGCTCCATCGGGGTGGTGTCCTTACCGCACAGCGTCCACGCCTGGGGGTCTTCCGGGGCGTCCGGATCGGCGCCGGCAGCGTGAACCATGAGGACGGCGGGCCCAACTCCCTCCGCCCCAAGATCCCGGTCAGACTCCAGCTCGAAGAGGACAACGATCGTGGCCATGCCCCGACCGTGCGCCACGGTGGCCCCGTTCGCATCCCGGCCGCTGGACGAGCCGACGCTCTTAACCGTCCGAGGACATGCGAGAGGCCCCGGCGGCGCGAGCCATACCGGGGCCGACGGGGAACGGACCTGCCAGGCCACCCCCAAGGCCTCCAGCTGCCCGAGCTGTTCCGGGCTGAGCTTGTCCCGCCGGGCCTTCTGGTTGTTGAGCCAGGACCCGAGGGACACCCCGCCCTCCTTGTGGGTGCGCGGCACCCGGACGTGCCCCTCACGCTCGACGAAGGCCGCGAGCCCCGCCAGGCCCTGGGCGAACCGGTCGGCGCGCGACACCTTGGGACCCAACCCCACGGAGACCACCTCAATGCTCTCCTCCCCGCCGGGGCCGGTCACCACGATCTCCAGCGGCTCCTTGTGGGACCGGGGCACCTTGGCGTGGCCCTCGCGTTCAACGAAGGCGGCGAGGGCGGCCAGGCCCTGCTGGAAGCGGTCCTCCCTCGACACCTTTGGCTTCGCGTCGGCGGCGGCCTTGGCGGCCACCAGCTCGCGGTCGGCCTCCCGATCGCCGCCAGCAGGTCCCGCTGGTCCGCCTCCAGGCCGGGCCAGCCAGCCTGCTGTGCCGGTCGGCCATCGCTTGATCCGTCCGTCGAGTGGCCGTCACAGAGTCGGCCCCTCGACGGAGGCGATCAGAGAATCGGCTCGCAGCCGATTGCCTTTCCCCCGGCGGCGAGGAACTTCCGTACCAGGTCGTCGTTGTCGGGGAACAGAGCAGGCCCTTCGTAGCCGCCGCTGAGACTGAAGAAGACGTCCTTGCCCTGGCAGGTGACGACGAGTGTCCCGCCAGCGACCCACCGAGCCCGCCCGGGCCCGGCCGGGTCCTTGCCGTCCTTCTGGGTCAGGGCGGTGGTCCGCGGATCGGTTGTGATCGCGAAGACCTTCGTCTGACCGTCGTGCGTCGGGTTCGTGCCGATTGTGCAGGACCAGATAGGGGCGAACCTGGTGGTGACCTGCTGCGACATGTCCAGCTGCGCCTCGGGGTTCTTCGCCGGTGCGAACCCGGGCAGGCCGCAGAGGTTGGCCCAGTCCGGTTGTCTCTCGACCCCCTTCGTCGGCAGGTTCTTCGGTAGCGGCAGCTTTCGGTCGGCGCACGAGCGCGCCGGCAGCCACCACCGGCCGCCCGCCCCGACGTCCAACTCCGGCGCCCACCACGAACCCCCGCCCTCGCCGCGCGCGTGTGTATCGGCGCCGACCACCACCGGCCGCCCACCACGCCGCTGCTCCGCCGCGGCAGGTACGCGGGCATCACCGCGACCAGAGCGATGCCGGTGAAAAGGACCAGACGTATCCCGTCCGCGCCGTCCCACGCCCGGCCGAGCGTCGCCAGCGATGGACGGAAGCCGTTCAGGAGCAGCCAGGCGCCGAGCTGCATCGCTGCCGCCGAAGATCGACGAGGCGAGCTGGGTGATCACTCTCAGCTGGGTGAACGTCCCGCAGCCACGGCTGATCCGGTGGGCTGGCAGGCGTTGTCGACGTAGTGGACCTTCGCAATCACCGCCAGAGCGGTGACGCCGACGAACATCGTGATCGCGGTCAGCCCCGTCACCGCCATCGTGCTGGCCGCATCCTTCGCCTTGGGCTCGCGGAACGCCGACACACCCTTGGAGATCGCCTCCACACCGGTCAGCGCCGTACAGCAGAAGGGTGACCGCTCCGTGGATGCTGTCGAGGTTGGCCACCCTCGGCCTCCTCATCATCGAGTGGCCGGCGCGGAGCCGACCACTCGACGGACGCGATCAGAGGATCGGCTCGCAGCCGATCGCCTTGCCGCCAGCGGTGAGGAACTGCTTCCAGGCCTCGTCGGTGTCGGGGAAAAGCCCCTGGAGGATGTCGGTGTCCATCCGGAAGTAGGTGGGTTTGTCGTGGCAGGTCGCCACGACCTCCTGCTTCGGGATGGGGGAGCCCGCCCAGCGGGACCGGCCGAATGCGGGTGTGGCGTCCTTCTCGGCCAACGGCCCCCGAACCCTGGGCTCGGTCCCGATACTGAAGGACCAGGCGATGGGGTTCTGGCCGGTGGCGATCCGGCACACCCACACCGGGTCGAACGCGGTGGTCACGCTCTCCCGGTAGCCCTTGCTGCCGGCGCTGGCCGCAGTGAACCCGGGCAGGCCACAGACCGAGGCGTTGTTCAGGTCGTGCTCCTGACCGGCCTGTGACAGTTCGTGCGGTGCGGAAAGCGGCGTCTTCCCGCACCCCTTGCCCGCCGCGACGCCGTTCGCCGCCGAAACGGCGAGACGGGCGAGGTTCTCCGCGCCGGGTCCGTCATCGCCGTTTGACTTGACCTCCACTCGAAGGCCGTTGCCGCACTCTCCGGGCAGCAGCGCCCACGCCCAGTCGCTGCGGGCCGCTCCGCTCGCGCCGCCGTTCGCCGAGGCGGCGAACAGCTGGCTGTTCGAATTGGCCGGGTAGGGGGCGAGGTCGTCGGCCTGGAGGACCTGCACGAAGACGGACCGGCTGTTGCCGAAGAATCCGTAGCTCACCTCCGCCGTGCAGAATGCTCCGCCGCTCGGCGACTGCCAGACACCGTTCTTCTTGCTGCTGACCTTGCCCGGCCCGAGCGCGTCGTTCAGTGCGGCCACGCTCACCGCGCCGTCGCACACGGCGTCCGGCCCGAAGGCGTTGCTCAGGTTGTTGGCGAGGAACGCCCCCACCCCGGCCACGACCGCCGTCACCGTCACCGCGCCGACCACCGCCCGCACCCGCAACGGCCAAGTGGTGAACCCGCGCCGGTCGAGGGCGGCATCGACCTCGGAGATCTTGGACTGTCGTTCCGGCATCGGATCATCCCTTCCCGAAGGCGGCGTTGTGGGCCTGGACGATCGATGTGTAGTAGTGAACGTTGGCCGAGTCGGTCAGCTGGCCGAGCAGGATGTCCCGACCTGGCACGCCGAACTGATCGGCCTTCGCCTTGAGCATGACCTGCATCTGCGACTGTCCCGTCGTGTACAGGCTGCTGAGGTCGCCCTGCGCCTTGGTGTCGATCGCCGCGTTGACCTTGTTCGCCCAGTCAGACGTGGCGACGTCGACGTAGCGTTGGGCGATGTCCCCCACCGGCAGCCAGTCCTTGCCCGGAATCATGTTCGCGAGCGTGCCGATGTAGTGGTAGTCCATCTTGGCTTTCCAGTTGACCTTGAACTGCTCATCGGACTTGTGGTCCGTGATCGTGTCCGCCTGAACGGCGTCGAGCGCGCCCAAGGCCTTGCCGGCCTCGTTGACGAATCCCTCGAACTTCGGGTCCGGGCGCCCGTTGACGTCCCTGAACGCCTCGGGGCCGAACTCGGCCATCCGCCGGGCCACCTCCTGTGTCTCGGCCAGGTGGATCAGGGAGTACGCCTCAGGGTCTTCGGCGGTGCCCCGGATCACCCGGAGGAGCTGCTCGCGGGTGGCGTTCAATCCGCCGGGTTCGGAGGGGCCGGGAAGGTCCTTGCTGAGGATGTCATGGGTGTCTGCCACGTAATCGGCGACCATGTCGGCCATCGGACGGCGAAGAGCGACGGCGAGGTTGTTCTGGTCGCCCGCCTTGTCGCCGCCGAGCGTCGAGAGCGCGGTGTCCATGATCCGGTTCATCGTCGCGTCGTGCGGTCGTACAGGCGGCTGCGAGCTGTTGGGATCGCGGCCGGTCGCGCCGGCTTCCAGGACCTGACCGAACATCCCGTGAGAGCTGTTGCGCAGCTCGTCGGGGGACAGCTTGCCCTCCAGGTCCTGGTTGGGCCACGAGCGGTCCTTGAGTAGGTAGGTGAGGTTCTTGTTGCGGCTCGGGTCGAGGAATTCCTCGGCCGCCGCCGGGTCGCTCCTCATCTGCTTCATCAAGGGGCCCAGCGGATCGCCTGCACCGGCCCTGAGGGACCAGTTCGGACCCCACAGGTCCTCGCCCTTGGTCTTGCTGTTCCGCTCGTAGTCGACCAGGTCGTTTCCGGCCTTGAGGAGGAACGACTTGTCGAACTTCCCGCCCGCGCCCATCAGCGAGGTGAGCGCCGGGTAGTTGTCGTTCCAGCCGGCCGCCGAGTCTCCGGGCCGGCGTGCGGCCTTCAGGAGGCCGTCCTCCCAGTCCTTGCCCATGCCGCCGTCGCGGGTGGCCGTGGCGAGGACCGTCGACAGGTTGCCGTAGACGTCCTGGTAGCCCTTGGCGTTGTGATTGCCGTGGGCCAGGTCGCCGTAGACCTTGGAGTACTCCAGCAGCGCGTCCGGGCCAGTCTTGCCGCCGCAGTTGAGGCCGTTGAGGAGGGTGGTGGAGAAGTCCTTGTTCTCCGCGTTGGCGGCCATGAGGGCCCGCAACTGCTTGAGCTGGTCATCGGAGAGGCTGCCGGCCTTGGGCATCAGGTCCTTGGCCCGGTTGGCGTCAGCGATCGGGCCAGCGCCGTACGGCTTCGGGTTGAATGAGGTGGTGCTGGTGCCGATGTCGCTCTGGAGGGCGGCGGCGGCCGTCTGATCGGCGGCGGTGGCCCGGCCGACGGCCTTGCCGAGGCGGGTGGAGATCGCGTCGGCCTTGGCCCGCATCTCGGTGTCGTACTTCTTGGCGGCCTCGACCCCGTCGGGGTCGTTCCGCGAGCCGGCCAGCGGGGGCCAGCAGACCTCGCCGTCGGGGGTGACGGTCAGCTCCTCGGTCTTCGCGTCGTAGATCGCGGTGAGGAGGTCGTTGTGGGCCGCGCGGAACTCCTCGGCCGCGGTGGTGATGATCGCGGCGAGGGCGGTCGCGACTGCCGACGCCTGCTGGAAGTCGGTGTCCACCCCCTCCAATGCCGAGTTTGCGTTGGCCGCCGCCACGCCCTTCCAACCGGCCCGCTGCACCGTGCTGGTGAGGTCCTTGCAGACCCGGCCCTCCAAGGTGGTGAGGGTCTTGGCGACGCCGGACCAGGCTTCGGCCGCCTCCGTGACCGCGTCCGGACGGGCTTCGTATAACTGCTTGAAGGACACCATATGCCCGGTTCCCCCTTAGTGAACTGCCGTGCCGAACAGCTGGGCGTTCCTGGCCTCGTTGGCCGTGTACGTCCGCTGAGTGGTGTCGAGGTTGGTGGCGATCCCGTCGATCCGGTCGTGCAGGGCTGTGCACTGCTTCAGCCACCGTTCGGTGCAGCTGGTGAGCGCGCTGCTGAAGGCGAAACCGCGGGTACCCGCCGACGCGGCGCTCACGTGGTCACTGAGGCCCAGCGTGAGGGGCCCGCTGTTGCCGTTGGCTTGGTTGAGGTCGGTGGCGATCTGCCGGGCTATCCCGGCCGAGGCGGCGAGTTCGTGCGGGGTGTCCAATTGGGTGGTCGCCATGCCGGGGGGAGCGGCGTTCAAGGGCGCTCTGTCGCCGCTCTTGGCGGGGTTGGCGTACGGCGAGGTACTGGGCGGCGTGCCGGGTGTCGATGCCGCTGCCGGGGCGACCGGGCCGGTAGTGAAGTCGGGTTTTCCCATGGGTATGTAGCTCTCCCTCCCTCTGTGTGGGGGCAGTTTGCTCTGCGACACGCTGACCGTGTCGTGCCCCACTGTCGGTATACTGACACCCTCCGCAGCGGCGGTTGCACGTAGGGTGGGGAAGACGGGCCGGGACGGGGCGTGGAGGTATCGTTACCGGCGGGTCGCTTCTCTACCATCGCGAGTGTTACAGCTTTACTGTCAAACCCCGAAGAGTTCGCGGCCAGCGCGTGACACGGACAGTCCTGTCGGGCTCGGAAAGTCATCGCCGCAGGTGGCAGCAGTAGAGCGACTTCGGCCCGGAGGCCGCCACCCCACAGAGTGACGGCCTCCAATGCCTTTCGCGGCTCTACCAGGCCACCCCCAGGGCCTCCAACTGCCCGAGCTGCTCCGGGCTGAGCTTGTCCCGCCTTGCCTTCTGGTTGTTCAACCAGCTGCCCAGCGACGTCCCGTCCTCCTGGTGGGACCTCGGAACCCGCGCATGACCCTCCCGTTCGACGAACGCCGCCAGCGCCGCCAGGCCGGCGCCGAACCGGTCCGCCCGCGACACCTTCGGCTTCGCCGCGGCCGCCGCCCGCGCCGCCGCCAGTTCCTGGTCTTCCTCAATGCCGATCGCCGACAGCAGCTCCCGCTGCTCCTGGTCGAGCTCCGCCCAACCGGCCCGCTGCGCCCGCACCCACCGGCCGAGCGCCTCGCCCTCGAACGCCGTCTCCAGCGGCAGGCCGGCCCAGTCGACCCGGCCGTCCGACTCCAGCCACCACTGCCGCGCCACCGCGTACGTGCGCTGCCAGGTGATCGGCCAGCGCGGGCACCACCACGGGTCGATCTCCTCCAGCGCGGCCCGCCGCTGCGGGTCGAGCGCCCCCGGCTCGCCCTCGGGCACCTCAGCGGCTGCCCGCAGCCCCGCCAGCCAGGCCCCGATCGCGTACCCGCCGACAGCCGCCCGCGCCGGCGCCGGCGCCGCCAGCGAACCGCCGTGCTCCTTCGCCCACACCCGCGCCCAGTCCAAGCCGGCCTCGAACCGCGCATCGCTCACGGACCAGATCATGCCGAGCTGCTCCAGCATCTCCACCCGGTGGCGCGCCAATTCACCGTTCGCAAATTCAACTCGCCTCTGCGTGAGCCATTCACCAAGCCGGAAATTCTCCTGCTCACCGACCCGCGCCGAATACGGAACATCGAGCCCTCCGGTCTCCTCGTACCAGCGCCTGCAATGCCCGATCCCCTCACGCCAGAACTGGCTTTCCCCGGTCAGGACACGCGTGGCGATGAACAGCGCCAGAACGTCATCGCCGGGCTTGCTCTGGAACCGGACCGGCAGCGAGAACGTGGGCGTCCCGCCCTCGCTCACACTCGGCGCGACCTCGGCCTCAGCGCTGCGCCCACCCGTGCGCTTGCCGGACTTCTGGGGCAAGGCCAGGGCCTCGATCACCAGGGCGTCGTGGCTGCGGATGGCACTGAGGATCTTGACCAGCGGCCCGTACGAGTCCGACTCCAGAATGTCTCCGGGTTCCTCACCGGGCTTGAGCTTGACTCTGTCGGTGATCTTGGTGTTCGGCTGCCTGGGATCGTGGTGGTGCGTCAGTCTTGCGGTTGTACGAGGCCCGTGAGACTGGCGAGG
>NZ_JBVIRY010000088.1:0-6256 GCF_055575795.1 Kitasatospora sp. NPDC034023
CCGTGCGCCTCCACCGCATCGATCTGATCCGATGCCAGACCCGCATTCGCCAACGCCTGCCGGATCACCCGCTGCTGCGACGGACCGTTCGGCGCCGTCAGGCCGTTCGACGCACCGTCCTGGTTGATCGCCGACCCGCGGACCACGGCGAGCACCGGGTGCCCGTTGCGCCGGGCGTCGGAGAGCCGCTCGACCAGCACCATGCCGACGCCCTCGCCCCAGCCGGTGCCGTCCGCCTCCGCCGAGAACGCCTTGCACCGGCCGTCCGCGGAGAGGGCCCGCTGGCGGCTGAAGTCCACGAACACCTCGGGGGTGGACATGATCGCCACGCCGCCGGCGAGCGCCATCGTGCACTCGCCGTTCCGCAGCGCCTGGATCGCCCAGTGCAGCGCGACCAGAGAAGAGGAGCAGGCCGTGTCGATCGTGACCGCCGGACCCTCCAGACCGAAGGTGTAGGCGACCCGGCCCGAGGCGATGCTGCCCGAGTTACCGGTGCCGAGGTAACCCTCCACGCCGTCGGGGAGCTCACCCAGGTTGTGGGCGTAGTCGTGGTACATCACGCCGGCGAACACGCCGGTACGGCTGCCGCGCAGCGTCGCCGGGTCGATCCCCGCACGCTCCACGGCCTCCCACGAGGTCTCCAGCAGGAGCCGCTGCTGCGGGTCCATCGCCAGCGCCTCGCGCGGCGAGATCCCGAAGAAGCCCGGGTCGAACAGGCCCGCGTCGTGCAGGAACCCGCCCTCGCGGGCATACGAGGTGCCCTGGTGGTCGGGGTCGGGGTGGTAGAGGTTCTCGAGGTCCCAGCCGCGGCCGGTCGGGAAGCCGGAGACCGCGTCCCGGCCCTCCGACACCAGCCGCCACAGATCCTCCGGGGACTCGACGCCACCCGGGAAGCGGCAAGCCATGCCGACGATCGCGATCGGCTCGTCATCGACCGTCACCGTCCGGACAGCCGCTGCGGCACCCGGCGCCTCGCCGACCAGTTCGGCGAGCAGGAAAGCGGCCAGGGCACCCGGCGTCGGGTGGTCGAAGACCAGCGTCGCCGGCAGGCGCAGGCCGGTCGCGCCGTTGAGCTCGTTGCGCAGCTCGACGGCGGTCAGCGAGTCGAAGCCCAGCTCCTTGAACGCCCGGTTGGCGTCCACGGCGCCCGCGTCCCCGTAGCCGAGGACGGACGCGACCCGGGCACGGACCAGGTCCAGCAGGAGTTCCGTCCGTTCGGCGGCCGGCGCGGCAAGGACGTGCTGCGCCAGGGACGAGCCGGCCGGGCGGCCCGCCGAGCCGTTCTCGGCAACGCGGCGGAGCGGGGCGCGCACCAGGCCGCGCACCAGCGGCGGCAGGGTGCCGGCGGCAGCCTCGGCGCGCAGCGCGGCCAGGTCGAGCCGGATCGGAACGACAAGGGACTCGTCCGCGGCGATCGCCGCGTCGAAGAGCGCCAGCCCCTCGTCGGCGAGCAGGCCCTGCACACCGCCACGGCTCATACGGCGGACGTCGACATCGGCGAGACTACCGACCATTCCGCCTTCCGCCCAGGCACCCCAGGCGAGGGAGGTCGCGGGCAGTCCGGCGGCCCGGCGCTGGGCGGCGAGGGCGTCCAGGAAGACGTTCGCGGCCGCGTAGTTGCCCTGCCCGAGTCCGCCGAAGGTGCCGGCGGCGGAGGAGAACAGCACGAAGGTGGTCAGTGGGTGATCGGCCGTCAGCTCGTGGAGGTGGAGGGCCGCGTCGACCTTCGGACGCAGCACGGTGTCGATGCGGTCGGGAGTGAGCGAGGTGACGATGCCGTCGTCCAGGACACCGGCCGTGTGGACCACACCCGAGAGCTCGTGGTCGGCGAGCAGCGCAGCCAGCGCGTCGCGGTCGGCCACGTCGCACGCCGCGACCGTCACCGTTGCGCCGGCGTCCGTCAGCTCGGCGACCAGCTCCGCCGCACCCGGCGCGTCCGCACCACGACGCGACACCAGCAGCAGACTCCGCACCCCGTGCCCGACCACCAGATGACGGGCCACCAGCCCGCCCAGCAGACCCGACGCACCCGTCACCAGGACCGTGCCCGACGACCCGAACACCGACACCGCCTCCGGCGACACCGCCGCCCGGGCCAGACGCGGCACCCGCACCTCGCCACCGCGCACGACCAGCTCCGGCTCGCCGGCCGCCAGAGCGGCGGAGAGCGCCTCGCGGGAGAAGTCGCCGCCGTCGAGGTCCAGCAGGACCAGGCGGCCGGGGTTCTCGGACTGCGCCGAGCGGACCAGGCCCCACACCGGGGCGTGCACCAGGTCCTCGACCTCGGCACCGACCGCCCCACGGGTCACCAGGACCAGACGCGACGCCGAGAACCGCTCATCAGCCAGCCACTCCCGCACCGTCCCCAAAACCCCGTGCAGCGCGGCGCGCACAGCCGAGGCCACACCATCAGACGCCTCGACCGACTCCAGCGCCAGGAACACCGCATCCGGAACCCCCGAACCGCCGTCGACCGCCGCACCCAGCTCCGCCAGGTCCGCGAACCGCTCCGCACCGAACCCGCCCGCACCCAGCACGGCCCACCGACCCGCCGGCGCCTGCGACACCGGCAGCACCGTCCACTCCACCCGGTACAGCGAGTCGACCGAGCCACCGCGCGCACTGCGCACCTGCTCCTCGGACACCTCACGCATCGCCAGCGAGGCCACGGACGCCACCGGGCGCCCGGACTCGTCGGCCAGCACGAGAGAGACCGTGTCGCGGCCCGCTGGCGACATCCGCACCCGGACGGCCGAAGCCCCGGCGGCGTGCAGCGTCACCCCGTTCCACGCGAAGGGCAGGCGGCCGCCGCCGCTCTCCTCCAGCAGGTTGCCGATGCCGACCGCGTGCAGCGCGGCATCGAGCAGGGCCGGGTGCAGTCCGAAGAGTGCGGCGTCGGCCTCGGCGCCCTCCGGCAGGCGCACCTCCGCGTAGACGTCCTCGCCACGGCGCCACGCGGCGCGCAGGCCCTGGAACACCGGTCCGTACCCGAACCCGGCCGCCTGGAAGACGTCGTAGAGGTCGTCCACGCCGACCGTGGTCGCGCCCTGCGGAGGCCACTCGGTGAGGTCGAAGGACGGCAAATCGTCACCGTCGCCGGGGGCCAGCACGCCGGTGGCGTGCCGCGTCCAGACCTCCCCGCCGGCCGTGTCCTCCAGCCGGGAGTACAGGCCGACAGCCCGGCGGCCCGACCCGTCGGCCTCCTCGACGGCGAGCTGGACATGGACGCCGCCCTGCTCGGGCAGCACCAGCGGCGCCTCCAGCGTCAGCTCCTCCAGCAGCCCGCAGCCGACCTGGTCACCGGCGCGGATCGCCAGCTCGACGAACGCCGTGCCGGGCAGCAGCACGGAACCCATCACCGCGTGATCGGCCAACCACGGGTGCGACTGCACCGACAGCCGGCCCGTGAACAGGAATCCGTCCACCGCGGGCAGCGAGACGGCCGCCCCCAGCAACGGATGACCGGCCGCCGCCAGTCCGACCGAGGCCACATCGCCGACAGCCCGACCCACCCGCTCCGGCCAGTACCGCTGCCGCTGGAAGGGGTAGGTGGGCAGGTCGACCCGGCGCGCGCCGGTACCGGCGAACACGGCCGGCCAGTCGACCGCGAGGCCGCGGACGTGGGCCTGGACGAGGGCCGCCGTGAGCGTGCGGGCCTCCGGGCGACCGGCGCGGAGCACCGGGACGAACACGGCCTCGGCCACGGACTCCTGGCCCATCGCCGACAGCACCCCGTCCGGACCCAACTCGACGAACGTCCGGACACCGTCCGCCTCCAGGGCGGTGACCGCGTCCGCGAAACGGACGGCCTCACGGACGTGGCGCACCCAGTACTCGGCGTCGGTCAGCTCGGCGGAGACGGGAGCGCCGGTGAGAGTGGAGACGATCGGAATCCGCGGGGACTCATAGCTGACCTGCTCGGCGACGGCACGGAAGTCCGCGAGCATGCCGTCCATCAGCGGCGAGTGGAACGCATGACTGACCGTCAGCCGCTTGGACTTCCGACCCTCCAACTGCGCGACCACGGCCAGCACCACATCCTCGGCACCCGAGACCACGACGGAGGTCGGGCCGTTGACCGCGGCGATGCCGACGCCCTCGGTCAGCAGCGGCAGCACCTCGGCCTCGCTCGCCTGCACCGCGACCATCGCACCGCCGCGCGGCAGCGCCTGCATCAACCCGGCACGAGCCGCCACCAGCCTCGCGGCATCCGCGAGCGAGAACACACCCGCGACATGGGCGGCAGCCAGCTCACCGATCGAATGCCCGGCCAGCACGTCCGGGGTCAGACCCCACGACTCCACCAGCCGGAAGAGCGCCACCTCCAGCGCGAACAGCGCCGGCTGAGCCCAACCCGTCTCGTGGATCAGCTCCGGGTCGGCGATCGCCTCGCGCAGCGGACGGTCCAGGAACTGGTCCAGGTGCGCACACACCGCATCGAACGCATCCGCGAACACCGGGAACGCGCCGTACAGCTCCTCCCCCATCCCGACGCGCTGGCTGCCCTGACCGGTGAACAGGAACGCCGTCCGCCCCTCCACCACCGAGGCCTGACCACCGGACACCGCGGCCAGCCCGGCCAGCAACTCCGCACGATCGGAAGCCACGAACCCCGCCCGGTACTCGAACGCCGCCCGGCCCGTCGCCAGCGAGAACCCCAGATCCGCCACACTCGGCGCACCACCGCCCTCGACCACCGCCACCAACCCCGCCGCCTGCGCCACAAGCGCCTCCGGACTCCGCGCCGAAAGCACCACCGGCACCACCGGCAGGGCCACCGAGTCATCCTCCGGGGCCTCTTCTGCGGCCGGAGCCTGCTCCAGGATCGTGTGGGCATTCGTCCCGCTCACACCGAACGCCGATACACCGGCCCGGCGGAGGCCGCCGGTCTCGGGCCACGGCAGGTTCTCCGTCAGCAGTTCGACGGCGCCGGCCGTCCAGTCGACGTGCGGGGACGGCGCGTCCACGTGCAGGGTCCGCGGCAGGACGCCGTGCTGCATCGCGAGCACCATCTTGATCACACCGGCAACACCGGCCGCAGCCTGGGTGTGCCCGATGTTCGACTTCACCGACCCCAGCAGCAGCGCACGGCCGTCCCGACGCTCCTGACCGTACGTCGCGAGCAGAGCCTGCGCCTCGATCGGGTCACCAAGGCGGGTGCCCGTGCCGTGCGCCTCGACCGCGTCGATCTGGTCCGCCGTCAGCCCGGCACCGGCCAGAGCCTGCCGGATCACCCGCTGCTGCGACGGACCGTTCGGCGCCGTCAGCCCGTTCGACGCACCGTCCTGGTTCACCGCAGAGCCACGGACCACCGCAAGCACCGGATGCCCGTTGCGCCGGGCGTCCGACAGCCGCTCGACGAGCAGCATGCCGGCACCCTCACCCCAGCCCGTACCGTCCGCCGCACCCGCGAACGCCTTGCACCGGCCGTCCACCGACAGCCCGCGCTGCCGACTGAACTCCACGAACAGATCCGGCGTCGACATCACCGTCACACCACCCGCGAGCGCGAGATCGCACTCACCGTTGCGCAACGCCTGCACCGCCAGGTGCAGCGCCACCAACGACGCCGAACACGCCGTGTCCACCGACACCGCCGGCCCCTCAAGACCGAACGTGTAGGAGAGACGGCCGGAGATCACGCTCGTCGCCGTACCGGTCAGCCGGTGCCCCTCGGCACCTTCCTGGCCCTCGGTGAGGAGGGAGATGTAGTCCTGGCCGTTCGTGCCGATGAAGACGCCGGCCCGGCTGCCGCGGAGGGCGGCAGGGTCGATTCCGGCCCGCTCGAACGCCTCCCAGGACGTCTCCAGCAGCAGGCGCTGCTGCGGGTCCATGGCCGTCGCCTCACGCGGCGAGATGCCGAAGAACGCGGCGTCGAAGCGGGTGGCGCCCTGCAGGAACGCGCCCTTGCGCGTGTAGACCTTGCCCAGCTTGTCGGGGTCGTCATCGAAGAGCGAGTCCAGGTCCCAGCCACGGTCGGTCGGGAAGTCGACCACCGCGTCGCCGCCGCTCAGCAGCAGCTGCCACAGCTCCTCCGGCGAGCGGACCCCGCCTGGGAAGCGGCAGGCCATCGCCACGATGGCGATCGGGTCGTCATCCACGGCCGGAGCGACGGCGGAGGCCGCCGGGAGCGCCGACTGCAGGCCGAGCAGTTCGGTGGTGAGGTGGTCGGCGAGTGCGGTGGCCGACGGGTAGTCGAAGACCAGCGTCGCCGGCAGGCGCAGCCCGGTCGCCGCGTTGAGGCGGTTGCGCAGGT
>NZ_JBVIRY010000089.1:0-5891 GCF_055575795.1 Kitasatospora sp. NPDC034023
GGCTGTGACGGATCGGTGGCGAGGGCCTCCAGGACCCGCAGCCAGCGTCGTCCCAGGACCTCCACCGACGCCCGGTCGAACAACTCCGCCGCGAAGATGATCCGCACGCAGAGACCGTCGGCCTGCTCGGTGACATCGAACTGCAGGTCGAACTTGGCGAGTTGCTGGTCATCGGACACGGCCGAGGCTTCGATGCCCGGCAGGTCCAGGATCGCCTCGGCGTTGTTCTGCAGGCTGAGCATGACCTGGAAGAGCGGGTGCCGGGCCATCGAGCGCGCGGGCGCCAGCTCCTCGACGAGGCGCTCGAACGGCACGTCCTGGTGGGCGAACGCGCCCAGCGCGGCATCGCGGACCCGGCCCAGCAGCTCGGCGAAGGTGGGGTCGCCGCTCAGGTCGGTGCGCAGGACCAGGGTGTTGACGAAGAGCCCGACGAGGTCGTCGAGGTTCTCGTCGGTGCGGCCGGCGATCGGCGTGCCGATCGGGATGTCCTTGCCGGCGCCGAGCCGGGAGAGCAGCGCCGCCAGTGCCGTCTGCAGCACCATGAAGGACGTGACGCCCTCCGTCCGGGCCAGCTTCAGCAGCCCCGCCTGCAGTTCGGCGGGGACGGTCAGCTCGACCGTCGCCCCCCGGTTCGAGGCGACGGCCGGGCGCGGCCGGTCGAAGGGGAGCGTCAGCTCCTCCGGCAGGTCGTCCAGCGTCTCTCGCCAGTACCCCAACTGCTGTGCCAGCAGGCCTTCGGTGTCCTCCTCCGACCCCAGCAGTTCCCGCTGCCAGAGGGTGTAGTCCGCGTATTGCACCGGCAGCGGCGCCCACGTGGGTGCCTGGCCGCCCATCCGCGCCGCGTACGCGGCGGACAGGTCGCGCCCCAGCGGAGCCATCGACCAGCCGTCACCGGCGATGTGGTGAACCGTCACCACGAGCACGTGGTCCTGCGGCGACAGCGCGAACAGCTCGGCCCGGATCGGGAGTTCGGTCGCCGGGTCGAAGGGGTGCCCGGTGGCGCGGGCCACGGCGGCGGCCAGTTCCGGCTCGGTGGTCTCGGTGACGGTGAGCCGACAGGTGAACTGGTCGGCAGGGCGGACGTGTTGGTGCGGCTGTCCGTCGACGGCGGGGAAGACGGTGCGCAGGGCTTCATGACGGGCAATCAGGTCGTGCAGTGCCGCCTGGAGCGCTTCCCGGTCCAGGGCGCCGGTGAGGCGGAGTACGGCCGGGATGTTGTAGGCGGCGCTGGGTCCGGTCAACTCGCCGAGGAACCACAGGCGTTGCTGGGCGAAGGAGAGCGGAAGCCGCTCCGGCCGCTCGGCAGTGGTGACCGCAGGGCGTACCCCGGTGGTGGCGTCCAGCCGCTCGGCCAGGGCGGCGGGGGTGGGTGCTTCGAAGAGGGTGCGCAGGGGGAGTTCGGTGCCGAGGGTGGTGCGGATGCGGCTGGTGAGGCGGGTGGCGAGGAGGGAGTGGCCGCCGAGGTCGAAGAAGCTGTCGTCGAGGCCGACCGAGGGCAGGCCCAGGACCTCGGCGAAGACGGTGCAGAGCAGTTCTTCACGGAGGGTGGCGGGGGTGCGGTCGGTCTGGGTGGTGTAGGTGGGGGCGGGCAGGGCGCGGTGGTCGAGCTTGCCGTTGACGGTCAGCGGGAGCGCCGCCAGCACCACCACGGCCGACGGCACCATGTACTCCGGCAGCCGCTCGGCGGCCGCTGCCCGGGCCAGTGCGGGCAGCCCGGCACCGTCCGTCCCGGGGGCCGGGACGAGGTAGGCGACGAGTCGCTTGTCGCCGGGGGCGTCCTCGCGGACGGTGACGGCGGCCTGGGCGACGGCGGGGTGAGCGGTGAACACGGCCTGGATCTCGCCGGGCTCGATGCGGAAGCCGCGGATCTTGACCTGGTCGTCGGCGCGGCCGACGAACTCGAGTTCGCCGTCGGTGGTCCAACGGACCACGTCGCCGGTGCGGTACATCCGCTCGCCGGGCTCGCCGTACGGGCAGGCCACGAAGCGTTCGGCGGTCAGCCCGGGCCGGCCCAGATAGCCGCGCGCCAACTGGGCACCCGCGATGTACAGTTCGCCGGCCACGCGCGGCGGCACCGGGCGCAGCGACGCGTCCAGGACGAAGAACCGGGTGTTGTGGATCGGATGACCGATCGGCACCGTCGATCCGGCAGCCGGCGGCTCCCCGGGTGTGTGGGCGACCTGCACCGTCGTCTCGGTGGGGCCGTAGATGTTGATGAGTGTGACGTTCCAGATGTCCGTGATCCGCCGGGCGAGGTCCGCGCTCAGCGACTCGCCGCCGGAGAACAGTCGCCGCAGGGAGTCGATACGGCCCTCGTCGAGGAGCGTGGCGAGCTGCGAGGGGACGAACTGGGCGACGGTCACCCGGTGTTCGGTGGCGTAGCGGAGCAGTCGGCGGGGGTCGCCGCCGAAGCCGTCGGGGAGCAGGCAGACGGCGGCCCCGGAGGCCAGCGGGTGCCACAGCTCCCACACCGACGCGTCGAACGCGGTGGAGGTACGGGCCAGCATCACGTCGTCCGGTGCGAGACCGTGGTCCGCGGCCAGCCACGCCAACTGGTTCGCCAGGCCGCCGTGGTGGATCACGACCGCCTTGGGGCGTCCGGTGGAGCCCGAGGTGTAGATGACGTAGGCGGGGTGTGCGGGCAGCAGCGGCCTCGTACGGTGGGCGTCCGTCACCGCGGAGTCGGACCGCTCGGCGAGTGCGGCGGTCGTCTCCGCCCCGTCGAGTACCAGCCGGGGCGTCGAGGTGCCGTTCAGGACGGCGGTGCTCGCCTCCGAGGTGATCACCAGGGTCGGCCGGGCGTCGTCCAGTTGGAAGGCGATCCGCGACACCGGGTGTGCCACGTCCAGCGGCAGGTAGGCCGCGCCGCTCTTCAGCACCGCCAGCATCGCCGTGAGCAGGTCGGCGGAGCGCGGCAGCGCCAGCGCGACCAGACTCTCCGGGCCGACGCCGGCGGCGATCAGGTGGTGGGCGAGGCGGTTGCTGCGGCTGTCGAGCTCGGCGTAGGTGAGCCGCTGGTCGACGTGGGTGAGGGCGATGGCGTCGGGGGTGCGGGCCACCTGGGTCTGGAAGAGCTGCGGCAGCGCGGTCGGAGCCGTCGGCAGCGCGGTGTCGTTCCACCGTTCCAGGATCCGGTGCCGCTCCTCGGCGTCGAGGACGTCCGCCGTGCTGACCGGGGCCTGCGGGGCCGCCGTCAGCGCGGTCAGCACCCGGGCCCAGCGCTCGCCGAGCAGTTCGACCGTCGCGTGGTCGAAGAGGTCGGTGGCGTAGGTGATGCGGGTGGCGAGGCCGGCGGGGGTGCCGGTGGCGGGGTCGAAGGTCTCGTCGATCTCGAAGGCGAGGTCGAACTTTGCCGCGGGCGGGCCGGCGGGCAGGGCGGTGCTGTGGAGCCCGGGCAGGTCCAGGACCGCCTCGGCGTTGTTCTGCAGGCTGAGCATGACCTGGAAGAGCGGGTGCCGGGCCATCGAGCGCACGGGTGCCAGCTCTTCGACGAGGCGCTCGAACGGCACGTCCTGGTGGGCGAAGGCGGCGAGGCCGGTTTCGCGGACGCGGCCGAGCAGTTGCTCGAAGGTGGGGTCGTCGGTGAGGTCGGTGCGCAGGACGAGGGTGTTGACGAAGAAGCCGACCAGCTCGTTCAGGTTCTCGTCGGTGCGGCCGGCGATCGGCGTGCCGATGGGGATGTCCGGTCCGGCGCCGAGGCGGGAGAGCAGGACGGCGAGTGCGGCCTGGAGCACCATGAACATGGTGGCGCCGTTGCTGCGGGCGACCTCGGTGAGGGCGGCGTGCAGGTCGGGGGCGATGGGCAGGTCGACCAGGGCGCCGTGCTGGGTGGCGACGGGCGGGCGCGGCCGGTCGAAGGGCAGCTCCAGCTCGGCCGGGATGCCGGCCAGGGCCTCACGCCAGTAGGTGAGTTGTTCGCTGAGCAGGCTTTCGGGGTCGTGGTCGTCGCCGAGTAGGTCGCGTTGCCAGAGGGTGTAGTCGGCGTACTGGACGGGCAGGGGCTCCCATTCGGGTGCCCGGCCGTCGAGGCGCGCGGTGTAGGCGGTGGAGAGGTCGTGGCCGAGTGGGGCGAGGGACCAGCCGTCGCCGGCGATGTGGTGGATGGTGACGGTGAGGACGTGGTCGTCCGGTGCGAGGGTGAACAGTTCGGCGCGGATGGGGAGTTCGGTGGTGAGGTCGAAGGCTCGGGTGGCGGTGCGGGTGATCGCCTCGGCAAGCTCGGACTCGGTGAGCTTGTGCTCGGTGAGCTCGTGCTTGGCCGGCTCGGTGACGGTGAGCTCGAAGCTGAACCCGTCGGCGGGAAGCACGTGTTGGCGCGGCTGCCCGTCGGTGAGGGGGAAGAGCGTCCGCAGGGCCTCGTGGCGGGCGATCAGGTCACGCAGTGCCGCCCGGAGGGCCTCCTGGTCGAGGTCGCCGGTCAGGCGGAGAGCCGCCGGGATGTGGTAGGCAGCGCTCGGTCCGGTCAGCTCGCCAAGGAACCAGAGGCGTTGCTGCGCGAAGGAGAGCGGCACCTGCTCCGGTCGCGGCTGGGCGGCGGTGACCGCCGTGCGCACCCCGGCATCGGCGTCCAGCCGCTGGGCGAGGCGGGCCGGGGTTGGCGCCTCGAAGAGGGTGCGCATCGGGACCTCGATGCCGAGGGTGGTGCGGATGCGGCTGACGAGGCGGGTGGCGAGGAGGGAGTGGCCGCCGAGGTCGAAGAAGTTGTCGGTGGGGGTGACTCGGGGCAGGTCGAGGACCTGGGCGAAGACGGCGCAGAGGATTTCCTCGTGCGGGGTGGTGGGGGTGCGGTCGGTCTGGGTGGTGTAGGTGGGGGCGGGCAGGGCGCGGTGGTCGAGCTTGCCGTTGACGGTGACGGGCAGCGCGTCGAGGACCACGGTCGCCGACGGCACCATGTAGTCCGGCAGCTGTCGGCGCAGGAACTCCCCGACGGATTCGACGAGTTCATCGCTGCTGTGGCCGAGGGCGGCGACGAGGTAGGCGACGAGGCGCTTGTCGCCGGGGGTGTCCTCGCGGGCGATGACGGCGGCCTGGGCGACGGCGGGATGGGTGGCCAGGGTGGCCTGGATCTCGCCGAGTTCGATGCGGAAGCCGCGGAGCTTGACCTGGTCGTCGGCGCGGCCGACGAACTCCAGGTCCCCGCCGGCGGTCCAGCGGGCGAGGTCGCCGGTGCGGTACATGCGTTCGCCGGGCTCGCCGTAGGGGCAGGCGACGAAGCGTTCGGCGGTGAGGCCGGGGCGGTTGAGGTAGCCGCGGGCCAACTGGAGGCCCGCGAGGTAGAGTTCGCCCTCCACGCCCGGCGGGACCGGCTCCAGTCGCGCGTTCAGCACGTACACCCGGGTGTTCCACACCGGCCGGCCGATCGGGACGGAGGCCCCGGCGTTCGGGGTGGCACAATCCCAGGCGGTCACGTCGACCGCCGCCTCCGTCGGACCGTAGAGGTTGTGCAGCGGCACGTCGAGCAGCGCCAGGAACTTGTCCCGCAGCTCGGCCGGCAGGGCCTCGCCACTGCAGAACACCGACCGCAGGCCGGTGCAGTTCGCGACGGCCGGCTCCTGGGTGAAGGCCTGCAGCATCGACGGCACGAAGTGGGTGACGGTGACCTGCTGGCTCTGGATCAGATCGATCAGGTAGCCCGGGTCCTGGTGGCCGCCGGGGCGCGCGACCACCATGGTGGCGCCTTCCAGGAGCGGCCAGAAGAACTCCCAGACGGAGACGTCGAAGCCGAACGGAGTCTTCTGCAGCACGCGGTCCGTGGCGTCCAGCGGATACGCGGACTGCATCCAGGCCAGCCGGTTGACGATGGCGCGGTGGGGGATGGTGACGCCCTTGGGGCGGCCGGTGGAGCCGGAGGTGTAGATGACGTAGGCGGGGTGGTCGGGGTGGAGGGTGAG
>NZ_JBVIRY010000090.1:0-5825 GCF_055575795.1 Kitasatospora sp. NPDC034023
CTCCTCGCCACCCGCCTCACCAGCCGCATCCGCACCACCCTCGGCACCGAACTCCCCCTGCGCACCCTCTTCGAAGCACCCACCCCCGCCGCCCTCGCGGAACGGCTGAAGCCCGCCAAGCGGGCCCGGCCGAGCCTGCGGTCGGTGAAGCGACCGACGGAGGCCGACTGACGAAGGCCGACTGACGGCGACCGACTGAAGGACGCCGCCTGGCGGGCGATCCGGCCCGTCGGGCGTCCGGCCTGGCCGACTTGGCCCGACCCGGCCCGACCTGGCCCGACCAGCTTCGGCCGCACAAGCACCACACCAGACCTGATCCATCGCACGACCCGGCCCCTGCGGCCGGCCCGTCTCACAGCTAGGGGACTCCAGATGATTCCGTTGTCGTACGCGCAGCGCCGCCTTTGGTTCATGGGCGAGTTGACCGGCCCGAGCGCGACGTACAACATCCCGGTGGTGCTCCGGCTGACGGGGACGCTGTCCCCGGCGGCGCTTGAGGCAGCTCTGCGCGATGTGATCGACCGTCATGAGGTGTTGCGCACCGTCTTCCCGGCGGTGGACGGCGAGCCCCGCCAGCGGGTGCTGCCGACCGAGCTGGCCGCGTTCGAGCTGGCGACGGCCGAGCCCGCCGGGGAGGCGGAGCTGGCCGAGGCGGTGGCCCGGGTCCTGGGGCACCCGTTCGACCTGCACGAGGAGATCCCGATCCGGGCGACGCTGCTCACGGTCGCCCCGGAGGACCACGTACTGGCCGTGGTTGTCCACCACATCGCCGGTGACGGCTGGTCCCTCGAGCCGCTGGCGCGCGACATCGCCACCGCGTACACCGCGCGACTGGCCGACCGGGCGCCCGAGTGGGAGCCGCTGCCCGTCCAGTACGCCGACTACACCTTCTGGCAGCGCGAGCTGCTCGGCGACGACCAGGACCCGGAGAGCCTGCTGACCGAGCAACTCGGCTACTGGCGGCAGGCGTTGGCCGGGGTCCCGGAGGAGTTGGCGCTGCCGTACGACCGGCCGCGCCCGGCCACCGCCTCGAACCGGGGCGAGTCCGTCGAGCTGCTCGTTCCGGCCGAACTGCACGCCAAGCTGGCCGAGTTGGCGAAGCAGCAGCGTGTGACGATGTACATGGTGCTGCAGACGGCGCTCGCCGTCCTGCTCTCCCGGCTCGGCGGCGGTCGGGACATCCCGATCGGCACGCCGATCGCCGGCCGCACCGACGAGGACCTGAACGAGCTGGTCGGCTTCTTCGTCAACACCCTGGTGATGCGCACGGACCTGACCGGCGACCCTTCGCTCGCCGAGGTGCTCGACCGGGTCCGCGAGACCGGCCTCGGCGCTTTCGAGCACCAGGACGTGCCCTTCGAGCGCCTGGTCGAGGACCTGGCACCCGTGCGCTCACTGGCCCGCCACCCGCTCTTCCAGGTCATGCTCAGCCTGCAGAACAACGCGCAGGCGACCCTCGAGCTGCCCGGTGTCACCGTGCGCCCGCTGGCCGCGCAGACGGCCTCGGCCCGCTTCGACCTCTCCTTCGAGGTCGGCGAGAACCTCGACCCGGCGGGTGGCCCGGCCGGGCTGGCGGTGCGGGCCACGTACGCCGCCGACCTCTTCGACCGGGCTACCGTCGAAGCCGTCGCCCAGCGCCTGGTACGGGTACTGACGGCTCTCGCCGAGGAGCCGGCCACCCGGGTCAGCGCGGTGCGGGTGCTCGACGACGCCGAGCAGGTCCGGATCCTGGAGGAGTGGAACGACACCGCCGTCGAGGTGGCGCCCGCCCACCTGCCCGCGCTGTTCGCCGCCCAGGTCGCCCGTACTCCCGACGCGGTGGCGGTGGTCGCCGAGGGGCAGCGGCTCTCCTACGCGGAGCTGGACGCCCGGGCCAACCGGCTGGCCCGGCTGCTGCGGGAGCGCGGCGTCGGCCCGGAGTCGCTGGTCGCGGTCTGCCTCGGACGCTCGGCCGAGCTGGTGATCGCGCTGCTCGCGGTGCTGAAGTCCGGTGCCGCCTACGTGCCGGTCGACCCGGAGTACCCGGCCGACCGGATCGCCTACATGCTCGACGACGCCCGGCCGGTCGCCCTGGTCACCACCGGCGACCTCGCCGCCGGTCTGCCCAGCACCACCGGTCTGCCCAGCACCACCGGTCTGCCCAGCACCACCGGTCTGCCGGGCACCGCCGGCGCCCGCGGCCCGCTGCCCCGGATCCTGCTGGACGAGACCGACCTGGACTCCTACGACGGCTCCGCCCTGCCCTGCCCCGAGCTGCTCCCCGCGCACCCCGCGTACGTCATCTACACCTCCGGCTCCACCGGCCGCCCCAAGGGTGTGCTGATCGAGCACCGGGCCCTGGTGAACTACGTGGTCCGCTGCCACCGGGCCTACCCCACACTCACCGGCAGCACCCTGCTGCATGCCTCCATCTCCTTCGACGCGGGCGTCACCGGCCTCTACGGCGCGCTGACCTGCGGCGGCCGCGTGGTGGTCGCCGCACTCGACGAGCGGCTGCCCGCCCTGCTGGCCGGCGAGCGGCTGACCTTCCTCAAGGGCACTCCCAGCCACCTGGCCTTCATGGACGCGCTGCCCGAGGAGTGCGCGCCGACCGGGCAGCTGATGGTCGGCGGCGAGGCCGTGCGTGCCGAGGCGATCCGCGCCTGGTCGGCGCGCCACCCCGGCGTGGCGATCGTCAACCACTACGGGCCGACCGAGGCGACCGTCGGCTGCACCGACTTCCCGGTGGACCCGCGGACGGTGACCGACACCGCCGTGGTGCCGATGGGCCGGCCGATGTGGAACACCCGCGCCTACGTCCTGGACGACACGCTGCGCCCGGTGCCGCCCGGTGTCGCCGGCGAACTGTACATCGCGGGCGCCCAGTTGGCGCGCGGCTACCTGGGCCGGCACGGGCTGACCGCGGAGCGCTTCGTGGCCTGCCCGTACGGCGCCCCCGGCGAGCGGATGTACCGCACGGGTGACGTGGTGCGCTGGACCGCCGACGGCAACCTGCAGTTCCTCGGCCGCGCCGACGAGCAGGTGAAGATCCGCGGCTTCCGCATCGAACTCGGCGAGGTCGAGGCCGCCGTCGCCGACTGCCCCGGACTCGCGCGGGCCGTGGTCGTCGCCCGCGAGGACATGCCCGGCGACAAGCGCCTCGTCGCCTACGTCGTCCCGGCCCCCGGCGCGGAGAGCACCAAGAAGCTGCCCGCGCTGGTCCGCGCAACGGTCGGGGCCCGTCTGCCCGACTACATGGTGCCGTCGGCCGTGGTGGTCCTGGACGCCCTGCCGCTGACCTCCAACGGGAAGCTCGACCGCCGCGCCCTGCCCGCCCCGGACTACGGGGCGACGGCGGCGGGCCGCGCCGCACGCACGGAGCAGGAGGAACTGCTCTGCGGCGTGTTCTCCGAGGTGCTAGGAGTGGCGGCGGTCGGCCCGGAGGACGACTTCTTCGCGAGCGGCGGGCACTCGCTGCTGGCGGTGCGACTGATCAGCCGGATCCGCTCGGTCCTGGGCATCGAACTGTCGCTGCGCACCCTCTTCGAGGCACCCACCCCCGCCGCCCTGGCACGTCACCTGGACCCGGGCGCTCTGGTCCGCCCGCCGGTGGTCGCCACCGGGGAGCGGCCCGAGCGGGTACCGCTGTCCTTCGCCCAGCAACGGCTCTGGTTCCTCGCCCAGTTGGATGGGCCGAGCGCCACCTACAACATCCCGGTCGCGCTGCGGCTCACCGGCGAGCTCGACCGCGCCGCACTCCACGCGGCCCTGCTCGACCTGATCGGCCGCCACGAGGTACTGCGTACGGTCTTCCCCGCCCACAGCGGAAACCCGCATCAGCAGGTGCTCCCGGCTGACCTCGACCGGCTCGGCTTCGGCCTGACCGTGGCCGACACCACCGAGGTGGAGCTGGCCGAGGCCGTCGCCCGGGCGGCCGGGCTCGCCTTCGACCTGTCGGCGGAAATCCCCGTACGGGCCTGGCTGTTCGCACTGGCGCCACAGGAACACGTCCTGGTGGTGACGGTCCATCACATCGCTGGTGACGGCTGGTCGATGGCTCCGCTGGGGCGTGACCTGTCGGCCGCGTACGCGGCGCGCGTCAACGGCCGGGCACCCGCGTGGGCGCCGCTGCCGGTGCAGTACGCCGACTACACCCTCTGGCAGCGCGAGCTGCTCGGCGGCGAGGAGTCGCGAAGCGACCTGCTCGAGCAGCAGTTGGCGTACTGGCGACGGGAGTTGGCGGCGGTACCGGAGGAGCTGGCGCTTCCCTTCGACCGGCCGCGCCCGGCCGTCGCCTCGCACCGCGGCGGCTCGGTCGACCTCGCCGTGCCGGCGGAGCTGCACGCCCTGCTGGCCGAGGTGGCCCGCTCGCAGGGTGCCACGATGTTCATGGTACTGCAGGCGGCGCTGGGTGTGCTGCTGTCCCGGCTCGGTGCCGGGGAGGACGTTCCGATCGGTACGCCGGTCGCCGGCCGTACCGATGAGGCGCTGGACGAGCTGGTCGGGTTCTTCGTCAACACCCTGGTCCTGCGCACCGATCTGGGCGGCGATCCGACCTTCGCCGAGCTGCTGGGCCGGGTCCGCGACGCCGCGCTGGGCGCGTTCGCGCACCAGGACGTGCCGTTCGAGCGCCTCGTCGAGGAGCTGGCACCCGCGCGCTCGATGGCCCGGCACCCGCTCTTCCAGGTCATGCTCAGCCTGCAGAACAACGAGCGGGCAACCGTCGAACTCCCGGGCCTGACGGTGACGGCGGAGCCCGGTGCGGCCCCGGTCGCCAAGTTCGACCTGGAGCTGAGTGTCAGCGAGGCGGTGAACACGACCGGCGCGCCGGACGGACTGGCGGTGCGGGTCACGTACGCGGCGGACCTGTTCGACGCGGCATCGGTACGGACGATCGGCGAGCGGTGGCTGCGCGTGCTCGCCACCGTCGCCGGGGACCCGTCCCTGCGCGTCAGCGCCGTCGACGTACTCGCCGACGACGAACGCCACCTCCTGCTCCAGGACTGGTCCGGCGCCACCCACAGCGTCCCGACCGAGACCGTACTGCCCGCGCTCTTCGAGGCCCAGGCCGCCCGCACCCCCGACGCCGTCGCCGTCATCCACGGCGACGAACAGGTCACCTACCGGGAGTTGAACGAGCGCGCCAACCGGCTCGCCCACCTCCTCGCCGAACAGGGCGTCCGCCCGGAGTCACTGGTCGCGATCCGCATGGAACGCACCGCCCACCTGATGACCGCCCTCCTGGCCGTCCTCAAGGCCGGCGGCGCCTACCTGCCCATCGACCCCGACTACCCCACCGACCGCGTCACCCACATGCTCACCGACGCCAACCCCACCCTGCTCCTCACCACCAGCACCATCACCGCACCCACCAACGGAATTCGCACCATCCTGCTCGACCAGGCCGACCTCTCCACCCGCCCGCGCAGCAACCCGGTCGTCACCGCACTGCCCGCGCACCCCGCCTACGTGATCTACACCTCCGGCTCCACCGGCCGCCCCAAGGGCGTGGTGATCACCCACCGCAACATCACCAAGCTCCTCACCTGGGCCGCCGACACCTTCGGCGACCACCACTTCACCCACACCCTCGCCGCCACCTCCCTCAACTTCGACGTCTCCGTCTTCGAACTCTTCGGACCCCTCACCACCGGCGGCACCATCGAGATCGTCCGCAACCTGCTCACCCTCACCGAACCCACCCACCACACCTGGAACGGCACCCTCATCAGCGCCGTCCCCTCCGCCCTCGCCCACATCCTCACCACCCCCCACGTCACACCCACCCCCCACACCATCGTCCTCGCCGGCGAAGCCCTCACCCCCCACACCCTCAACACCATCCA
>NZ_JBVIRY010000091.1:0-5814 GCF_055575795.1 Kitasatospora sp. NPDC034023
GTCACCCGCTCCCGCCTCGGACGCCTCACCCGCCAGGGCTTCCTCACCCAACCCGGACGAGGCATCTACCAGAAACGGACTTAACGTCCTCTCAGGTTGTGAGATGAAGTAGCTCGCACGCGTGGGCAGGGTGTGACCGGTAGTGGTCACGCGGCCCGAACCGTACGCGGACGTATCAACCAGCGCGTACGAAGCAGGGCCAGAGCGCCCGGGTAGGTCGCTCACCCGTTGGCTGTGGCCGTGCCGGTCATCGTCCCCAGCCGTTCGGGGGATACGCGGGCCGCATCCGGCGCGCTTCCCACCCGCTGGGGTATCCCTTGGTGGAACGAAAGGGAGATGATGCCGCTCTATCTATCGAGGTTCAGCTACACACCGGAGACGTGGGCCAGGCTGATCGTCCACCCCGAGGACCGCGCAAAGGCCGCTCAGGCGTACATCGAGTCCGTCGGCGGGAAGCTCCACGGCTTCTGGTACGCCTTCGGCACACACGACGGCTACAACCTGTGGGAGGCCCCCGACAACGTGTCCATGACCGCGGTTGCGCTGGCGATTAGTGCAGGCGGCGCGCTTAGCTCGTTCGAGACGACAGTTCTCCTGACCGTCGATGAAACCATGGATGCCCTGCGCAAAGCCGAACGAGTCCAGTACCGGGCGCCGGGCGCGTAGCGGTCCAGCGCCAGGGCTGATGTGTTGTCAGCAGGCGATCTTGAGGAGCGCGGTGGCGTGTTCGGGGCATGACCGGTAGTGGTCGGCTGCGGCGGCGATGTTGGTCCAGCCGGCCTGGCGCATCAGGCCGATGGCGAGGTTGCGCAGGGTGGCCATGGCGCGGGGCGCGCTGCCGGTGCGGACCCTGGAGGTGTCCTCGGCGAATGTCACGTCTCTCACGTGGTGCAGGGCCTCCACGGACCAGTGGCCCTGGACGAGCCCGGCCAGGCGGGCGGGGTCGGCCTGGCCGGGGGTGAGGCTGGTGACGGCGTAGACCGTCTTCGTCTGGACCCTGCCGTTCTTTTGTTGACGCGGCGTCGCTTGATCTCGATGGCCTGGACAGCGTGCGGGAACAGCAGTCCGGCTTCGACGGTGCATACCTTCAGGCGTCGGACCTCTCGGCGTCCGTGCCCGGTGGTGCGGGTGCGGTCCAGCAGCGGTATCTGCTGCCAGGGCAGGCGGCGCAGTTGCCGGCGCAGCTTCTTCTGGTTGCCCTTGGCGACCAGAAGGTAGTGCCCGCCAGCCGCGATGATCTTCTTCGCGGTCTTGCGCTGGGTGTGCATCGCGTCGGCGGTGACGACCACGCCGCGCAGGTCGAAGCGGGCCAGCAGCGGGGCCATGGCCAGGATTTCGTTGCTCTTGGCCGCCACCTGGCGCTGGGCGATGACGGTCTGGCTGCCGTGGAGGGCGGCGGCCAGCAGGTGGACTGCCGTCTCGCTGTCGGTGCGTGAGCCGCGCACCGTCTTGCCGTCCACGGCCAGCCCGATCAGGGCTTCGTCCTCCTCGACGGGATCGGCGGCGTGATGGGCGAGCCAGGTGCCGACGGCGTCGTCCAGGGCGTCGCCGTCGATGCGGGCCAGCAGTCGGCCGAGCGTGGAGGCGTTGGGCGTGGCGCGGGTGAGGCCGAGTCCGGCGCGGACCTGCGGGTCGGTGTCGGCTGCGTACCGGGCGATCTGCGCGAGGGAACGGGCTCCGCCGAGCACCGCCGTCAGGCACAGGGCCAGCAGCACGCCGATGCGGTAGCGGCGCCCGCGCACCCGGCGGGGATCGGGCACGGCGGCCAGCACCTCGGACAGCGAGGCCAGCTTGTGCGGTTCGATGGACGGGCAGGGGTCGTTGGCGTCCTCGCAGTGGCGCGCGAGGACGGTGATCAGGGAGGATGGCACGCGGACGCGACTCCAGGACGATCTTCGGTCTCAGAAGCCTTGATCATCTGGCGTCGCGTCTCTTGCTTCCACTCCGGCAAACCGCCCATCAGGTCTCAAAGCCGACGAGCCGACCTATCCCGCCAGCTGAGAACGCATCAGCCCTGGGAAGCCCGTCGATCGCATTGTCGGTGATGTGCCCGAAGTATTCGGCGTTCGGGTCGTGTGGCGGTGGTGTCCATGCATTGCGAGCACATGGCGGTGATCGGAGCATGAGTTCGCATTGATGAGGATCCTTTAATATTTTCCCACTGGTAACACGAGTGAGGGCCGGATCTGTTTTGATGTGAATCCCCGTCCTGAGCCCGCCGAGTGGTGCTGGCGCTGTGAGCTGCAAGAATGCAGCCCTGTCTGATGGGCGCAACGGTGCGGTCCCGGCCATGCATTGCTGGAATTGGACAGGCTGGTTCGGGTTCCCGGCTATTGCCCTCGGGGCGGGGTAGCGTTTTCCTCTGCTGACTCAAAGGGGGCGGAAGATCATTTCTCCCCGGAGCGATGGCACGTTCAGCGGTAGCCGGCCAGCGACAAGGAGTGCACCATGATCAGTGCGGCGGAAGTCATCGGCAGCGAGGTTCGGTTGTTCCGGGGGGACCAGGTGATCTTCATCGATCTCTCCAATGGCGGCATCACCTACAACGGGCAGACCACCAAACACGGCTCCTTCGCCCAGGTGTCACCCAAGTTCGCCAACGGCATCGACGGGGCGTACGTCGTCGGCCAGGACATCCGGTTGTTCAGGGGCGGGCGGCTCGTGGTGATCAATGCCGCCAACGGCAGCCGCACCTACGACGGCAAGATCTCCGGGCACCCCTCGCACGCCCAGGTGACGGCGGACTTCTCCGAGGACATCGACGACGTCGTCTACATCGGCAGCGACATCCGCATGTTCAAGGGTGACCGTCTGCTGGTCCTCAATGCGAACAATGGGAGCGTGACCTACGACGGGCTGATCACCCGACACCCTTCGTTCACCCAGCTTCCGGGCGGCTTCTCCGGTGACTTCGACGCAGTGCACTCCATCCGCCAGGAGGAGGTTCGTCTGTTCAAGGGTGACCGCCTGGTGGTCCTCAGCTGGCGCGATGGGCACGTGGTCTACGACGGGCTGATCACCAAGCACGCCTCGTACCAGAACCTCCCGGCGAGCTGGGTGAGCTGAGGTCCCTCGGTGACCGGCGCGCCCGGGAGGAGGCCGAGCGCGAGCGGGCCGCCGCGGCCGAGGCCGCCGAGGCGAAGCGCGTCCGCTCCTGGTGGCGCCGCTCCTGACTGGGTAGCGGGTGCAACACGGGGCCGCAACACGTGCAACGCGCGGGCCCTGGCAGGCTTCGCGTTGCACCCCTGACCTGCGCGAACCACCGGGGGAACCGGGGTGCAACAGCGTGTTGCGCTCCGCGTTGCACCCCCTGGCCTGCGGTGGGGAGTTGTCCTGTGACAGCGGAGTCGGGACGGTTGTCACCGAAGTGGGGACAACGGCTGTTTGTGACAGCGATCATGGGAAGCTGGCCGGTTTGTGACAGCGAAGTTGGGAAGTAGGGGCGGGCTGCTGGTGCCCGCAGAGCGGCATACTGCACGTCGTGGATCGCGAAGACCTGATTGCTGCCCTCGAACGGCATGAGACTGCTGCCGCCGGCCATGTTGCCCTGGCCCTGCGCGCTGGGGCTTCGTTTCGGGTGTGGGCCGAATCGACGGTGCCGGCCAGCCGGCTTCTCGACATCTGGGCTTGGCGGGCCCAGTGCATGGCGGAGGACGGCATCGTCACCTGCAAGGACTTCGAACAGGGAATGCCCGACCTTCAGCGTGCAGGTGACACCCCAGTCGCCTTGGGGCGAGTGCATATCGCTGAAGACTCGCGCCTGGTCTTCCTGGCCGCCGATCTGAGCTCATGCATTGCCGTGCTGTAGCACTACGAGGGCGTTGACCGGGGTCTTTCCCAACTTCGCTGTCGCAAAATGACGTTGTCCCAACTTCGGTGACAATCGTCCCAACTTCGCTGTCACGGGTCAGGAGTTTCACAGGCGGGTGGTGAGTTTCGCCTCGCGCGCTGGTGAGTTCGCCCGCCCCCGCCCCGCTCACCGGGCGCGGTTCAACCTGCTGCGGTCAGGGACACGTGCGGGTGACGCTCCCGGTCCGGGCCGGGTGAGGCATCGGGCGCACCGGTACGGTCGCCGGATGGTCGGGACGTTGCGGTTGGCGGTGGCGCAGAGCACGGTGCCGGAGGATCCGGGGGACCGGACGGCGATCCGGGCGGCGGGTGAGGGGGTCCGGGCCCTGATGCGGGAAGCCGCCGGGGCGGGGGCGCGGCTGGTGCAGTTTCCGGAGGGCGCTCTCGTCTACCCGGACAAGCGGGTGGTGGCGACCGGCCCCGACGGGACCGGGGCGCCGGCGGACTGGACCGGCGCCGCGTGGGACGTCCTGCGCGAGGAGGCGGAGCGGATCGCGGCCTTGGCGGGCGAGCTGGGCCTGTGGACGGTCTTCGGCTCGCTCCATCCGCTCACACCGCCCCGGCGTCCGCACAACAGCCTCTACGTCGTCTCCGACCGCGGGGACCTGGTAGCCCGGTACGACAAGCGGTTCCTGTCGAACACCGAGCTGTCCTACCTCTACACCCCCGGCCGGCCCGAGCCGACGGTCTTCGACGTGGACGGCGTCCGCTTCGGCCTGGCCATCTGCATCGAAGCGAACTTCCCCGCCCTGTTCGCCGAGTACGAACGCCTGGACGTCGACTGCGTCCTGCTGTCCGTCATGGTCGACGACCCCGCCCGCGCCACCGTCGCCCAGGCCTACGGCACCCTCTACAACTACTGGCTCGGCTACGCCGTCCCCGCCCAGTTCGCCGCCACCGCACCCTCCGGCATCGTCGCCCCCGGCGGGCGCTGGCTCAACCGCGCCCCGGCCCACAACCAGCCCGCCCTCGCACTCACCGACCTCGACCTCCACTCGACCGTCCCGGACATCGACACCGCGATGCGCTACGCCCGGCCCTGGAGGCGGCTGGCCCGCGCCGGCCTCTACACCGACCATCTCGCCGACGGTGACCCCAGGAGCCAGATCCGCACCGCGTTCTGACACCCCGACCACTGGTGGGAAACGCCCGGGAGGCTGGTGAGTCTCCGCGTTCGTGGCCCGCCCGGACCCGGTGAGAGGCCTGGGTACCCGGACGTGGCCGTCGGGCCGCGCGCGTCCGCGCTACGCGGCCGAGGCGTCCGGCACGTCGTCGATGTGCATGAGCCGGCTGCAGGCGATGACCCGGTCCTCGCCGGACAGCTTGGCCCAGTACTCGTCAGCCCACACCACATGGGAGGCCCGCCGCTCGGCTTCCTCCAGCCGGGCGGACTCGGCCGGCTGCTCCTCGCTAAGCCCCCGCCGGGCCGCCTCCAGATCGCCGCCCCACAACGGCAGCGCGGCCAGGAAGGCACGGCGCTCGGCCTGCACAGCCACCAGCGCCCGCTGCGCCGCCTTCAGCCCGTCGGTGTACTCGAAGGTCTTCCGCTCTTTGCCCACGGCACGGAATCGTACGTGCGACCGGATCCGCACCCGGCCGCGCCCCGCCGATACCTTGATGCCCGCCCCGGACAACGCGCCGGTACCTTGACGGCTCGGTCACGGCAAGATAACGCAGCAGGTCAAAGCATTGGTGAGAGCGGTCCGGACACCTTGATGCCCGTCCCGGGCGCCGGGACGGGCTGACCCGTCTCATCGAAGTTTGACGAGTCTCACCGATGTTTGACCGGCAAGGGGGTGTCTCAGCGAAGTTTGACCACTGTGTCCCATGACACGCGATCTTGACCATTCGCCAAGTGATCTCGACCGACGCTAGCCTGCGTGTTTCATCCGGGGTCGCGTCCGGAGCATGATCGGAAAAGCGAAAGTGCCTTCTGAGCTGCAACGATGAGGCTTGTCTAAGGTC
>NZ_JBVIRY010000092.1:0-5521 GCF_055575795.1 Kitasatospora sp. NPDC034023
CGGCCCGTCCTCGCCCCAGGCCCCCGCGATCCGGCTGGTCGGGCCCACGAAAGCCAGCCCAACCCGCCGGAAATCGACCTAAATCACCGGTATTGCCCCTAGGCCGTCGCGAGTCGGACCTGGCTGGTCGGGGACCGGGCCGGGCCGACGACGCCTCAGAGTGGGGCAGAGTAACCAGCTGGCGGGCGGGGCGCAGTGGGACGGCGCCGCCGCAGCTGGTCTTGTCGTGGCGAGTCCGCTGGAGGGGTTCGCCACCCTTGGCTCTTTCAAACGTGCGCAGCTCTCATCCGGCCTGTCGAGCTGCGCGTTGGGCGCCTCCAGTCTGCCCGGTCGGCTGATGGGATCCTCCAATAATGGGGAAGGGAATCGCCGGATGAGTTGTACGTGTCACTCTGCCTGTCTGTGATGGCGGCGACACACTGGGGGAGGCTTGTCAATCCCCTGGTTTCGTAGAGACCTTCCTTATGCGGCCAGGTCCTCCTGGTGGTGGCTGGCGCGAGCTTCGCTGATGATCCGTTCGAACTCCACCGGCGGCAGTCCGCCGGCCGCGCTATGCCTACGGCGCGTGTTGTAGAAGTCGGCGATCCAGGTCGCGCTCTTCAGCCGGGCCTCGGTCTGGGTGGCGAACTTGTGCCGATGGATGTACTCGACCTTGATCAGCGAGTTGAAGCTTTCCGCGGCGGCGTTGTCCAGGGCCGAGCCCACGCGTCCCATGGACTGCACCACACCCAGCCGGTCGCACAGCTCGTTGTAGGCAGCAGAGGTGTACTCGGCGAGTTCAACCGGTCGTTGCAACACCGGGCTGTTGTAGTGAGCGTGGCGGCGGCCATCTTCAGTGAGGCGGCGACCAGGCCGGCATCGTGGTGGGCGCCCGTCGCGTAACCCAGCAGCCGGCGCGAGAACAGATCGATGACCGTCGCTAGGTACAACTTCCCTTCCCCGGTCTCGACTTCGGTTATATCGCCTACCCAGAGCACGTTCGGAGCGACTGCGTCGAAATGCCGGCCGACCAGGTCGCGGGCGGCTCTGCGCTTGCCCTGCCGGGTCAGCGAGCGGCGGCGGCGCGGCGGCTTGCGGCCCTGCAGCCCGAGCTCGGCCATGATCTCGGCGACCGTGTTCACCGAGACCTTCCAGCCTTCGGCCCACAGGTCGAGCGTGATCCTCGGGAGCCGTAGGTGTCGCCCGATCGGCGGAAGAAGTAGGTGATGCGCTCCTCCAGCCGTGCGCGCCTGACCTCGCGGTCCGTCGGCTCGTCCGGTCGGCGGCGCCACTTGTAGAACCACGCCTCGGACACCCCGAGCGCGCGGCAGGAGACGGTGTGCGGGATGTCGTGCTCGGTCCTCTGGTCGCTGATCACCCCGACGAGTGCAGTCGGGTCCGCCACAGCTACTTCACCCACAGGACCATGCAGCGTTTGAGGACATCGCGCTCCATCTCCAACTCCCGTACGCGCTTGGCTTGTTCGGCGGACTGCCGCCGTAGCCTGGCCAGCTCCTCGCGTTCGGACTCGCCCAGCGTGCCGTCACCGCCGGCCTTCCGCGCCCGCGAGACCCAGGTGGCCAGGGTGGTCTCGTTGATCCCCAGCTCCCGCGCGACCTCCGCCGCCGGCTTCCCGGTCTCGGCGACGATCCGCACAGCCCCCTCATGGAACTCCGCGTCGAACTTCCGCCTCTTCTCCGCCATGACTCCCAACTTCCCCTTCAGTCACGGCCTCTACGCTACGAGGGGAAGGCCACGGTGACACTTCCCCGGGCCGGAATGACACCGGTGAGCTGCGGCCCGGCGGCGGTGGTGTGCGCGGACCGCACCGGGACCATCGGCTACAACCGTTCCGACGGACGGGTGCTGTGGAACAGCACCACGGAGACCGGAACCCTCCCGGTCGGCGACAGCGGGCGGGTGTGGTCCGTGGACCCGGACGGCTCGGTGCTCGCACGCGACGCACACAGCGGTGCCACGCTCTGGCGTTCGTCCGACACGGTCCCCGGAACACAGGCCCTCGCCCTGCCGCTGCCAGATCTGCTGCTGGTCACCGGAGCGGACGGAGCACTGCACGGCTACGACGCAGCCGGAGGACGCCGACTGTGGAGCAGTACGGCACTGGGCACCTCCTACCGCCTCCAGGGCATGCCCTCGGCGGGGCTGCTGATCGTCCTGCTCCTCGGAGACCCGGCCCGGGCCATCAAGGGCGCCTTCCGCTTCGTGGCGCTCGACGGTGCGACCGGACGCCAACGCTGGAGGCTCGACGCCCAGGACCTGTACGCGCCGCCGAGCGGGAACCGACTGTACGCCCTGGCCCCGGATCTCGCCCTCGCCGCCGTGGACGGCCAGGACGGAACCACCCTCTGGAACCGGCCCACCGGTCTTCCGCCGGCCTCCGCGACCATGTACGCCGGCGCCTACCAAGGTTCGCTCTCGCTCCGCCAAGGAGTGGTCACCTGCCTGCCCGTCGCCGCGGTGACGGCCGACGACGCCCAGACCGTGACAGCGGCGTTCGACACCGCGGGCACCCGGCTGTGGACCGGCTCGCACACCGGCGCCGTCACCGGGTGCGCGGACGACGGGACCGTAGTCGTGACCGGCGGCCCGCAGGGCGCGTCCGGCGTCGACCTGCACACCGGGCGCACCGCGTGGACCTGGCCGTCAGCGCAGGGTGCCGCCACCGTACAAGGCGCCTCTGGAGGGGCGGTCCTCGTCACCACGCCGACCGCCGCCGGCGGAATCACCCTGCAGTCACTCACCAGCGCCACCGGCACCCCGCAGTGGCACCAGACGTTCGCCCGGCAGCCAGGGGCCCCGCAAACCCTCCTCCAGGACTCGGCCCTCCTGCTCCGCTACGGAACCACCCTGACCGCCTATCACCTGTCAGCCCGCTGACAGCCTCCGAAAGGTTCATCACCGGATGGCCGAGATCGAGGACACCCCACCCGCGACACAGCCGCTGCCGACCCTCCCGAGCACACGCCCCCTGCCGGCACAGGCCACTCCCGCCACCCTCCCCGACCCGGCGGACCTGCGCCCGGCCGGGCCCGCCCGGCGGTGGACCTGGCTGCTCGCAGGCATCACCGCCGGTGCGGGCACCGCAGCGCTCGTCCTGGGCCTGGTGGCCAACCTCGTCACCCCGGCGACGACCGCCGCGCCCGCGCCGACCGCCACGCCCGCGTCCTCCGGCCCGGCGAGCCCCACCACCGCGCCCTACACCACCTTGGTCGCGGGCTGCGCGCTCCTGCGCCCCGAGACGGTCGACCGCTACGCCAAGGGAGCCGCCTGCACCGAGCACAAGCCGGTCGGGGGCACAACGTTGGCGAACGGGAGCTGGTCAAGCAGGGAGCCCGGCCTGACCGAGATGCTGGTCATTGTCATGCTGTCCCCGTTCGCCGACCGCACCTACCAGCAAACACTGTCCAGCGACCGGACGATGGCGGCCACCGCGGGCATGAAGACGACGGACGACCGGGCCGTTCCCGGCCTCGGGGAGAAGGCGACCCTCTTCTACACGACCGCGAGTGGGTTCGGCCATGTCGACCTCGTGGTGCTCCAGCGCAACGCGCTCATCACCATGCGCTATGAAGCACACACCCTCTCCGGGTACACCCTCAAGGACATCCCGCCCGCCGACGCCGAAGCCGCCGCCACCGCCTGCGCCCAGGACGCACTGGCCACGCTCGCCGCCTCGTGAAGCCACAACGCCACCAACACACGGTGCGGCTCGCGGCTCACCTCGGCCCAGCACCGCGACGTCGAACCTCAGTGGCTGTTGTCTTTCCGGGCTTGAGGGCTGCGTTTCCGCTGTTCAGGCATGGGGTCGGTGGTCTCGGGGAGTGGTGACGTGTCGTGTCGTCGCTCTGGTAGAGGTCAAGGATGCCGTCGGTCGTGGGGCTGCTGGAACAGCGTGAGCTGACCGCTCGCCGTCGTGTGGACGGGCTGCGGGAGGAGGCCGACCGTATCCAGGCCGAGCTGGCCGTGGCCGAGCGGGAGTGGAACGAGTGGGTCATCGCCCGCTCGCGGGTCGGCGAGGTGCTGGCCCCGACCGACGGCGGTGCCGCCGGCCCCGGCTCCTCGGAGGACCTGCGGGATCCGGGTGAACCGGCGGTGCGGCCCGAGGCCCCGGACGCGGCGAAGCCGAAGTCGGTGGTGCCGATGTGGCGCGCGGGGCTGGCCTGGTCGGCGCTGTCGGTGGACTATCAGCGGGTCGTGCGAGTCCTGGCAGACCGCGATCGGCTCGGTCAAGGTCCGTTGGCATGCCAGGAGTTGGCTGTCGGCTTCGGCCTGGATGTGGTGCCGGCGAAGGTGGAGGCGTTGCGGTCGAAGGCGAAGCGGCTGGTGGCCCGGGGTTGGCTGGTCGAGTCGGCGCCGGGTCGGTTCACGCTCGCGAAGGGCGTGGCCGGGCAAGGCGGCGGGTCATGAGCAGGGTCATGGACCAGTAGATCACCGCCTCGGAGCTGCTGGTGGATCGCTCGAAGTCGCGTACCAGGCGACGACTTTGCATCAGGTGCGCGAAGAAGCGTTCCACGATCCATCGCTTGGGCAGCACGACGAAGCCGCGCATGTCGTCGCTGCGTTTGACGATGGCGAGGACCAGGGCGAGGGCTGTGAGGCAGTACTCGACGAGGCTGCCGGTGTAGCCGCCGTCGGCCCAGACCAGGGCCAGCAGGTGGTGCGCGGCCGCCACCTGGGCGAGCAGGACCTGGGCGGCGGCGCGGTCACCGGTGTCCGCGGCGGTGACCATCACCGCCAGCAGCAGGCCGAGGGTGTCGACGACGACGTGCCGCTTACGGCCGTTGATCAGCTTGCCGCCGTCGAAGCCGCGGCTGTCGGAGCCGACGACGGCGTCCGCCTTGACCGACTGGGAGTCGATCACGCCCGCGCTCGGCTCCGGATCCCGCCCGGCCTTCTCGCGGACCTTGCCGCGCAGTCGGTCGTGGAACTCCCGGACCAGACCCAGGTCGCGCCAGCGGCGGAAGAACGCGTAGACCCGGTCCCACGGCGGGAAGTCGGCCGGCACGGCCCGCCACTTCGTGCCGTTGTCGACCAGGTAGTGGATGGCGTCCAGCATCGTCCGGTGGCAGTACGCCTCCGGCTGCCCGCCCCGCCCTTGCAGCCATCCCGGCACCGGCAGCAGCGGCCTCACCGCCGCCCACTCGGCGTCCGACATGTCCGTCGGATAGCGGGGCTCGCGCACCCCGTGGTCGGCCGCGTTCCCGAACTGGTGAGCCAGGCAGTCACACGCGAGGGTGACCGCGATGGACTCCGCTCCCACGATGCCGTACAACTGCGACAACAGGGCCTCCTGGCCAGCTTGTTGGCGTAGACACCCTTCGAGCTACCAAGAGGCCCTGCTTTCATGCACGGCTATCGCCACAGTCACCCGATCGAGACTCCCGTTCGACCAACACTCCTCAAGATCGGAACGACAACAGCCACTAAGCTTGACTCTGTCGGTGATCTTGGTGTTCGGCTGCCTGGGATCGTGGTGGTGCGTCAGTCTTGCGGTTGTACGAGGCCCGTGAGACTGGCGAGG
>NZ_JBVIRY010000093.1:0-5336 GCF_055575795.1 Kitasatospora sp. NPDC034023
CTGCCGTTCGTCGTCGCCCTCAACGGCTTCGACGGACACCAGCCCCACACCGCCGACGAGGTCCGCGAAGCCCTCCAGCTGGGCCCCGACACCCCTGTGGTCACGCTCGACGCCCGCCGCCGCGACAGCGCCAAGAGTGCCCTCATCACCCTCGTCGAACACGCCCTGCTCGCCCGCCTCCGCTGAGCGGGACGCGCCGCGCACCGGACCCGGACGGCCCGGCGGCGAGCGCGCGGGCAACCGGAACCAGTCAGCCCCGTCGGCCCGTCGTTGCAACGGGCCGACGGGGCCGCGCCGCTTACGGGCCGGTGTCCTTCCGGGGCCCCGCGCAAGACCCGTGTATAAGCAGCCGATAACAGTTCGGTAGGCATTTTGTGATCAACAATGACGCAGCGTGGCGATTCAGCGTCACTCAGCGCCAGATGACCACGGTTTTGCTCCGTCATGTCGGTGAATGTCCGGATTGCGCCGACGCGGGTGCCGGACGGCGGCTGTTTGTCCCCCATCCCTGCACGTGCTGAAATTCCAGCTACCCCTGATTCTTTCGTGTCGGCCCGTCCGGCGACGGGTCAGGGCCCGGGGGTAGCGCTGGATTGATCCATGGCCGACTGTCGGCCGAGAGGTAGTTGTCGAGTGAGGCGTAAGCAGCAACCCGCCCCGCAGCGGCGCTCCGAGCCCCGCCAGAGCGAGCCGAACGGTACCCCCGGGAGCCCGGCCGGATTCTCCGCGTTCACTCCCACCGAGGAACGCCCCCCGGCCGCACCGGCTTCGACGCCCCCGAGCCTCGCCTCGGCGCCCCGCAGCGGCGGCGCGCAGGGCGGCGAAGGCGGCACGGGCCGGTACGAGTTCCTCCGCCCGCGGAACTGGCGTGTGCCGACCCGTCTGATCGCGATCCTGCTGATCCCCGTGATCATCAGTCTCGTCTTCGGTGGTCTGCGAGTGAACACCTCGGTCGACGGCTACATCAAGGCCTCCCGCGCCGAGAAGACCGCCGAGCTGGCCAAGGCCGCGACCGAGCTCGCCGAAGCGCTGGAGAACGAGCGCGACAAGACGCTCATACCCCTGCTCACCAAGCAGGACCCGAACAACGAGGTCACCAAGCGCCGCGCCGACACCGACGCCGCGCTGAAGGCCTACAACGCCGCGTACGAGGCCACCGACAAGTCCGGTGAGCTGCCGCGCCGCCACGAGGCCTTCCAGTCGCTGATCATCGACCTGCCGCACCTGCGGGCCAACGCGTACAGCCCCGAGCTGTTCCTCAGCGCGACCGCGAGCGCCTACTCGGTGATGTTCGCCCCGCTGCTGGCCTACGACAACTCGGTCGGCATGGGCTCCTCCAACGCCACCAGCAAGGGCCGCGCGATCTACGCGATGTCCCTGGCCAAGGCCTCCGCCTCGACCCAGCGCTCGCTGATGCTGAGCCTGCTGGTCGGCATCGCGCAGAACGGCACCACCCGGTACGAGAACGCCGACGCGACCCAGCAGATCGTGGTCGCGGAGAAGCTGGAGCAGGTCTCCCTCAACGAGTTCAACACCGGTAGCGCCCCCGAGGACGCCAAGAAGTACTCGGACGCGCAGGTCGCCCTGGCCACCGCCCAGGACCGCTCGGCGTACAAGATGCCGAACGGCCACGCGCCCACCATGCAGGGCCTGCTGGCCCTGGCCGCCGCGTACAGCCAGGCCGCCGCCGAGGGCCAGCTGAAGGGCAAGGCCACCGCCGACGCCGCGTTCGCCGAGGCGAAGGCCTCCGGCCTGACCCCGGACAACTGGAACCAGGCCGCCAACACCCACATCCAGGCCCTGCGGAACACCGAAGTCGTGCTGCTGGACGACGTCCTCACCGAGTCCCGCAACCTGAAGGACAACGCGCTCTACGACGCCATCCTCAACACGGTCATCGTCGTCGCCTCGCTGATCCTGGCCGGCCTGCTCACCGGTTACGTCGCCCGCTCGATGATCCTCGGCATGCGCACCCTGCGCAGCGCCGCCCTGGAGATCGCCGACCACCGTCTGCCCGACCTGGTCGAGAAGCTCTCCAAGACCGACCCCGACCGGGTCGACACCTCGGTGACCCCGATCCCGCTGCACGGCAAGGACGAGATCGGCGAAGTCGCCCGGGCATTCGACCAGGTCCACCAGCAGGCCGTGGCGCTCGCCGCCGAGCAGGCCCTGCTGCGAGGGAACGTCAACGCGATCTTCACCAACCTGTCGCGCCGCAGCCAGGGCCTCATCCAGCGCCAGCTGGCGCTGATCACCGACCTGGAGAACAACGAGGCCGACCCGGACCAGCTGGAGAACCTCTTCAAGCTGGACCACCTCGCGACCCGTATGCGCCGCAACGGTGAGAACCTGCTCGTCCTCGCGGGCGAGGAGGCCGGCCGCCGCTGGAACACCCCGGTCCCGCTGGTCGACGTGCTCCGCGCCGCCGCGTCCGAGGTGGAGCAGTACGAGCGCGTCGAGCTCTCCGGCATCCCGGAGGTCGAGGTCGTCGGCGCCGCCGTGACCGACCTCGTCCACCTGCTTGCCGAGCTGCTGGAGAACGCCACCTCGTTCTCCAGCCCGCAGACCCGGGTGCTGGTCAACGCGACCCGCCTGCCGGACGGCCGCGTGCTGGTCGAGATCCACGACAAGGGCATCGGCCTCACCGCCGAGGACTTCGCCGAGATCAACGAGAAGCTGGCCGAGCCGCCCACGGTCGACGCCACCATCTCCCGCCGCATGGGCCTCTTCGTGGTCGGCCGGCTCTCCCAGCGGCACGACATCCGCGTCCAGCTCCGCCCGTCCGGCGAGTCGGCCGGCACGACCTCGCTGGTCATGCTCCCGCCGTTCGTCACCCAGGGCGGTGCCGCGCCGGAGCCCGAGGAGCAGTTCACCGTCTCCCGGATCTTCGCCGACCAGGAGCCGACCGACCAGTGGGCGCCCGACGCCCGCGCCCGCAGCGCCGCCGAGCTCGGCTTCGACGACCACCTCACCGGTGTCGGCAACGCCGGCTCCAGCGGGTTCAGCCCGGCCCTGGAGGCCGTCCAGCGCTCGCAGCGCCTCGACCAGGTCCGCCGCGCGGCCCTGGAGGGCGGCGCCCCGGACGGCCCGGTGCTGGACGCCGAGGTCGAGGAGGACTACCAGCAGGGCTACGACCAGTACGCCCCGCAGGGTTACCAGCAGGGCGGCGCCTACGCCGACGACCAGTACGGCTACGAGCAGCAGGGCTACCAGCAGGACGGGTACGCCCAGGACGGCTACGACCAGTACCCGCAGCAGGGCTACGACCAGCAGGGCTACGCCGAGGACCAGTACGCCGACGAGCAGTACGGCTACGACCAGGGCGGCTACGCCGACCAGTACGGCCGCCAGGCCCAGGAGGCCCCGGCCGGTCACCCGTACGCCCCGGAGCCGCCCGCGCTGCCCGCCGCCGACCAGGCGCCCACCACCCTGGCGTCCGGGCTGCCGCAGCGCCGCCCCGGCGAGCAGCTGGCGGGCGGTGGCCCCGGCAGCGCGCCGGCCGGCGCCGTCCCGTCGGGCGACAGCCCGAACTGGTTCGCGGGCGCCAAGGACACCTCGATGCCCCTCGAGTCGCGCGGCCACGACGTGTCCTCGCTCGGCGGTTACGGCCCGACCGGCCCGACCGCCGCCTGGCAGTCGCCGAACGACGGCGACTGGCAGCGGGCCGAGCAGCTGCGCGAGCCCTCCTCCGCCGGGACCACCCAGTCCGGTCTGCCGCGGCGCGTGCCCAAGCAGAACCTGGTGCCCGGCAACGCCAAGCCCACCCCGCAGGACGGGCCGCAGGTCTCCCGCAGCCCCGAGGAGGTCCGTGGCCGCCTCACCAACCTGCGCCGCGGTGTGGAGCAGGGCCGCAGCGCCGGCAACACCGGAAGCTTCCGGATCGACCCCGATCAGGTAGACCAGTCCGGCAACGGACAGAACCGCAGCACCGATCTCTTCGGCGGCTCGAACCACCAGGAGCGTTGAGTTGACTCAGATGAGCCAGGCCGCACAGAACCTGAACTGGCTGATCACCAATTTCGTGGACAACACCCCCGGGGTGTCCCACACCGTGGTGGTCTCCGCGGACGGCCTCCTCCTGTGCATGTCCGAGGGCTTCCCGCGCGACCGCGCCGACCAGCTCGCCGCCGTCGCCTCCGGCCTCACCTCCCTCACCTCCGGCGCCAGCCGGATCTTCGAGGGCGGCGAGGTCAACCAGACCGTGGTCGAGATGGAACGGGGCTTCCTGTTCCTCATGGCCGTCAGCGACGGCTCCGCCCTCGCCGTCCTCGCCGCCCCCGACTCCGACATCGGCCTCGTCGGCTACGAGATGGCCCTGCTCGTCGACCGCGCCGGCGCCGTCCTCACCCCCGCACTTCGCGCGGAACTCCAGGGCAGTCTCCTGCACTGACGGTTCGTCGGATACCGTCCAGGTATTCGAAGTACCTCCGCGTCCTTCCCGGGCCCGCTTCGGCGGGCTCGGGTTCGGACGTTGTACGGCCTTCGCACCACCGGCTCCGGACCCGCGCCGAAGCTGAACCGCACCGCCGCACCTTGTGAGGAGAGGAACCGTGACACCGCCCGACGACCGCAGCGGCCAATACGGTCTTCCGTACCCTGGCACAGGCCATGACGCTTTCGGAGCACCCGGCGTCGGCCACGGTCAGCAGTACGGCCGGCACCAGTACGGGCAGCCCCAGCACCCGTATGCCAGGCCCGAGGAGCAGTACGGCCAGTACGAGCAGTACGACCAGTACGCCCAGCAGCAGCCCTCCTACGGCGCCCCGGCGCCCGGCTACCCGACTCCGGCACCGGCGCCCGAGCCGACGCCCGGTTTCCGGCCGGCCCAGGACCCTGGGTACACCGAGGAGTTCGAGGACGAGCCCGACTCCGGCCCGCTGATCCGTCCGTTCGCTATGACCGGCGGCCGTACCCGGCCCCGCTACGAACTCGCGCTGGAGGCCCTGGTCTCCGCCGACGTCGATCCGCAGCGCCTGGCCACCCTGCTCCCCGAGCACCAGCGGATCTGCACGCTGTGCACCGAGGTCAAATCCGTCGCTGAGGTGTCGGCGCTGCTCTCCCTTCCCCTGGGAGTGGCCCGCATCCTCGTGGCCGACCTGGCCGAGGCCGGCCTGGTCGCCATCCACCAGCCCGCTTCCGGCGGCGAATCCGGAAACCAGCCCGACGTCACGCTGCTCGAAAGGGTCCTCAGTGGACTTCGCAAGCTCTAACGCGGCCGCCCCCACCCGCGCCACCACCTCCGCGAAGATCGTCGTCGCGGGCGGCTTCGGTGTCGGCAAGACCACGCTCGTCGGCGCCGTCTCCGAGATCAACCCCCTGCGCACCGAAGCCGTCAT
>NZ_JBVIRY010000094.1:0-4351 GCF_055575795.1 Kitasatospora sp. NPDC034023
CACCTACCCCCCGGCCAACACGTCAGTTCATCGAACGATCACACGAACGAGCGATCCCCAACCGTGAGTAAAGGGACTTAACGTCCTCTGAGAGGGCATGACGTACCGCAGCGGGTCAAGTGGCAACTGGTAGAAGACATCCCAGCCCGCCTCTTCGCGCAGCGCGCCACGAATACGGTCCTCGGCCAAGTTCAGAGCGGACTGGGCTTTGGCATCTCCCTCGTGGTGACGGAATATCTCCCGGCAGCGTTCCTCCCAACCGCTGGCACCGTGATCCAGACCGATTTCAAGGAACGGATTGCTGAACGGGCTGCGGTCGTTCCGCTTCGTCCCCCTCCACACGCGCAGGATCCGGAGGTTCCGTTCGGCTGCGGCACCGCGCCGCGCCGCAGCCTTCTCGGCGTGTTCTTCGGCGGAGTCCAGCAGTTTCTTCCGTGCTACAGCCGATTCGAGCGCCTCGCTCTGTTGCATGGCCGCGTACGCGGCGATGGCATGCCCCTCCTGGACCAGCTCTGCGGGGACCTTCCGGCCGATACCGTCGCGGGTGAGGGAATGCGCCTGAAGTGCCGCCGCCTCCGTCTCGCCGGCCCTGACCAGGTTGTAAGCCCGGTTCGCGGCGACGAGTGCGTAGAAGGGACTGCGTCCGGCGTCGATGAGCTCCTGTGGCTTCCACAGAGTTGCCATCAGGCGCCAGAGCCCGCGGTCCTCAAGCATGCTCAGCGGCCACTGACCGGATACAGCGCCTGACTTGAGATCGCGCAATTCGATCTGCTGGGTTCGGGGTAGAGACGCGTCAAGCGCATCGAGAGCGGTTGTGTTTCCGTCCAGTACGACGTCGTACAGAAGGTCCCACAGATCGTCCGGTTCCTGCCGCATGAGCGTCTCGCCGCTCATGAAGGCCTGTCGGCGTAGATAGGCCTGCCAGCCGAGCCGTCGCGCCTCCTCATCGGTAGTCTTCTCCGGTGTGAGGCGCGCACGCAGATAGAGACTCTCCTGGTCATCGCGTGCCTGCCAGGGAGCGTCCTCGGCCAGGAGACCACCACGGTCTATCAGATCGTCGATGACGGTCAGCGGAGCCCAGGCGAGAAGCCCGTCCAGGAAGCGGTTGGGGATGGGGATCGCGCCACGGGTAGCCGCGGTCGCAAAGAGGGAGTATGCGGGACCGCCTGTCACTGAGAGGGCGCGCTTGCCGACGAGGTCCAGGCCGGGCGCTGTCGAACACAGCAGTCGGCAGCGTTCCAGGCCCGCCTCGTTGATCCAGCGCACTCCGGTGCCCCAGAGGTTGCGTATGTGGCCGAGGACCGACGCCGCCGACAGATGGCTCAGCCCGGTCTGGACCGCGTGCAACAAGACCTCGCGGTCCGGATCCCCTTCGAGCGCCCGCGTGAGTACTGCCCTCTCCGTTTCGGGAATACCGGCGAGCGCCACCATCTCCGAAAGCATTGCCAGCACGGCTTCGACGGCCTCGCTGCCCCCCACACCGAGCCAACGCCACTTGCGCAGGACGAAACCGCTCACACCCGAGGGACTCTGCCCCTCACGGCGTTCATTTGCCCGTGTCAGGCGCTCTCGTTCCACGGCCTTCGCCGCTTGCCGGGCGGCGACCGGGTCCGTCATCTCGTGCACAGCTGACAGGCTACCCGGGCGGCCTGACGATCCATCTGGTTTCGTACGTATCGTGACCTTGGCGAGAGGCGGTTCGGGATCGCTGGCAGAGTGCCGTGGAGCAGGGTCATTCTCCGCACGCCCTCAACAGCTTGTTCATGCTGGCCCGGGCAGTCCAGATGAACCCCACCGACACCCCCGACGACCAGCACGTCTCGGATCTCTGGGACGCCGCCCTCATCAACGCTGGGTACCTCGACGCAGTGCGGGTATCCGGAGAGGCCTCGGGGGCGGTAGTCGTCATTCGAAAGCGAGCTGGCGAAGGTCTTCCTGATGATGGCGTCGAGATTCGCGGAGATGGAACTCAAGCGGATCAAGGCCCGCGTCATGACGGCGCACAAGCACCTGCGCAAGACCGATCGGTGGGCCGGCGGTCAGCCGCCGTACGGGTACCGGATCGTCGACCGGCCCGGTGGCGGCCGCACCCTCGAACCGGACCCGGTCACCTCCGAGGCCGTCCGCTACATGGGCAAGCTCCTGGTTGGAGGGGCAGAGCCAGTGGATGGCGGTTTCTAGTGGTCGTCGCAACACATAGTCGGTTGTCTAGGCCGCGATGAGTTTATGGAGACGCTCGGCTGGGGTTTCCCAGCCGAGCGTTTTGCGTGGGCGGCCGTTGAGCTCGGCGGCGACAGCGGCCAGGTGTTCCGGGCCGTGGACGGCCAGGTCGGTGCCCTTGGGTGCCTCTGTGTTTGTCAAGCGGCTGGAGCCGTCGGCGTAGGCTCGGTGGCGGTGGGTCCGGGAAGTGACTTGTCCGAAGAGCTGGCTGTCGGGGTTGGGCCGGCCGCGCTGGATGTCTTAGTCGCCCCCGGTTGTCCTCCCGGGCCCACTGTTCGCGTTCGGCGCCGCTCGTCGGCGACCATGGTGCGCCAGACGTGATCGGCGAGACGGCGTTTGAGGCAGCGTTGTGCTTCACGCGGAGTCTTGCCCTCCGCGATCTTGACTTGGTAGTAGGCGTGGCCCTGGGTTCCAGGCATGCGTATCTGGGTGATGGCCACGGTGTGGAGCGCGGAGTTGAGCTGACGATCGCCGCCACGCGACAGCCGGTGACGCGCGCGATGGGCACTGGCGATCTCGATGGGAGCGGTGCCGGCGTAGTGCGCGAAGGCGCTGGCGCTGGGGAAACGGGTGGGGTTTCCGGTCCGGCCGATCAGGCGCGCAGCGGTCACGGCTCCGATGCCCGGGGTGTCGGTCAGCGTGCTGGCCGACTGGGCGACGAGAGCGGCCATGGCTTTAGCGTTGTCTTTCAGCTTCGCGTCCCACGTGCGGATCTCGGTGATGAGCTCCGTGGCGAGCTGGCGGCGGGTCCGTTCGGCCGGGCCGCAGGGGACGACCGTCTCCAGTAGCTGTTCGGCTTTCGCCGCCGACAGATCGCGCGGTGCCCCTCCGGGCAACAGTGCCCGTAGCAGCGCGTGGAGTTGGTTCACCGCGCGGACTCTGGCCTGGGCGAGGTTACTGCGTCGTTCGTCCAGCAAGGCCAGGGCGTCGGCTGAGTCTTCGGGCTGGACCGGTCTTGCGTCGCCTTGGAGAGCGGCGACGCATGCCGCCGCGGCTGCATCGATGCGGTCGTTCTTCCGGCCGCCGCCGCGGGAGAGCTGCCGGACCCGTGCGGTCGCGCTGGGCGGGACGTCGACGACCTGTTCCCCACGAGCGAGCAGCCATGAGGTCACGTGGCGTCCCATGCCCTTGGCGTTCTCGACCGCCCAGCGCCGCTCAGGCCACTGGCCAGCCCAGTCCAGCATGCGCTGGTAGTCCTGCAGTGTGACGTCGATGCGAATCGACGCGTGATCACGGTTGGTCTCGGGATCGACAGCCGTGGCCGTGTGGGTGGACTTGTGCGGGTCGATGCCGATCAGCATCATCGGCGACTCCCCCTCCTGGTCGTCGGGTCGGTGGAATCCGCAGCTGACAGCCCGACTTCGAGAACGCGGGTGGCCGATGCTCATGCCTCTGTTGAGTCAAGCCGCGAACGGACACCAGAAGGGGCGACACACCCAAAGCGAGCCAGCCCTCACGGGCGGCAGGAAGTACTCGAGTCAGCCCTCCCGGCGTCCTACGGCACGTTACGGGCGGCCAGCCCGATCACGACACCGCTGCCACCTATACAAGTCGGGAAGTACTGCCGCAGCAGGCCGTTGGTGTTTTCGTTGGAGCCGCGCTGCCAGGGGCTGGCCGGGTCACAGAAGTAGACCGGGATGTCGGTGGCCAGGGTGAACAGGCCGTGCTCGGCCATCTCCGCGCCCTGGTCCCAGGTCAGCGAGCGCACCAGGTGCCCGGGCAGGGTCCGCACGGTCTCCACCAGGGCGTCGCGCACCTGCTCGGCGGTGCGGCCGTGGGGCAGGTGCAGGAGCATCACGTAGCGGGTGGCGCGCTCGACCAGCGTGCCGATCGCCGACGCACCGTCCTTGCCGATGATCAGATCGCCCTCCCAGTGCCCGGGAACCCGCCCGCTCCTCCACCTCGGCGGGACGCTCGCTGATCATGGGGCGAACCTGGGCCAGCTCTCGGCGAAGCTCCCCGCGGCCCTGGACGTAGAGGGCTTGGTAGACGGTTTCGTGGACCACGTGCATCTCCGGCCGCTCGGGAAAGGTGTCCCTCAGAGGACGTTAAGTCCCTTTACTCACGGTTGGGGATCGCTCGTTCGTGTGATCGTTCGATGAACTGACGTGTTGGCCGGGGGGTAGGTGAT
>NZ_JBVIRY010000095.1:0-4210 GCF_055575795.1 Kitasatospora sp. NPDC034023
GCCCTCGGCATGCCCAACGTCCCACGGCAGCCCCACAACCCCCGACACAGGGATCACCCCAGATCAGCCGACGCGAACCGAAACACGGAGGCTAGTACTCCAGTGCGACTTCGTGATCTATCCGGTTGAGGGGCTGGCGAGTCGCCGCCGGTAGTGGCTTCGGCGGGCTACGGCCTGATGGTGTCTGCGCCAATTCGACCAGTGCAGCAGCCTGCGCGGGGATGTGCTCGGCGGGTTCAGCAGAGTGCCGAGCAGGTGGCGGATCTCCGGGACGGTCAGGTCGATCGGCTCTCCGCTTCGGGCGGGACGGTTCGGATCCGCACATCTGGTCGGCCTCGCGTCGTCGGCTGCCACGGCCAGGAAGGCTAGCGCGAGCATGGCCAGGGTGATGTGCCGGTGCCAGGCGGTCCAGTGGCGGACCTGGTAGTGGTCCAGTCCGACCTGGCCCTTCGCGGCCTGGAAGCACTCCTCTATGCACCACCTGCTCCCGGCTACCCGGACCAGCTCGGACAGCGGTACTCGTCTCGGGGACCAGCACAGGTAGAAGGCGAGTTCGCCACTGCTCGGGTTGCGGCGAATGAGCAGGTGCCGGTGGCCGTCGGCGCCGATCTCGACCCAGGCCCAGTCGTAGTAGCGCGGCCCCTTGGCCCCGGCTCCGGCGCTCTGCCGGTGCCAGGCCGAGGCGGGCAGGCGATCGGTCACCGCATCCGCGCGGGCAGCGGTCCGCCCCTGGTTGATCCGCACCCGCGTGCTGCAGGCGACGGCAAGGACGTAGCCGGTCCCACGGGACTCCAACAGTGCGCGCAGGCCGGGGTCTTGGCCGTATGCCTCGTCGCCGGTCACCCAGGAGACACTGATCCCGGCATCCAACGCCGCGGCAATCATCTGCCCGGCCAAGGCGGGCTTGGTCGCGAACCGGGCCTGATCGGGCACTCCGGCGCGGGTCCGGCGCTCGGCGTCCTGGCACCACGAGGCGTCGGGCAGGTAGAGCCGACGGTCGATCAACGCCCGCCCTCTGCTGGAGGCATACGCGAGGAACACGCCGACCTGCGTGTTCTCGACCCGGCCTGCGGTGCCCGTGTACTGCCGCTGCACGCCGGCCGAGGCGGCGCCCTTCTTCAGGAAGCCCGTCTCGTCCACGATCAGGACACCGTCGTCGGCGCCGAGGTGTTCGAGGACGTAGGCCCGGACATCGTCGCGGACCGCGTCGGCGTCCCAGCGGGTGCTTCGCAGCAGCCGCTGCATCGGCCCGGGACGGGCATGGCCGGCCTGCTCAGCCAAACGCCAGCAGTTCTTCCGCTCGACGCCGGACAACAGGGCGAGCACGAAAGCGCGGGCCGTCGCCCGCGGCTCCACCCGCTTGAACCGGCCCGCGATCCGGGCCATCGCCTGGTCGAACATCGCCCGCCATCGGGCGGCGTCTATGCTGTGACCCGCGGCCACCGTACGATCTTCAGGAGTCCACACAACCCTTGATCATCTCGTGGTGGCCGCACTCATCAGGCGTCGTAGTGCTCGCCGTCGTCGCCCTGAACCCACGCCTTCAGCAACTTCGCCACCTCACGCATCTCCGCGATCACCGCATCGCTCGGGTTCTTGGACACGATCCGTCCGGCGCTCCACCACATCGGGGCTGTCGCGAGGCCGGGACGGGCAGCAGCCACCGCGTCCCATTCCTCCGCGCTGATGTCCTGGCCCTCTTCGTCCCACCAGTTCTCACGCCGCGTGATGTGCACGTCGTAGCCCATAGCGAGCCAGAGTAGACCGCGAGACCGACATGATCGCGAAGTCACACTGGAGTACTAGGCGTCTTCCTCCAGCCGCGCTGGCCACTCGTGCACCAGGAAAACTTCGGCACAGCACTCGCAACAGCACCGTTCGTTCCTGAGCTGGCAAATGCGCAGCTCAGGAACGAACGGTGCTGAAGCAGTGGCCTAGAACCCGGGGCTCACCCAGTGCGCCATGATTCCCGTACGTCCGTCGCCGTTGCTGATGACGGCGGTGGGGTTCTGCCCGAAGCGGAAGGCGTGGAGCGTGATGACGTCATTGACGTCGAACTTCTCCAGGATCGTCTGCCCGGCAGTGGTCTGCATGGGCGTGTGCCCCCCGGTCAGTGCTTCAGTGCCGGGGATGAGGTTGCCGTTCTTGAACAGTGCAGTGCGGACGAGCTGATCCGATGCTGTGCTCCCGCCGGTGTACGAGCGGGCGTGGTAGGAGATCTCCCATACCCCGGGGAAGGGGATCTTGAGGTTCGGGACCTCGGAGATCAGCTCATCGGCGCGGTCGGCGCCGGTGAGGTCGTGGTTGAAGTCGACCGGGCTGGTCTGGAGCCACGTCGAACCCTGCCGGTAATTTGCTGGAGTCGTCATGCTTTTAGGCTAAGAACGGCAGTCGCAGGATGCGGGATGTTCGGTCGTATGCCATCCGTTCAGGTGGAAAAATGCATTTGGCGTTTAATGTCGGTGGGCTTGGTGTTCGCCAGTCCACCCGGTGATCCAAACAAGACGATCCAACACATGCGCCCGCCTCACGCAGACCGTTCGGGCAACATGCACCGGCTCGGACGGCAGACGTTTGCGAGGGGAATGCAAGCGCGGCGGCGTCGATGTGGTCGGCCAGTCTGCGTGCACGGACAGGCTCGGCCGCCGCGCCGGCGGATCCCAGGATCCGCAGGACGGCCCGCACGATCATGCGGTGCGGGAGCCTGGCTCCCCGCCGGGCGTCCGGCCCGGTGCGGGCACCATCAGTCACTGGTCGCGGCGTGTGTTGGAGGACTTCTCACCGACGGCGGCGCGCACCCAATCGTGAGCACTGCCGGGGTCGAGGGAGGCGAGGAACTTCGTGAGCGAGCCGTCCCAGCTCTCTTTCGCACGTTCGGCGGCTGCTGCGGCGACCATCTGCCGGGTGTCTGTGTCCTCGCAGCGAACCAGCGCGATGGCGGCATGGGTGCCGGCTTCCGCGAGGATCCTGTGGGCTTGGTGCTCGGTGGATCCGACGCGTCCTTTATGCACTTCAGCGGCGTGGGCCCCGACCCTTGCCCCTTTCAGTGTGGAGAACAGACCCATGAATCCGATCATCCATGAGAGGGAGATGCGGAGCAGGGCGCTCGCAAAGCCGTTGGCCGTCAGCACACGAGACTGAGTTAGCCTCAGCGAGCCGTCGGCGTTTGCGCTGACCACTACAGCACTCGTGCGACCCTTGCGGGCCCGCCTGCGGAAGCCTCGCCCGAGCGACGCCAGCATGTGTTCGGCGCGATGACGGTTATCGAAGCTGGCGAGGACTACCGACTCCTGCCCAGATTGCGCGACCGATGCGGTCTCCGACGTCATAGGGGCGTCCTTCGCAGCCGAGTGACCGAGATCAGACCTGACTGATGACAAGGCCAAGCCTGCCTTTATGGGCATAATGTCCCATTTTAGCTGCTCGGAAGCCCATTTCTGTCGATCACGGTGATCGCGGGTTCGAGTGTGGCGGCTCGGCCGGGTAATGCTGGTCCGGGCACGCATGAAGCCAGGGCATCCGGTGCAGCTCGGGGTTGTCGAAGACCGAGCGCGCCCAAGGGGCCCTGATGACGCAGTTGTACGCTGTCGGCGGCGGTTACGCTCGGGCTCCTGACGTGACCGGAAACTGATGCAGTGTCACTCGTGAGGGTGAACGGCACCTATCCATCTCAGCCAGGCCGCGCCTCCCCGGGCGCGGCCCAGGTAGGCGCGCCGAGTCGGCTCCCGTTCAGGCTGCGCAGGGGAACCGGAGCTGACCGCCACCCCGTGGCGGGCTGACCTCGACCACGTCACCGGCCACCACCGGCATCCCCAGCCAGCCCGGACGGCTTGTCGGGCCGCGGTGGAGCCGCGGTATCCGGGCAAGCCCGGCCAGCATCCCGGCCTGGCGCTGCTCCTACTGCGGGGTGCCGTCCGACGTCCGGGACAGCGGCGCGTCGTTCTTCAGCTGCAGCTTGTCGATCAGCTTGTCCAGCAAGTTGTTGGGGTCGTACTCGGCCTGGTGGTCCAGCTTGTTGGAGATGGGGGCGTCCGGTGTGGGGTCGTTGGTCATGCTCGTTCTCCTCACTGGTCTGGCGCGCTGCCCAACCAGGTGGATCATCCCATGACGATGTGTCAGAGGACGTTAAGTCCGTTTCTGGTAGATGCCTCGTCCGGGTTGGGTGAGGAAGCCCTGGCGGGTGAGGCGTCCGAGGCGGGAGCGGGTGACA
>NZ_JBVIRY010000096.1:0-4116 GCF_055575795.1 Kitasatospora sp. NPDC034023
TCCGACAGGAGGCCGTCCACGCCCTCCCGGTCCGTGGTGTGGTCGTCCGCGAAACGACGGTCACCCGTCGCGTCCGGCACGTACTTCACACAGACAACGATCCTCAAGCTCACGGCCTTGTCTCCTGTACTGGTCTCGTCCGGCGGCTGCGGCTGTGCAAGCGGGCGCGAACACGGAACGCACCCGCTCCGGGCAGCGAATTCCCGTGCCGGTCCGGAACTTCCTGGCAGCATACTCGCCGGTAGCTCAGTGGTCACTACTGGCCAGTAGCTTACGCCGGGCGACTGCGCCCGCCGCCTGCGCACATCCTGCCCCAGGCAGGGCGCGACTCCACCTGACGGGGCGGACCGACAGGGACAGGATTCCGCTACGACGGGAATCCATCGCAACGGGATTCCTACGCGACGGGTTCCCCTACGACAGGTTCCTTTGCGACGGGGCTCCTCAGACCGCCTGGCCGAGCGCCGCAATCACGTCCGCCCTGCGCGGCTGCCCCACCGCCCGGCGCACCACCCGGCCGTCCGCGTCCAGCACCAGGACGGTCGGCGTCCGCCTGATCTGCAGCCGACGGACCAGCTCCAAGCGCGCCTCGGCGTCCACCTCGACGTGCTCGACCCCCTCGACCATCCCGGCCACCTCCGAGAGCACCCGCCGGGTGGCCCGGCACGGCTGGCAGAAGACCGTCGAGAACTGCACCAGCGTCGCCCGCACGCCGAGCGGCCCGCCCAGCTCCGCCTCCGACAGCCGTACCGTCCCGTCAGTGGTGCGCACCCTCATCCTTCCGTCGAGCCCGGCCCGCAGCAGCCCGAACGTGGTCGCGACCGCCAGCACGACAACGCACGCCACCAGCCCGGTCATCCCCCCAGTCTGCGCCAGCCACGACGGGCCCCGAAAGACGGTCGACCGCCGGGGGCGGGCCGCGTACGATCGGCCGGTGGACTCCGAGCGCTCCTCACCGCCGTTGCCGACCGCCCGCCGCGTCATCTCCCCGGGCCGGCCCACCGGACCCCACTGTCGCTGACGCCCCCGCCGCCACCTTCCGCCGCTGCCGCCCGTCGCGACCCTCCCGGAGCCCCCGTGCAGACCGACCCCCGCGGTCCCCGTTTCTCCGCCGCGCTCACCTCGGCCGTCCTGATCGCCGTCCTCCTCACCGGCAGCAGCGGACTCCTCGCCGCCCAAGCGCTCGTCTTCGCCCTCGGCGCGTTCGGCGGCTTACGGCTCTCCCCGTACGACTGGCTCTTCCGGATCCTCGTCCTGCCCCGCCTGGCCCCGCCGTCCGAGACCGAGGACGAGCGGCCGCTGCGCTTCGGGCAGGGCATCCTCCTGGTGTTCGCCGCGGTCGGCGCCCTCGGCCACGTCACCGGGGTGACCTGGCTCGGCCTGCTGGCCACCTCGGTCGGCCTCGCCTCCGCCTTCCTCAACGCCGCCTTCGGCTACTGCGTGGGCTGCGAGCTCTACCCGGTCGTCCGGCGCGCCCAGGGCCGCCTCACCGCCGGGGCCTGACCCGCCTCCGGCGGCCACCCCTAGCCCGGGGAACGGAAGAGTTCCCGGTCGAAGTTCATCACGGAGATCACACCGTGAAAATCGGCTTGACCGCACGCCTCAGGTGACAGCAGGCACTCGTTCGGGGGATCATCTCCGTGTATCACCCGTGACCGCCGCGGCGTGCCGTGCTCCGGTCGGCACCGCCCGCGCAACGTCACGGGCCCCCGCCGAACCGGGCTCCGGCCCGTGGAAGTCAGGACTGACCGTGGCAGAGTTCGTGTACCCGCCGGTGATCGGCGCCGCACTCACCGCCTTCCGCGCGCTCGACGTGCGAATCAAGATCGTGGGCGCCGAACACATCCCCGCCAAAGGGGGAGCGGTACTGGTCAGCAATCACATCAGTTACCTGGACTTTCTCTTCGCCGGCCTCGGCGCCTACCGCGGCGGCAACCGCAAGACCCGCTTCATGGCCAAGGACGACGTCTTCAAGCACCGGATCTCCGGCCCGCTGATGCGCGGCATGAAGCACATCCCGGTGGACCGCACCGACGGCCAGCCCGCGTACGAGGCCGCCGTGCGCGCCCTCAAGGCCGGCGAGGTGGTCGGGGTGTTCCCCGAGGCGACGATCAGCCGCTCGTTCATGCTGAAGAAGTTCAAGACGGGCGCCGCGCGGATGGCCGCCGACTCCGGCACCCCGCTGCTGCCCGTCGTGCTCTGGGGCACCCAGCAGCTCTGGACCAAGGGCCGCCCGAAGACGCTGACCAAGCGCCACGTCCCGGTCACCATCATGATCGGCGAACCGATTCACCTCGGGCCGGATGACAAGCCCGTCATGGTCACCAGACGACTCCGCGCCGCCATGAGCGAGATGCTCGACCAGGCCCAGCGCGAGTACCCCGGCAAGCCCTCCGGCCCGGACGACACCTGGTGGCTGCCCACCCACCTCGACGGCACCGCGCCCACTCTGGAGGTCGCCGAGGCCGAGGACGAGGCGGAGGCGCTCGCCAAGGCCGAGCGCCGCGCCGCCCGGGGCTGACAAACCCTCCCCCCCTTCCGCTACTCCGTGTGGCCTAGCGAGCGCGATCCGTCGCGTGTCGCCCGGCCTCCGACGCCCCCCGTCTGACACAGTGACAGCTCCTTTCAGGGGCCTTCGTCCTGAATCGGCGACGGGGGCACACGTCGAGCGGTCGGCAAGGTCGGAGGCAGAGATGGCACGGATCACTGGGACACGGCAGTCCCCCACAAGCAAGGCCCGCACTCGCGCAAGCGCAGGTGCGGGCCTTCTGCTTCTGGGCACCCTGCTCACAGGCTGCGGGGCCGAGCCCGGGGAGATCCCCCTCTCCGAGATCCGGCCGGAGTCCCCCTCCGCCACCCCGGAGCCGACGCCCGCCGCAACCCCCGGCGTGGTCGGCGCGGCAGCCGGAGCCCCCGCCGCGGCCACCGCGCACAACGGACTGATCGTCAGCCGGTCCTACACCGACTCCTCCCGCAGCACCAGCGCCATCGTCACCCTCTCCCCCGACGGCAGCGGCCAGCACCAGATCACCCAGCCACCGGACCGCGCCCGCGACGACCGACCCGACTGGTCCCCCGACGGCACCGCCGTCGCCTTCGACCGTACCGACCCGCAGACCGGCACCGCCCGGCTCTGGACGGTCGCCGCCTCCGGCGACGGCGCCCACCAGATCAGCCAGCTCTGCGACGACTCCAGCGGCGGCGCCGACTGCGCCAACGAGGACGAACGCGCCCCCGCCTTCTCCCCCGACGGCAAGCAGCTCGCCTTCAGCCGCTCCTGGGGCGCCCTGAACCCTGCCGACAACACCCGGACCCAGTACTCGGACCTCTACCTGATGAGCCCCGAAGGCACCGACGTCCAACGGCTCACCTTCCTCACCAACGACAAGCCCTACTCCGGCTCGGTCAGCAACCCCAGCTGGTCCCCCGACGGAAAACAGCTCACTTTCGAGTACCGCACCAGCGCCACCGGACAACCCGCCAACAGCCGGGCCATCTACGTCGTCAACACGGACGGCACCGGGCTCCGTCAGCTCACCCCCTGGGACCTGCGCGCCGGCGACCGTGCCGACTGGTCCCCCGACGGCACCAGGATCCTCTTCACCACCTACCCGGCCGGCCCCGACAACGCCCCCGGCGGCGCCATCTATACCGTCCACCCCGACGGCACCGCCATCGGCGCCCTCACCCCCGCCCCCTCGGACGCCTTCTACGGCGCCGCCGCCTACGCACCCGACGGCCAGTCCATCGTGTTCGCCCAGGCCCCCGCGGGCGCCGGCGCCGACCTCTACAGCATGCGGCCGGACGGCACGGGCGTCGCCCGCCTCACCAACAGCGCCGACAAGTGGCTCAACCACCCGGCCTGGGGCACGGCGGAACTCCCGGCTGCCCTATCTGCCCCGTCTACTCCGACCCAGAGCGCCCAGCCCGAGGCCCAGCAGCCGGCCCAGGCCCAGGGACAGCCGCCGACGGAGGAGCCGCAGTCCGAGGACGAGTGAGCCGACGGGCCAGAAAGGCCTGGAAATGCGAAGAGCCCCCATCCGGGATCCGGATGGGGGCTCTTCTGAAAGATTGTTCGGCGGCGTCCTACTCTCCCACAGGGTCCCCCCTGCAGTA
>NZ_JBVIRY010000097.1:0-4111 GCF_055575795.1 Kitasatospora sp. NPDC034023
ACCGCGTCACCCGTGCGGTAGAGCCGGCCGCCCACACCGAACGGGTCCGCGACGAACCGCTCCGCCGTCAGCCCCGGCCGACCCACGTAGCCCTGCGTGACACCGTCACCGGCCACGTACAACTCACCCACCACACCCGGCGGCACCGGCCGCAGCCAGCCGTCCAGCACATACACCCGGACGTTGGCGAAGGGGCGCCCGATCGAGGGGTCGGTGTCGGCGTCCGGGTCCAGGGCGGCACTGAAGGAGGCCGCGACGGTGGTCTCGGTGGGCCCGTAGCCGTTGACCATGGTCCGCCCCCGGCCGAAGCGGGCGACCAGGCCCGCCGGGACGGGCTCCGCGCCGGCGATCAGGCTGCGCAGCTCGGGCAGTTCGACGTCCGGCAGGGTGGCGAGCGCGGCGGGCAGGATGATCGCGTGGTTCACCCGCTGCTCGACCAGGACCTGCGCCAGCGCCTCGCCCGCGAGCGGGCCGGGCGCCGGCAGGACCAGGGCGGCGCCCCGGCCCAGGGCCATCAGGGTCTCCAGCAGCGCCACGTCGAAGCTGGTCGAGGCCAGTTGCAGCACCCGGTCCCCCGGCTGCACGCCGAGGAGTTCGGCGGGCACCGTGAGCAGCCCGCTCAGGCCGTGGTGCGGGACCTCGACGCCCTTGGGGCGGCCGGTGGAGCCCGAGGTGTAGATGACGTACGCGGGCTGGAGCAGCTCGATCGCCACCTCGGGCAGGCCGTCCGGCAGCTGCGTGTGCTCGACCAGGGCCGGGTCCAGGGTGCGCACGCCCGTGGTCGCGACGGTGGCGCCGGCGGCCTCGTCGGTTATCACCAGCCGGATGCCGGAGTCGCCGACCATGTGGTCGAGCCGGTCGGCCGGGTAGGTCGGGTCGAGCGGTACGTAGACGGCGCCGGCGTGCACCACGGCCTGCATCGCAGTCAGCCAGGCGATGCCGCGCGGCAGGGCAACCCCGACGCGTTCGCCCGGGCGGACGCCCTCGGCGATCAGCAGGTGCGCCAACCTGGCGGACCGGGCCTGGAGTTCGGCGTAGGTCAGGGTGTCGTCGGCGCAGACGACGGCGGGCAGGTCCGGGGTCCGCTCGGTCTGGCTGCGGAAGATCTCGGACAGGTTCAGCCTGGTCAGGTCGCGGGCGGTGTCGTTCCACTGGCCGAGGACCTGGTGGCGCTGGTCGGCGCCGAGCGGGTCGAGCCCGGCCAGGGTGGTGGAGCCGTCGGCGGCGACGACGCTCTCGGCGTGCCGGACCAGCTGGTCGCGCAGGCCCTCAACGGTGCTGCGGTCGAAGACGGCCGGGTCGTAGGGCAGGATCAGCTCGATCCGGTCGCCGGCGTAGGCCAGCAGGTTGAGCGGGTAGTTGGAGGCCTCGATCGCGCTGACGTCGCTGACGGTCAGGCCGCGTTCGGCGGCCGCGTCGATGTCCAGCGGGTAGTTCTCGAAGACGACCAGCGTGTCGAACAGGGCCTGGTCGGTGGGCAGTTCGCTGACGGCCTGGATCCGGGTGAGCGGGAGGTAGTCGAAGCGCCGGGCCTCGACCTGCTCGGCCTGGAGCGCCTGCAGCCACTCCACCACACCCTGGTGCGGGTCCAGATCCACCCGCACCGGAAGGGAGTTGATGAACACGCCGATCATCTCGTCCGCACCCGGCAGCTCCACCGGACGACCCGACGTCGTCGCCCCGAACACCACGTCGGTACGACCCGAGCAGCCCGCCAGCAGCAGCGCCCACAGGCCCTGCACCACCGCGTTCACCGTCAGCCGGTGCCGGCGCGCGAACCCGAACACCCGCTCCGACAGCTCCTGCGACAGCCGCACCCCGACCCGGCCGGTCGAACGGGACTGACCCGCCCGCACCACCTGACGGTCGAACGGCAGCGCCACCGGGGACTCGAACCCGGCCAACACGGAGCGCCAGAACTCCTCCGCCACCCCCGCGTCCCGACCCCGCAACCAGCCCACCTGCGCCGCCAAACCGCGACCACCGGAGAGCAGCGGCAGCGCCGAACCCGCCGAACGCGCCGCGAAATCGTCGAACACCAGCGACAGCACCCGCGCCAGACTCCACCCGTCCAACAGGATGTGATGGAACGTCAACAGCACACGCACCCGGCCCGGCGCCACCGTCACCAACGTCAGCCGCGCCAACGGCACCTGCCGCAGATCCAGCCCCCGCTCACGGTCGGCCGCCACCAGAGCGTCCCAACGCACCGCCTGACCGTCCCCGTCCACCGAGGACCAGTCCAACACCTCCACCGGCAGCACCACACCCCGGCGCACCACCTGCACCGGCTCCGGCACGCCCTCCCACACGACGCCCACCCGCAGCGCCTGCACCTCGTCCACCACCCGCTGCCACGACGCGGCGAACCCACCCACGTCCGACACACCATCGGCGGTGAACATCAACTGCTCGAAGTACGCCGGAGAATCAGCCTCCACCAGCGAGTGGAACAACATGCCACTCTGCATCGGCGACAGCGGCAACACCTCCTCCACCCCCCGGCCGTCTCCGACCACCAGGTCCACACCCGCCTGATCCAGCCCCGACAGCGGGAAGTCCGACGGCGTCAACCCACCCGCCCCCGGCACCCCGCAGTGCGCCACGAACTCCTCCAACGCGGCCACGAAACCCGCGGACAACCCCTCGATCACCGCAACGGAGAACACGCCCTCCTGCCAGCCCCACTCCACCAGCAGCCGACCGTCCACCACCCGGCCCACGACATCCAGGACGTGGGAGCGGGGGTCCAGCGGGCTGTGCTCGCCGGCGGGGCTGGGCAGCATGGCCCGGTAGAAGTCGCCGTCTCCGGTCAGGCCGTCGAACTGGCCGAGGTAGTTGAAGCTCACCTGCGGGCGGATCGCGCCCAGTTCTCCGGCCGCGGAGTCCTGATCGCCGAGGTAGCGCAGGGCGCCGTGCCCGATCCCGCGGCCCGGCACCGTACGGACCCGCTCCTTGACCGCCTTGACCAGCACGTCCCAGTCGCCGCCCGCCGGCAGTTCCAACGGGAACACCGAGGTGAACCAGCCCACCGTCCGCGAGACGTCCACGCCCGCGAACAGCTCCTCACGACCATGCCCCTCGACATCCACCAGCACCCGGTCCCGGCCGGTCCACTCCCCCAGCACCCGGGCCAGCACCGCCAGCAACACCTCGTTCACCCGGGTCCGGTACACCCCCGGCACCCGCTGCAACAGCGCCCGCGTCGCCTCCACCGACAAGGCGCCCGACACCACCCGCAAACCACCGGGCCGCGCCGCCACACCCTCCACCGGCAGACCCGGCTCAACCCCCTGGCCCACACCGGACCAGTACGCCAACTCGGAGTCGAAACCACCCGACTCCACCAGCTCCCGCAGCCGGTACGCCCACTCCTGGAACGACGCCGACTTCACGCCCAGATCCACCGCGGCACCGGACACCACCTGCCCGTACGCCACCGCCAGATCCTCCAGCAGCACCCGCCACGACACCCCGTCCACCACCAGGTGGTGCGCCACCACCACCAACCGCACCCCACCCGCACCGAGATCGATCAGGGCGAAGCGGATCAGCGGGCCGTCGGCGAGGTCGAAGCCGTGCTGCATCGTGTCGGTGATGGTGTCGAGCGCGCTCTGCCAGGCGTCCGGCGCGAGTGCGGACAGGTCGTGGTGCTCGACCGGAACGGTCCGGTCCTCGGCGAGGTTGCGCTGGCGCCAGCCGGCGCCGGTGCGCTCGAAGCGCAGCCGCAGCGCGTCGTGGTGCGCGACCAGGGCCTCCACCGCCCGGGTGAGCGCGGTGTGGTCGACGGCTTGGGCGAGTTCCAGGTGGACGGCCATGTTGAAGTGCTGCGGTGCCGTGCGGTGGGTGCGGAAGAACCACCGCTGGATCGGGGTGAGCACCACGGAGCCCTCCACGGGCGGCTGGTCCTGGACGGGGGCGGCGGAGGCGGTGGGGCCGCCGAGGGCGGCGGCCAGCGAGGCGACCGTCTGGTGCTGGAAGATGTCCCGCGAGGTGAGGGTGAGTCCGGCCTTGCGGGCGCGGGCGACGACCTGGATGCTGAGGATCGAGTCGCCGCCCAGGTCGAAGAAGTTGTCCTCGACCCCGACCCGCTCGACACACAGCACCTGCG
>NZ_JBVIRY010000098.1:0-3472 GCF_055575795.1 Kitasatospora sp. NPDC034023
AGGGACCACAATCGACACCGACGACCTCCGGCTCTGTTGTGCGACTCGACATCACACAGCGTGAAACGGAGGTCGTCGCCATGTCCCGAAGATCCCCATGTGGGTGACCAGCTCGAACAACCTCGAGTCGATCACCGAAGGTAAAACGACAAGCTGAAACCACGGGGACGAGTGCGCTGGACTGGGGTTACGCGCTCAGGACGAGTGACGGCGAGTGGTGGTGGATCGCGGTCATGATGGTCTGCGGTCGACTCTGGGGCGGCAGCCAGCTGGTAGTCAGCATCTCGCGGCGTGATCTGCACCGGCCCTGTCGGGGGAGGCCTAGCGCAGCGGTGGCGATGACGTCGTCGGCCTCGACCTCGTTGATCCGGGCCGACCGCATACCGTGCAGGTCCAGGGTCGACTCGGCAGGCCCCCGCCTCGTCGAGTGGGCGTCAGGGGAAGCCGGACTGGAGAACCGAGTGCGCGTACCGGAATGTCGTGCACGCACCCCGGACATGCCTCACCCGGGCCGGCCCGAAGGCCGACCCGGGTGGGTTCATGTGCTCAGAGCACTATCTGGGCGTGGATGGGTGAGGTGGAGCCGTTGAAGCTGGGGTTTCCGGCGTAGACGGCGATCAGCGCGTGGATGCCGATGCCGATGCCGAGGGCGGAGGTGGTGAAGGTGGCCACGCCGCCGGAGAGGGTGGCGTGGCCCAGCAGGGTGGCGCCGTCGAAGAACGTCACCTTGCCGGTGGGGGTGCCGGCTCCGGGGGCGGTGGCGGTGACGGTCGCTGTCAGGGTCACCAACTGCCTGTGCACCGACGGGTTCGGCGCCGAGGTCAGCGCCGTGGTGGTGCTGGCCTTGGTGACCGTCTGAGTGATGGTCGCCGAGGTGGAGGTGTTGTAGTTGCCGCTCCCGTTGTAGGTGGCCCTGATCGGGTGCACGCCAACACTGAGGGCGGCAGTGGTCAGGGTGGCTACGCCGCCGGACAGGGTGACCGGCGCCTGGGGGATGCCGCCGATGAAGAACGTGACCGTGCCGGTAGGGATGCCGCCCCCGGGGGCGACGACGCTGACGGTCGCCGTCAGGCTCACTGGCTGGCCGAACACCGAGGGGTTCGGCGCAGTAGTCACCGTGGTGGTGGTGTTGGCCTTGGTGACGGTCTGGGCGTCGACGGGGGAGGTGGAGCCGTTGAAGCTGGTGTCGCCGCTGTAGGCGGCGGTGAGGGCGTGGGTGCCGACGGCGAGGTCGGAGGTGGTGAAGGTGGCCACGCCCGCGACGACAGTGCCAGTGCCCAGCAGGGTCGCACCGTCGAAGAACGACACCGTCCCGGTCGGGGTGCCGGCTCCGGGAGCCGCCGCGGTGACGGTGGCGGTCAGCACCTTCGCCTGGCCGAACACCGACGGGTCGGGCAGGGACGTCAACACGGTTGTGGTGTCGGCCGTGTTGACGGTCTGGGCGTCGACGGGGGAGGTGGAGCCGTTGAAGGCCGTGTCGCCGCTGTAGGCGGCGGTGAGGGCGTGGGTGCCGACGGCGAGGTCGGTGGTGGTGAAGGTGGCCACGCCCGCGACGACAGTGCCAGTGCCCAGCAGGGTGGCGCCGTCGAAGAACAACACCGTGCCGGTGGGGGTGCCGGCACCGGGGGCGGTGGCGGTGACGGTGGCGGTCAGCACCTTGGGCTGGCCGAACACCGACGGGTCGGGTGCCGAGGTCAACACCGTTGTGGTGCCGGCCGTGGTGACCGCCTGGGCGTCGACGGGGGAGGTGGAGCCGTTGAAGCTGGGGCTACCGGCGTAGACGGCGATCAGCGCGTGGATGCCGACGCCGAGGTCGGTGGTGGTGAAGGTGGCCACGCCCGCGACGACAGTGCCAGTGCCCAGCAGGGTGGCGCCGTCGAAGAAGGACACCGTGCCGGTGGGGGTGCCGGCTCCGGGGGCGGTGGCGGTGACGGTGGCGGTCAGCACCTTGGGCTGGCCGAACACCGACGGGTCGGGCGCCGAGGTCAGCGCCGTGGTGGTGCTGGCCTTGGTGACCGTCTGAGTGATGGTCGCCGAGGTGGAGGTGTTGTAGTTGCCGCTCCCGTTGTAGGTGGCCCTGATCGGGTGCACGCCAACACTGAGGGCGGCAGTGGTCAGGGTGGCTACGCCGCCGGACAGGGTGACCGGCGCCTGGGGGATGCCGCCGATGAAGAACGTGACCGTGCCGGTGGGGATGCCGCCCCCGGGGGCGACGACGCTGACGGTCGCCGTCAGGCTCACCGGCTGGCCGAACACCGACGGGTCGGGCAGGGACGTCAACACCGTTGTGGTGTCGGCCGTGTTGACGGTCTGGGCGTCGATGGGTGAGGTGGAGCCGTTGAAGGCGGTGTCGCCGCTGTAGACGGCGGTGAGGGCGTGGGTGCCGACGGCGAGGTCGGTGGTGGTGAAGGTGGCCACGCCCGCGACGACAGTGCCAGTGCCCAGCAGGGTGGCGCCGTCGAAGAAGGACACCGTGCCGGTGGGGGTGCCGGCTCCGGGGGCGGTGGTGGTGACGGTGGCGGTGAGGACCTTGTGCTGGCCGAACACCGACGGGTCGGGTGCCGAGGTCAACGCCGTGGTGGTGTCCGCCGTGTTCACGGTCTGGGTGTCCACCGGCGAGGTCGAGCCGTTGAAGCTGGTGTCGCCGCTGTAGACGGCGGTCAGCGCGTGGATGCCGACGCCCAGGGCCGAACTGGTGAAGGTGGCCGTGCCGGTGGCGTCCAGGGTGGCGGTGCCCAGCAGGGTGACGCCGTCGAAGAACGACACCGTGCCGGTGGGGGTGCCGGCTCCGGGGGCGGTGGCGGTGACGGTGGCGGTGAGGACCTTGGGCTGGCCGAACACCGACGGGTCGGGTGCCGAGGTCAACGCCGTGGTGGTGTCGGCCGTGATGACGGTCTGGGCGTCGATGGGTGAGGTGGAGCCGTTGAAGCTGGTGTCGCCGCTGTAGACGGCGATCAGCGCGTGGATGCCGACGCCGAGGTCGGAGGTGGTGAAGGTGCCGGTGCCGGTGGCGTCCAGGGTGGCGGTGCCCAGCAGGGTGACGCCGTCGAAGAACGACACCGTCCCGGTCGGGGTGCCGGCTCCGGGAGCCGCCGCGGTGACGGTGGCGGTCAGCACCTTCGCCTGGCCGAACACCGACGGGTCGGGCAGGGACGTCAACACCGTTGTGGTGTCCGCCATGTTCACGGTCTGGGTGTCCACCGGCGAGGTCGAGCCGTTGAAGCTGGTGTCGCCGCTGTAGACGGCGGTGAGGGCGTGACTGCCCACGCCCAGAGCCGAACTGGTGAAGGTGGCCGTGCCGGTGGCGTCCAGGGTGGCGGTGCCCAGCAGGGTGACGCCGTCGAAGAACGACACCGTCCCGGTCGGGATGCCGGCACCGGGAGCCGCCGCGGTGACGGTGGCGGTCAGCACCTTCGCCTGGCCGAACACCGACGGGTCGGGCAGGGACGTCAACACCGTTGTGGTGTCCGCC
>NZ_JBVIRY010000098.1:3570-3990 GCF_055575795.1 Kitasatospora sp. NPDC034023
CCATGTTCACGGTCTGGGTGTCCACCGGCGAGGTCGAGCCGTTGAAGCTGGTGTCTCCACCGTACACGGCGGTCAGCGCGTGGGTGCCGACGGCGAGGTCGGTGGTGGTGAAGGTGGCCACGCCCGCGACGACAGTGCCAGTGCCCAGCAGGGTGGCGCCGTCGAAGAAGGACACCGTGCCGGTGGGGGTGCCGGCTCCGGGGGCGGTGGTGGTGACGGTGGCGGTGAGGACCTTGGGCTGGCCGAACACCGAGGGGTCGGGTGCCGAGGTCAACGCCGTGGTGGTGTCGGCCGTGGTGACGGTCTGGGCGTCGATGGGTGAGGTGGAGCCGTTGAAGCTGGTGTCGCCGCTGTAGACGGCGATCAGCGCGTGGATGCCGACGCCGAGGTCGGAGGTGGTGAAGGTGCCGGTGCCGGTGG
>NZ_JBVIRY010000099.1:0-3989 GCF_055575795.1 Kitasatospora sp. NPDC034023
GCCGCGCTGGCGGCGGTGCTGGCGGGTGTGGAGTTGACCGCGGTCGTCCACACGGCGGGTGTGTTGGATGACGGGATCGTGCCGTCCCTGACGCCCGAGCGGTTGGATGCCGTGCTGCGTCCGAAGGTGGATGCGGCGTGGAACCTGCACGAGCTGACGAAGGACCGTCCGCTCGCCGCGTTCGTGCTGTTCTCCTCCGCGGCCGGTGTCTTCGGCGCGGCCGGTCAGGCGAACTACGCCGCCGCGAACGCCTTCCTGGATGCCCTTGCCGAGCACCGCCACGCCGCGGGTCTCCCGGCGCAGTCCCTGGCGTGGGGTCTGTGGGCGGAGGACGGCGGAGGCATGGCCGGCGGGCTGGGCGACGCGGACGTGCGGCGGATGGCCCGCGGCGGCGTGCAGGCGCTGTCCACGGCCGAGGGCCTGGGCGTGTTCGACGCCGCCCTGCGGGCCGAGGATGCGGCGCTGGTGCCGATCCGCCTCGACCTGGCGGGCCTGCGGGCCCGTGCGGCGGATCCGGCTGCGGTGCCGCCCCTGCTGCAGGGCCTGGTACGGCCGGCTGCCCGCAGGTCGGCCTCTGCGGCCACCGCTGCGGGCGGCGGCTCGGCGCTCGCAGCGCGGCTCGCAGGGCTGGCCGAGGCGGACCAGTACCGCGATCTCCTGCACACCGTCAGGTCCGAGGCCGCCGCCGTGCTCGGGTACGGCGGAGCGGAGGCGGTCGATCCGACCCGGGCCTTTCGCGAGCTCGGGTTCGACTCGCTCAGCGCGCTGGAGCTCCGTAACCGCCTGAACGCCGTCACGGGCCTGCGGCTGCCCGCGACCCTCGTCTTCGACCACCCGAGCCCTGCGGTGCTGGCCCGGCAGCTCCGGACCGAGCTCCTAGGCGTGCCGGAGGCGGACAGCGGGACGCCCGTCCCCGGGGCCACTGGCGCTGAGGATGACCCGATCGCGATCGTCGCGATGAGCTGCCGCTTCCCCGGCGGGGTCGAGACCCCCGAGGACCTGTGGCGCCTGGTCGCGGACGGCCGTGACGCGATCTCCGGCTTCCCCGCCGACCGCGGCTGGGACCTGGAACAGCTGTACCACCCGGACCCGGACCACCTCGGCACCTCGTACACGCGTGAGGGCGGGTTCCTGCACGACGCGGCGGCGTTCGACCCCGCCTTCTTCGGCATCAGCCCGCGGGAGGCGCTCTCCACCGACCCGCAGCAGCGGCTGCTGCTGGAGACCTCCTGGGAGGCCTTCGAGCGGGCGGGCATCGACCCGGCGTCCCTGCGTGGCAGCCAGACCGGTGTCTTCGTCGGCGTGATGTACCACGACTACGCGACCCGCCTGCAGCAGGCCGCGGCCAGCGGCGCCGAGGGCTCGATGGGCAGTGGCGGCGTGGGCAGCATCGCGTCCGGTCGCCTCTCCTACACCTTCGGGCTGGAGGGGCCGGCCGTCACCGTCGACACGGCCTGCTCGTCCTCGCTGGTGGCGCTGCACTGGGCGATCCAGGCGCTGCGCACCGGCGAGTGCACGCTCGCCCTGGCCGGCGGGGTCACCGTCATGGCGACACCCGCGACCTTCGTCGACTTCAGCCGCCAGCGCGGCCTGGCCGCCGATGGCCGCTGCAAGGCTTTCTCCGATGACGCGGACGGGACCGGCTGGGGCGAGGGCGTCGGCATGCTGCTGGTGGAGCGGCTGTCGGACGCCCGGCGGAACGGTCATCCGGTCCTGGCGGTCGTCCGCGGCAGTGCCGTCAACCAGGACGGCGCGTCCAACGGCTTGACCGCGCCGAACGGGCCGTCCCAGCAGCGGGTGATCCAGCAGGCGCTGGCCAGTGCCGGGTTGACGGCCGGCGAGGTCGACGCGGTGGAGGCGCACGGAACCGGGACGCGTCTGGGCGACCCGATCGAGGCGCAGGCCCTGCTCGCCACCTATGGGCAGGGGCGCGGCGAGGAGGAGCCGCTCTGGCTGGGCTCGGTGAAGTCGAACCTGGGTCACACCCAGGCGGCGGCGGGTGCGGCCGGTGTGATCAAGATGGTGTTGGCGATGCGGCACGGAGTGCTGCCGAAGTCCCTGCACGTCGGCGAGCCGTCCTCGCACGTCGACTGGTCGGCCGGCGCCGTCGAACTGCTGACCGAGGCCCGTCCCTGGCCGGAGAACGGACGCCCGCGCCGGGCCGCGGTCTCGTCCTTCGGCATCAGCGGCACCAACGCCCACACGATCATCGAGCAGGCACCCGCGGAGGAGCCGGTGCCGGCCATTACGAGCACGGGTGCGCCGTTGCCGCTGGTGATCTCGGGCAGGACGGAGGAGGCGCTGCGCGGGCAGGCCGCTCGGCTGTGGGAGTTCGTGGCGGCGCGTCCTGACGTGGAGGTGGCCGATCTGGGGCTGTCCCTTGCGACCACGCGCTCCTCGTTCGAGTGGCGTGCCGGGCTGGTGGCGGGCGACCGTGCGGAGCTGTTGGCGGCGCTGGAGGCGTTGGCGAGCGGCGTGTCGTCGGAGAGCGTCGGCACACCGACCGGTGGGCGGACGGCGTTCCTGTTCACCGGTCAGGGCAGTCAGCGGGTCGGGATGGGCTTTGAGTTGTCGGCGGCCTTTCCGGTGTTCGCGGCTGCGTTCGACGCGGTGTGTGCCGAACTGGATCCGCTGTTGGACCGTCCGCTGCGTGAGGCGGTCGCGGATGTGGAGCTGATCAGTGAGACGGGGTTCACGCAGTCGGCGTTGTTCGCGCTGGAGGTGGCGCTGTTCCGGTTGGTCGAGTCGTGGGGTGTGCGGCCGGACTTCCTTGCCGGTCATTCGATCGGTGAGCTGGCCGCGGCGCATGTGGCGGGTGTGTTCTCGCTGGCGGACGCGTGCCGGCTGGTGGCGGCGCGCGGTCGCCTGATGCAGGCGCTGCCGCGCGGCGGCGCGATGGCGGCCCTCCAGGCATCGGAGGGTGAGGTACTGCCACTGCTGATCGGCCGCGCCGACGAGTTGGGCATCGCCGCCGTCAACGGTCCCGACTCGCTGGTGGTCTCGGGCGAGGAGCGTTCGGTCCTGGAGCTCGTGGCGGACTGGGAGGCGCAGGGACGCAGGGCGAGGCGGCTCACCGTCAGTCATGCGTTCCACTCGCCGCTGATGGACGGCATGCTGGCGGAGTTCCGCGCCGTGGCCGCTGAGGTGGTTTTCGCGGAGCCGCGGATCCCGATCGTGTCGACGTTGACCGGTTCGCTCGTGTCGGCCGAGTTGACCGACCCCGAGTACTGGGTGCGGCACGTTCGCGAGGCCGTCCGCTTCGCTGACGCGGTGCACGTGCTGGAGGGCGAAGGCGTCCGGACGTTCCTGGAGCTGGGCCCGGACGGCACGCTCAGCGCCATGGCAGGGCACTGCCTCGGCGAGGAGAGCGGCGCCGTCCTCGTACCGGCCCTGCGGCGCGACCGGGCAGAGGCCGAGGCCGTTGCCGCCTGCCTGGGCCGCCTTGCCGTGGCCGGGACGGCGGTGGACTGGCCGGCGGCGTACGGCGGACGGGCCGGGCGCGTCATCGATCTGCCCACCTACGCCTTCCAGCGGGAGCGGTACTGGCCGCAGGGCGACGCCGGTGTGCCGGGCGATGTCGGCGCGGCCGGGTTGAGCGCGGCCGACCACCCGCTGCTGGGGGCCGCCGTGCCGCTGGCCGAGGGTGACGGGCTCCTGTTCACCGGGCGGCTCTCGCTGGACGCGCACCCCTGGCTGGCGGATCACGCTGTCGCGGGCGCGGTACTGCTGCCCGGAACGGCCATGGTGGAACTCGCGGTCCGGGCCGGCGAGCAGGTCGGCTGTGCGCTGCTGGAGGAGCTGACGCTGGAGGCGCCACTGATCGTGCCCGAGACCGGCGCGGTCCGGCTCCAGCTGCGGCTGGGTGCCGTCGACGCCGACGGGCGCAGCACCGTGGCCGTGCACTCCCGGCCTGCGGAGGCTGCTGATGACGTGCTCTGGACGCGGCATGCGGTGGGTCTGCTGGCGCGGGAGTCGGCTGCCGGTGGCGT
>NZ_JBVIRY010000100.1:0-3790 GCF_055575795.1 Kitasatospora sp. NPDC034023
CCAACATCGCCGCCGCAGCCGACCACTACCGGTCACGCCCCGACCACGCCACCGCACTCCTCAAGATCACCTGCTGAGAACGCATCAGCCCTGGCCAGTGAGCTGGTCGAGTAGAGATGGCTTGGTGTCCTGACGGGTGACCAGCCAGCCGACGCCGGCACGAGACCTGATATGCCCCTCGCCAGCGAGAACATCGAGGGCTCACTTTACTGTCGTTCGTGCGACACCATGCGTCTCCATCAGCCCCGCCTTAGACGGCAGCTCGGTCAGCTGAGAGTCGTTGGCGATCTCGGCACGCAGTGCGTCGGCAATGCGCAGGTACGTGCCGCGGCGGGCTCCGCTGGGGCACTCGCCGCTCCTTCCGTACGGTTATAACTCGACCAGGATGGACGACGAGAGCGTCTCACTACCAGTTCCAGTGCACGAGGTGCGGCTGCTCGCCGGGTGGTTCGGATTGGCAGTCCTGAGCAACGAACTTTGGCGAGACCCCGCTCGCTCCCATTGTCGTGTTCGTCGATGAACTTCAAGTCCTCGGCAAGGCGTCCGGGCTGCTCGCGTCGTTCCGGAGTGAGTGAAGGGAGGCGTCCCGGACCAACTGCGGCGGCCCTTCCCTCGCCTGCAGATCGTGTGGGCAGGATGCCCGCGTAGCATCCCCCTGGACTCGTGCAGGCGTTCGCTCAAGCCTCGACTGCAGAGCGCGGCGTCCGCACGGCGCGGTGCCGAGACGCGGATCGGGCGGCCAGCGGGCTGTCTCCACCGACACCGTGGGACGAAAATCCCCAACCAGAGCGCACTTGGCGGACAATAAAGGGATCCGCCCAGGCCAGAGGGGTCGGATGGGGACTGGTGGTCGGATTGTGGTCGTCGGTTCCCCGCCGACTCCCCCGGCACGATCACAATGGGTTCCGATAACTCCATGCACCGCTATTGACCCGAAACGGTAAGGTTCCGGGCTCGTTCATCCGGGCGTGACGGATCTGGTTGGGGACGCGCGGCGGCTGTCGCCGGACGCGCAGGAGGCCTTGCGGATGCGGGCCGTGGCAGCCGTCCGGGCGGGGCGGGACCGGCGTGAGGTGGCCGAACTCCTCGGCGTGAGCGCCGAGTCGGTCGCCGACTGGTGGGCGGCGTGGCAGGCCGGCGGCCGTGAAGCCCTGGTCTCCGGCCGACGCGGACGACGGCCGGGCGAGCACCAGGTACTGGACCCTGACGAACAGCAGTGCGTCCGGCAGGCACTGCCCGACCGCCGGCCCGAAGACCTCGGCCTGGGCGGTCAGTTGTGGACGCGCGCCATGGTCGGTGACCTGATCGCGGTGCTCTGCCGGGTGCGGCTGACCGAGCAGGGCGTGGGCAAGTACCTGAAACGGTGGGGCCTGTCCTTCCAGCGCCCGGACAAGCGGGCGATCGAGCAGGATCCGGAAGCGGTGCGCGTGTGGCGCGAGGAGACCTGGCCGGCCATCCGCGCGCGAGCCGCCGAGGACGGCGCCGGGATTCTCTTCGCCGATCAGGCCAGTGTCCGCTCGGACCAGGTCTCGGGACGCACCCGGGCGGCGAAAGGCGGCACGCCGACCAGCAGGCGGACGGGCAACCGGTTCTCGGTGAACGCCATGTCGGCTATCAGCACCCGCGGGAAGATGTGGCTCACGGTCTACCGCGGATCGTTCACTACCGCGGTGTTCCCCGACTTCCTCCACCGCCTGGTCCGGCAGTTCGACCGGAAGATCCACCTGGTCGTCGACCGGCACTCCGTCCACCGCAGCAAGGCGGTCCGCGACTGGCTCGCCGAGAACGAGAGCAGGATCGTCCTGCACCTGCTGCCCGCCTACGCGCCGGAGACCAACCCGGACGAACTCGTCAACGCCGACCTCAAGCGGACGCTGCTGCCGGCCTGCCGAGCCCGAAACGCCGGAGAGCTCGCAGGCGAGGTACGCCGCTTCTTCCGCCGACGCCAGAAGCAACCCCACATCGTGCGGGGCTACTTCCGCGCCCCGCACGTCCGGTACATCCTCGACGCGCCGGAACATTAGCGTTTCGGGTCAATATCCCGCATTGCGGGACCAGCGTGGGAACACACGCCATGCGCACAGCAGCTCGGCCGCTCGATCGGGCGTGCGATTCGATCATTCTGAACTGTCGAACGCCGTGTAACGCGATCGGGGGGTCAAGACGCCCGCAAGTGCTGCGGCTACCGCCTGGGTGACGGGAGCAGGCCTTAGGTAGGACAAGGGGGGAGAGTAGACGCGGGTGCCTTTGGTGCCGCGGGTGGCCAAGACGCCGTTGGTAGTGAATCGGGATCATTCGGCAGCTATCGCCGGTCGGCCGGAGAGGTGGATCAGGTCGGGGCGGCCCATGAAGACGTAGAACAGCGACTCGGGGACATAACCGGGCCTGCGGAACCAGTTGCGTATGCGGTCGCCCTGGCCCTGCCCGTCGGCGATCTCGCCCAAGACACGTTCAGTGTCCTCGTAGACGTGTGCCGCTCGGAGCTGTCCGGTAGCCCGGATGCTCATGAACTCGGCTATCACAGAGCGGCCGCTGGTGGTGGTGCTGGCGCCCCACGCTCTGAGGTTGGGGCTTCCGTCAAGGATGTCGTTGACCGCGTTCGACGTCTGCACGTGATGCCATACATCGAGAATGGTGGCGAACTGCCCGGGCTTCGCGATTTCCTCGGCGAGGTACACCAGGAATCGGCCCATCAGTGTGGCGTTGCGTGTGACCTCAACTGGGACTTGAGTGCCGAGCACCGCCAGGGCGCCTTCCCGCAGCAAGAGGTCGGTGATGGTCACGGCCCCGGCGCCGCGGGGCGCGACGTGGCAGGCACTGAGCATGACCACAGGTGGCATGCGGTCGAGGCCGAGGTACAGGTGTGGCGCGTCGCCGATGACGAGCGCGGCCATATTGCCGACCAACTTTCCGTGAGCGCTGATGACGAGGATGTCGGGGCGGTGTTCGGCCACGGACTGCTGGAGCGCTTCGAGAGTGAGGGTCTCGGCCTGGATGATGGTGAGTGCGGGAGCTGCAGGTTCGGCGATCTTGCGAGCCAGGCGCCACCCTTCTCGGGAGATCCGTCCCACAGTGTCGCTGAGAGGAATGCACTCGGCGACCAAAACCTTGATGGTGTGCTTCAGGCTGATACTCGGCGGAGCGAAGACCTGATGCTGCACCGTCCTGGTCAGAGGTTCCAGCGGCCGGTAGGCGATGGGCACACGTGCACACAGCGGAGCGCTATCCCCAGGCATGGTCAGCAGCCCGAGCGGAAAGTCGGAGAACACCGTCAGGTAGGAGGCCCGCTGGATCGCGGCTGTCAGTTCCTTGCTCCACAGAGGCTGGACAGCGTCATTGGGCCGGGTGAACAGGCGACTTACGGCAGCGCTGCTATGGGTGGTTAGAAAATGCCGTTCGAGCTGGGCGAGGATGACGAAGGCGTCCGGGGGCACGGTGGGCAGCATGAGGCCCAGCCCGCTGCTCGCGATGGTCTGGTGTGTGACTGCGAACTCGATGGCTGCTCGTTCGACCATGTGATCCGGGCGTTCGTGGAGTGTGACCGACCAGGTGTCGTCCGGGCTGACAGCAGGCTGGGGTTCCGTCCGGCGTCGTAGCTCGCTGTCGTAGGCGGTGCGGGTATAGGCCGGAGCGGCACCGGGCAGGCCTAGTGAAACCGGTACCCGAAGTCGGGTTACTTCTTCCCTGGCTGTCTGAGAAGGCATCCGCAATCCGCTTGTGGCGTATGACTTTTCGCTGTTCAGGCATGGTGTGCGGGGTTGGGCGGCAGGGTTTCGGCGTCGGGTTGTCG
>NZ_JBVIRY010000101.1:0-2599 GCF_055575795.1 Kitasatospora sp. NPDC034023
AATGTCACCCGCTCCCGCCTCGGACGCCTCACCCGCCAGGGCTTCCTCACCCAACCCGGACGAGGCATCTACCAGAAACGGACTTAACGTCCTCTAAGAGGTCCTAACAACGGCGTTGGACGTGCCGGTGGGCGATCAGGCAGGTGGCGAGGCCGAGGAAGGCCTCGTGGATGTCGTCGCGTCGTTCCCAGCGGATGCGCAGGCGGCGGAAGCCGTGGAGCCATGCGATGGTGCGCTCGACGACCCAACCGTGGGCACCCCGGTTGGGACCGTGGGGCACACCTCGCACCCGTCCTCCACTGGCGCGCCTTGGACGCCCCCGGCGGCCGCTCCTTCGGCGCTACCCCGCCCACGGACGACGAACTCGCCGACACCGAAGCCGCCATCCGCCTCCCTACGGACACCCTCACCCGCACCAGCCACAACTGACCAACCGCAGCCCGCGCCGGCAACCAGGCACCCCTGCGCCGCGCGGAACACGGAAGACTCGCGCGCCGGCTATCGGGCGCCGCGGCCGCCGGGGCACGCGACCGCCCGCACCGGCGGTGCACAACGCAAATGCGCGCGACGGCCCGGTGAACGACGCCGACCGGCACACCGGGCGCCAGCACCACCCGGTTCCTTCTGGCGTGCGACCGGCCCGGACCGGCGGCAGGTGTCGCCGCCGCTCAGGGCCGGTCGTCATGGTGGCCACACAACCGGGCCAGCGCCGTGTAGGAGCCCAGCATCCGCTCCGCATCCGCCACCCGCGCCGCCTCCGTCCGAGCCGCTCCGGTGCGCAGCGCCACGGCCGCGGCCTGGCACTCGGCCAGCAGCTGCGCCCCGGCGCGGCCCCGATGGGCCTGCCATGGCGGCGGTCGTCACCGGCGCGGGCATCCGCGCGCCGACCGCCCACCGGTACGCCTCCAGCAGTCCCTGCTCGTACTCGGTGAACGGCCGGCACCGCGCGTCGAGCCCCTCCAGGGCGGCGAACACCTCCTGCGCCGACCGCACCCCCACCACCGCCGTGTTCTCCTCCGTCATGCTCCCGACGCTAGGAGCGGCCGCGACCACACGCCCCCGCACGACTACCGTCCGAAGGACAGGCCTCGGACGCGAGGCCGGCAGAGCAGCGCGGGAGGCCGGACGGTCAGACGGCGGTGGCCAGGTCCGGCCATCGGTCGGAAAGCCGTCCGGCGCGGGTGCGGCCCCGGGGCCGCGGCGGCCGGCGCAGTACCGGCGGGCCGTGGGCGGGGCGGCCGGGCGGAGACGGCAGGCGGCCCGCGCGTGGGTTGCGCGGGCCGCCTGCTGCGGCGTTCGTCGGCCGTTGTCCGGAGTGCTACACGTGGGCGCGGTGGCGGCTGTAGTGGGTGATCTCCAGCACGGTGAGCCCCCAGAACAGTGCGGACATGCCGGCCACTGACTTTCGTCGCGATGCCGGACGAACCAGCGCCGAGCCAGCACACTGAGCGCCGACGCGTTCCCGATCAACAGCCGGCGAAGTGCAGGTCCGCTCGTGGAGCCGGCCCGGCAGGATGCCCGGGTGGAGATTCGAGCACCTGCGCTCTCACGGCAGTGTCCACCGCGTGCTACACGGGGCGAAGAACGGGGTCGATCTCGGCCAGGATTTCGTGCAGCTGACGAGCCCCCAGGGAAACGCGGTCGTCAGTGTCCCGCAGCATCTCCTCGCACAGCTGCATCGCGTTGTCCCGGTCCTCGGAGAAGATGCTGAACACATCGAGGACTGCGGTGTGGATCCAATCGCTGTGATTGGAGTCGGCAACTGCCAGTGCGGAGGCGACTACTGCCAGCCCAATCCTGTCCTTTCGCCGAAGCACGGCTTCCGCGGTCACCCGGGTGACGAAGGTGTCACCGGGGTCGAGCACGAGCTCCAGCAATGGCCCGAGGGCCTCCTGCATCTCGGCGAAGCCTGCCAGGCCGTGACCGGCATCCGCCCGGTCACGGTAGTCGTGGCTTCGTCCGAGCTCGCGGAGCGCCAGGACAGCTGCACGCCGCCGGTCTCTGTCCACCTGCTTTCCCACCCCTCCCGCGATTGTCAAAGTACCACCGAGACGCCCTGCAGATGATCGCCCGGACCGGCCCAAGGTCGTTCCGGCGGATCAAGGCGTCATAGGCTCCAAGACATGCACAGCACCTTGACGGAGCACGCGCGCTGTCTCTACGGGAACGAGTTCGGACCGACACCTGAGTGCGTCCTCGACCACCGGGAGCACTACTTCGTCGAGGAACTGACTTTCGCTGACGCGGATTCGATCCTCGCCATGCTCCGGGAGCTCTGCCCGCACGTGGTCGATGGTCGTCTGCCGGTCTGGGTCCGCAACCTGTCCTACCGGTTGGTGCTCCTGCAGCGACCTGATGAGCCAGCGCTGATGCGCCAGGCTGCCGAGAACTTGTGGCTGCATGGACCGACTGGGATCGCATCGCGGCGGACCTGACGAGGCGGGCAGACGCCATGGAGGCCGACTGAGTTGGGACGCCGTGTTCATGGCGCGCGCTCGGGCCACGTCAGAGGACGTTAAGTCCGTTTCTGGTAGATGCCTCGTCCGGGTTGGGTGAGGAAGCCCTGGCGGGTGAGGCGTCCGAGGCGGGAGCGGGTGAC
>NZ_JBVIRY010000102.1:0-2389 GCF_055575795.1 Kitasatospora sp. NPDC034023
TACTTCGGTAAACGCAACAAGTTCAGGAATGACCGATGGGTGTTCGGTGCCCCTGGCACCCCTGCCTACGTCACGAAGTTCTCCTGGACTGACATCGTCCGGCACGCAATGGTCAAGGGGAAGGCATCACCCGATGGCCCCTCCCTGACTGACTATTGGGCAACTCGGCGCAAGAAGGTCAAGCCGCCGCTCGACAAGTACACGCTCCGCCTGCTCACCAAGCAGGAAGCGCGTTGTCCACTGTGCGGCGACCAACTTCTCTTCGCCGAACAACCCCCTGAGTCTCCTGAGCAATGGGAGCGATGGTGGCTGCGGATCGCCCGCCAGGCGATCACGGCCGACTACCTCGTTCACCATGGGAGACCAGGCTCGCGGTCAAACGATGATGGGACCCGGCTCGTACACGCTTCCTGTCGCCGCGGATATCTCATCCGCCAACGCAGGAGCACAGCACAGCTCTCCTGAATCGTCCTGTGGGGCTTGCATGAGCCGTGTGCCGCGATGAGTGGCACGCACGGTTCTGAGGGGGGAGCGGCGGGGTAACCCGCCGCTCCTACCCGGCAATGCCTGCGGTGCAGAGCCGTTGGGGCGGGCTCAGATGTAGTCAAAGAAGCGGTCCCACCAGGTTCGTGGCTCGAAGTACGTACCGAGGTTGCTGACGCCGTCGTATCGGTTCCAGAGCAAGTGCTCGGAGACGGCGATGTAGCCGAGTGCTTCGAGTTCGTCGTCGATGGGGCGACGGTCGGCGGTGTCGAAGAGGACGTTCTCCTCTTCCTCGTCGTAGCTGCCGGGGTTCCCCAGCGTCACGGCGACGAGGTTGCCGTAGTTGCTGACCGTGATGGTGAGGTGGTCGCCGCTGACCGTCGCACCGGCGGGGATGACGATGGTGCCGTGATGGTTCGCGTCCTGGACGCCTCGATCGACGGTGCAGGTGCAGCGGAACCGCTGATCCAGCCTGTTGGCGAGCTGATCGAATCGCGCTCGGGTCGCGACGTGGTCGTAGCTCGCAGGGAACTCCATGCGGTCGGGATCGTCGAGGTCCCTCAGCAGAGCCCAGATGTGCTGGTCATCGAGGGGCATGGCCATCGTCTCCGTGTCGGTGGGGATGCTTGATGCGGTGGCTGACCTGCGCGGCGTAGGTGGCCCAGTCGCCGGCGGCCGCCTTCTGCCACTGGACGGCCACGTGGATGTGGACGCCGAGCATTCGGGCAAGGATCGCGGCTGGGAGCTCGGTTGTGAGGGTGAACAGCGCGGTGGAGCAAGTCGCCGCTGGCGAGGAGATCAGCGTCTCGTCGGTCGCCCGCGCCGCCGGCGTCCACCGCAGCCTGATTCACCGTCACGGAGACCTGCATGCGCCCGTCATCGCCCGCGCGAGCCGGCCCCCACCCGGCGCGACCACTGGAGCATAGGTCAGTCGCAAGTCTCTGCTGACCGACGTCGCGAACCTCACCGCCCGCAACGGGCGACTGGCCGCGCACATCACCCGGCTCGAACGACGCCTCTCCGAGGCACTCGGTCAGGCCGCCTGGGAAGCATCCGGCCTGGGCGCCCTCGCCGACGGCGAGACGCTCAACCGCAGGGTCGCCGAGCTGGAACAGCAGCTCCTCGACCTCCGCCCGAGTTCATCGACCGAGACGAAGACTTGGCCGCCGCCCGCGCAGCGAACCGCGAGCTTATGACGAAGCTCAACGGATGCCAGGCACCAGCCCGTTGATGTAGCGGTCGACCTTCGGAAACCGCTCGCGCCGGCGGAGGCCGACCTCTGAAACTGGTCACCATGAACACCCTGTCGATCAGGACACTGGGCCTGATCATCGAGACCGCGGTCGACAGCTGCAGCGGGACTGAGCTGAAGAACATGCTGATGATGACCGAGCTGGGTGACGGTGATCCGCCCAAGTTCACCAGCAAGGCCGAAATGCTGCGGCCGGCTCTGCTGAGGGCCCAGCGCTCCGCTACACAGGGGGACAACGCGAACGCGCACAAGGCTCTGCTGGAGTTCGTCCGACTCCTCGTCGAGAGCCTCAACCCGTTCTACCGCGACAAGCTCCCAGCTCTGACAGAAGCGATGTCGGGCGATGGCTTCGAGCTCCAGATCACCCGGAACAACTCGAAGCTCACCTGCCGAGTGCTGCCCAACGAACCCACAGTCGCCCCTCTCAACCCGGAGATCACCGCGCTGGAGGCGGAGCTGAAGGCGCGCGGCTACACCCAGGCGCTCGGCCACTACCAGCTGGCCGTGAAGCACTTCGCCGAACAGGACCACGCATCCTCGAACGGGCAGCTCAGGGCAGCCCTAGGGACTGTTCTGAATTCAGATCATGAGTTCGTGGATTCGGGCGCTTCGGCGGTGCTGCTGCTGGTAGAAGAAGGCCATGACACGCGGAGA
>NZ_JBVIRY010000103.1:0-2187 GCF_055575795.1 Kitasatospora sp. NPDC034023
ACAACCCGACGCCGAAACCCTGCCGCCCAACCCCGCACACCATGCCTGAACAGCGAAAAGTCATACGCCACAAGCGGATTGCGGATGCCTTCTGAGAGGCCGTCGATGGCAACGGAGCGTGGCCATGCATTCTGCTGACGACCTGACAGATTCCCAGAAGAAGGCCCTGGAGCGGATTGCGGGCGACCTCGGTCAAGTCAGGGAGCGGCTCCAGTCGCTCCATGGCGAGGCACGATCCCTGCTGTCAGACGGTGACTCCGATCCCGGCCCCGATGTCTTCCCCTGCCACGTCTGCCACAGGTGTCCGGACTTCGAATTTCCAAGAACTCCGACCAGAGGGCTCGACTGCGCAAGGCACGGCTGCGGCCACAGCATCACTTCCCACGACTTCTTCTGACTGAGAGCGGCCTGGCTCACCCGGAGTGACCGCGTTCTGGCTGCGGATCCGTGGGCAGGCCGTAAGCGTGTGGGCGTCATCCGGGTGGTCGGCGGGTGCTTCGCCGCAGCCGGCCCTGTCGTTCTGTGAGCAGGCGCAGCCGCGATCGGTGGTGTACCGGCGCGGAGTTCCGTGAGGGGGCCTGCTGGGTCCTGAGAGCGGCCCGGAAGGGCTGGGGGGCTGCCAGGCCGCCGTGGAGGGTGTGTCGGAGGGCTGTTGCCGGGGCGTGGGTGCTGTCGCGTCGCCCTGTCACGTGGGGTGCTGTCGTGCCCTGTGACGTGGGCGGATGCCAGGTTCCCCTGGGTGTGGTGGGGGCGCGACAGGTGGGCGCGACAGCCGCGGGTCCGGGCCGCCGCCCAAGGGCCGCCGGGTACGGCGGGGACGGCGTCCGCTGTCGGGGCCGGCCTTCTCCTGGTGGTGGGGTTCGGTGGCTGGTGCTCGGCAGCGCGGGGAGGGGGTTCGTGTCCGGTGACAGCGGACCCGGACCGATTGCCATCGAAGGTGGACCAACGCGATTTCGCGACAGCGAAGATGGACCACCGCAGGTCAGGAGTGTGAAACCCCACCGGAAGCGGAGCAGGCTCCGGGTGAGCACCAGCCATCCCCGGTTGCGGCGCGTGGCTGGTTTCTTCCCCGCCTTCTTCCGGTACCGAAGCGGGATGACCGACTCTGACCAGACAGCGGACCTGAGCTCTGTGAGGAGAACCGGTATGAGCGGTATTCGGAACAGGGGGCGTGGGAGCGCCGGCGGTGATCGGCAAGCGTCGGAGGCCCCCGGCCCAGCAGGCATGACGCTCTTCGACGACATCTACGATCAACCGGATCCTCGGGCCTACTTCCAGGCGTTGGGCCCGCTGGAATACCAGACACCCCATCACGGACAGAGCGTCTTCCGGCGGGCGCTCGCGGCCCGCAGGCGGACAGCCCGCACGGCGGAACCGGTGACCGTGCTGGACATCTGCTGCTCGTATGGCATCAACGCCGCCCTCCTCAACCATGAGGTGACACTGGACGACCTGTACGCCCACTACACGTCGCCACAGGCCACCGCCCTCACCACAGCCGAACTGATCGAATGGGACCGCAGCTACTACGCGGCTCGTCGGCGCCATGACCCAGCCCGGGTAATCGGACTCGACATGGCCACGAACGCCATCTCCTACGCATGCGAGGTCGGCCTGCTGGAAGAGGGCTTCGCCGAGAACCTCGAAACAGCGCACCCCTCGCAGCCCCTGCTCCGCGCCGCACGGCACGCCCGTCTGATCACGATCACCGGAGGGACGACCTTCCTGACCGCCCACAGCTTCCAGCCGATCCTGACCTGTGCCCAGGACCCGGTGTGGGTCGCGGCCTTCGTACTGCGCACCACCCCGTACACGTCCATCGCCGCATGCCTGGCTTCACACGGCCTGGTCACAGAGAAGGCCACCGCGCACACGTTCCGGCAACGACGCTTCACCAGCGCGGATGAACAGCAATACGCCATCCAGGCAGTGACCACGACCGGCGATGACCCGCAGGGGAAGGAGACCGACGGCTACTTCCACACCATGCTGCACTTGTCGCGCCCGCCTGAAGACGTGACGGCATTTCCACTGACCGACATGATGCCGATCGGGTGAGCCCAGCCCTGCCCACACGCCCCGAACTCCCCGGTCTCAGAGGACGTTAAGTCCCTTTACTCACGGTTGGGGATCGCTCGTTCGTGTGATCGTTCGATGAACTGACGTGTTGGCCGGGGGGTAGGTGAT
>NZ_JBVIRY010000104.1:0-777 GCF_055575795.1 Kitasatospora sp. NPDC034023
GCGTGGGTGCCGACGGCGAGGTCGGTGGTGGTGAAGGTGGCCACGCCCGCGACGACAGTGCCAGTGCCCAGCAGGGTGGCGCCGTCGAAGAACGACACCGTCCCGGTCGGGATGCCGTCCACGGAGGTGACGGTGGCGGTGAGGACCTTGGCCTGGCCGAACACCGACGGGTCGGGCGCCGAGGCGAGAGTGGTGGCGGAAGTGAAGGGAACGGTGTCGGTGACGCTGACGGTGTTGTCGCCGTTGTTGGTCACGTACGCGTGCAGTCCGTCGGGAGTGACAGCCACATCGAACGGCCCGGTACCCACGGTGATGGTGGCCACGATGGTGTTGGTGGCGGTGTCGATCACGCTGACGGTGTTGTCGCCGTTGTCGGTCACGTAGGCGTGCAGTCCGTCGGGGCTGACCGCGACGCTGGTGGGCGCGGTACCCACGGTGATGGTGGCCACGATGGTGTTGGTGGCGGTGTCGATCACGCTGACGGTGTTGTCGCCGTTGTCGGTCACGTAGGCGTGCAGTCCGTCGGGGCTGACCGCGACGCCGGTGGGCGCGGCGCCCACGGGAATGGTGGCCTCGATGGTGGCGGTCGCGGTGTCGATCACGCTGACGGTGTTGTCACCGCTGTTGGTCACGTAGGCGTGCAGTCCGTCGGGGCTGACCGCGACCCCGAACGGTCCGGTACCCACGGGAATGGTGGCCACGATGGTGGCGGTCGCGGTGTCGATCACGCTGACGGTGTTGTCACCGCTGTTGGTCACGTACGCGTGCAGCCCGTCG
>NZ_JBVIRY010000104.1:877-2167 GCF_055575795.1 Kitasatospora sp. NPDC034023
GGAGTGACAGCCACATCGAACGGTCCGGTACCCACGACGACCGTGGCCGTCACGGTGTTGGTGGCGGTGTCGATCACGCTGACGGTGTTGTCGCCCTCGTTGGTCACGTACGCGTGCAGTCCGTCGGGAGTGACAGCCACATCGAACGGTCCGGTACCCACGACGACCGTGGCCGTCACGGTGTTGGTGGCGGTGTCGATCACGCTGACGGTGTTGTCGCCGTTGTTGGTCACGTACGCGTGCAGTCCGTCGGGAGTGATCGCCACCCCGGTCGGGAAGCTGCCCACTGCCACCGTCGGATCCGGCGGCGTCACCGCCGCACTCTGCTTGGGCCTTCCGAGGCCCAACAGTTGACGCCACCTCGACTGAAAACTCTTGGCCATGACACACCCCTTGATCCAGATCTGATCGGGATGGGGCGCCCGAGAGGAGTAGTTGACGCTCCATCAGATGGAGGGCGTCAACAAGAGCGTCTCGCAACCTTCCAAGGGTGCCCACCCGGCGTCTCCGCTGGCCGTCACGGCCAGAACAGGCAACGGCCTGTCCCCCGGGAAGGGATGGGCAGCCCACCGGGTCGAACGTCAGCAGTAACGCACCATCCCCGTGGCCAGAACAGGCCGCACGCGAATAATTCACCCTGATGGAGTAATCGAGTCGTCGACTCGATTCCACAAAGAGAAGGGCGTCTACGGCGGCGGCGAGGCGGATATGGTGGTCGACCAAGCAGCAGGCGACGGCTTGCGCGGCTCGGGCTTTTCCATGGCTGGCTGCCATGCAGTTGGCCCTGCTCGTGACCAGCCGAAGCCGCAATGGCTGATCAACTCACCTGATGCCAGCCCCTTGAGGCACTTCTACATGCTGGGGCGTTCCCGCCGGCAGGTTGATGGGCCCACTCTTCCCGCCCTGGCGAGCCTCGCGCCCGAGGGGCGCGCTGCATGTCTGAGCGAGCCGGGCTTCTCCTTTCCGTCCTGCCATAAGCCTGCCTTGATCATATGTCAACTGACTTGCTCCGTCAGGGTGAATTATTCGTGTGCGGCCTGTTCTGGCCACGGGGATGGTGCGTTACTGCTGACATTCGACCCGGCGGGCTGCCCATCCCTTCCCGGGGGACAGGCCGTTGCCTGTTCTGGCCGTGACGGCCAGCGGAGACGCCGGGTGGGCGCCCATGGAAGGCTGCGAGACGCTCTTCATCTAACCTCCGTGTTTCGGTTCGCGTCGGCTGATCTGGGGTGATCCCTGTGTCGGGGGTTGTGGGGCTGCCGTGGGACGTTGGGCATGCCGAGGGCCCGG
>NZ_JBVIRY010000105.1:0-1834 GCF_055575795.1 Kitasatospora sp. NPDC034023
AGCTTGACTCTGTCGGTGATCTTGGTGTTCGGCTGCCTGGGATCGTGGTGGTGCGTCAGTCTTGCGGTTGTACGAGGCCCGTGAGACTGGCGAGGAGTGAGAGATGTCGATGCGTCCCCGTCCGGGCGCCGAGGTACCGGCGCTGACCGCGCGCATGGCGCGCGCCAGCAACCCCGGTGGCACGACGGCGATGTGGGTGCGGGACCACCTCGACGGTCTGTGGAGCGACGAAGACTTCGCCGACTGGTACCCGCGTGACGGGCGTCCCGGGCTTTCGCCCGCCCAGCTGGCCACGGTGAGCGTGCTGCAGTTCCTGCTCGGGCTCTCCGACCGCGACGCCGCCGAGGCCGTACGCTGCCGCATCGACTTCAAATACGCGCTCGGCCTCAACCTCGACGACCCAGGCTTCCACCACAGCGTGCTCACCGACTTTCGCGACCGCCTGCTGGAGGACGGCCGGGCGGACCGCTTCCTCGACCTCGCCCTGGCCCGTCTGAAAGGCGCCGGACTGGTCCGCGAGCGCACCACCCAGCGCACCGACTCCACCCACGTCCTGGCCGCCGTGCGCAACCTGACCCGCCTGGAGCTGGTCACCGAAGCCATGCGGGCGGCCCTGGAGGAACTCGCCCGCACCGCCGGCCATGCGCTGGCCGGCCTGGTCGAGGAGGACTGGGGCCGCCGCTACGGTCGGCCGGTGCGCCTGGGCAAGAACCCCACCCGGCCCAAGACCAGGATCAACACCACCGGGGCAGACGCCCGCCGACTGCTCGAACACCTGGCCCGCAACCATCCCGGCCTGCTGGACGGCCCCCAGACACGGGCCCTGCGGCAGATCCTCGTTCAGAACTACTACTGGGACACCGCCGGCCGCTTGCGCTGGCGCGACGATGACGACGACAGCGGCCTGCCGCCCTCCGCACACCGAATCGTCTCGCCCTACGATCCGACGGCCCGATACGCTCGCCGGGGGCAGGTCACCCGCTGGACGGGATTCCTCGCGCACGTGACCGAGACCTGCTCCAACGATGGCGTCAATGTGATCACGGACGTGGCCACCATGCCGGCCACCAGCGCCGACACCGAAGTCCTGCCCGGCATCCACACCCGCCTGGAACACCGGGGACTACGGCCCGACCAGCACCTGGTCGACGGCGGCTACACCTCCCTGGTCCACCTGGAGCAGGCCGAGCGTGAGCACCGGATCACCGTCGTCGGACCCCTGCCGGGCAACCCCACCCTCCAGCACCGCCGGGGCGAGGGCTTCGCCCGCGACGACTTTCGCATCGACTTCGACCGCCAGGAGGTCACCTGCCCGCAGGGCCAGGTCAGCAGGGGTTGGCACGGCCCCTACCCGACATCCTCGCCGACCGCCGCCCCGCTGATCGTGGCCCGCTTCACCAAGAGCCAGTGCCAGCCCTGCCCGGTCCGGGCCAAGTGCACCACCTCCCGCGACGCCGCCCGCAACGTGGGCTTCCCCCCGCGCGAGCTGCACGAACTGCAGATACGCAATCGTGCCGAGCAGCAGGAACCGGCCTGGCACAAGCGCTACGCGGTGCGGTCCGGCATCGAGGGCACCATCTGCGAGTTCGCCCACGGCCACGGCATGCGCCGCTGCCGATACCGCGGGCAGGCCAAGGCCCACCTGCAGCACGTGCTCACCGCCATCGCCGTCAACATCGAACGCCTCAGCCGGCAGCCTCCGGGCGAGAACACGCCCCCACGACCACCAACTGCCTTCCAGGACCACCTCGACCAGCACAGCATCCCGCGCCTGCGCTCCTGGCGAGCCGTCAGCTGACACCCCAGCGACCAAGATCACCGACAGAGTCAAGCT
>NZ_JBVIRY010000106.1:0-1683 GCF_055575795.1 Kitasatospora sp. NPDC034023
CCTGCGTGTTTCATCCGGGGTCGCGTCCGGAGCATGATCGGAAAAGCGAAAGTGCCTTCTGAGCTGCAACGATGAGGCTTGTCTAAGGTCCCAGTCGTACCAGCAGGAAGGCACTTTCTGCGTGCACACTACCCGGTCACGCCCCAAGCTCGTCGTCAGCGCCGACGGGCACGGGGTGGTCAACCACGCCGGCTCGCGTCTGCTGGCGGATCTGGCCGACGCCACCTCGCTGACCAGCGCCTTCAGCGACGCTCTGCACCGGCTGCGACCGCGCGGGACCGGGCACGATCCCGGCCGCGTCGTGGTGGACCTGGCGGTGATGCTCGCCGACGGAGGCGAGGCGATCCGGGACCTGGCCGTGCTCCGCGACCAGCGTGACGTGTTCGGCCCCGTCGCCTCCACCCCCACCGCCTGGCGCGTCCTGGCCGGCATCGACACCAACAACCTGAACGCACTGCGGGCAGCCCGGGCCCAGGCCCGCGAGGTCGCCTGGCTGCAGACCGCCGAGACCACGGACGGGATACCGCCAGCCCGCGCCGGAGGACGTCAACTGCCCGGCCTGGTCCTGGACATCGACGCCACCCTGGTCACCTGCCACTCCGAGAAGGAAGAGGCGGCCGCCACCTACAAACGCGGCTTCGGCTACCACCCGATGCTCTGCTTCCTGGACAACACCGGCGAGGCCCTGGCCGGCATCCTGCGACCCGGCAACGCCGGAGCGAACACCGCAGCCGACCACATCACGGTCGTCGACGCGGCCCTCGCGCAGATTCCCGACGCCCACCGCCACGGCACCCCGGTCCTCATCCGCACTGACAGCGCGGGCAGCGCCAAAGCCTTCCTCGCCCACCTACGCGCCCTCAGGCAGCGAGGCATCCAGACCACCTTCTCCGTCGGACACGCCGTCACCGAACAGGTTCGCAAGGCCATCCGGGTCCTACCCGACCAGGTCTGGCACCCGGCCCTGGAACAGGACGGCACCCTTCGTGCCGGTGCCGAAGTCGCCGAGCTGACCGGCCTGGTCGACCTCACCGGATACCCGGACGGCACCCGCATCATCGTCCGACGAGAGCGCCCCCACCCAGGCGCCCAGCTGTCCCTGTTCGACCAGGACGAGGGCATGCGCCACCAGGTCTTCCTCACCGACACCCCCGTCGCCAGCGGCGCCTCGATCCAGTACCTGGAGGTCCGCCACCGCGCTCACGCCCGAGTCGAGGACCACATCCGCTGCGGCAAGACCACCGGCTTCGGCCGCTTCCCCTCCCGCCACTTCGCCATCAACCAGGCCTGGCTGGAGCTGTCCCTGACCGCCATCGACCTGCTCGCCTGGGCCCGGACCCTGCTGCTGGACGGCGAGTTGGCCACCGCCGAGCCCAAGAAGCTCCGCTACCGCCTCCTGCACGCTGCCGCCCGGATCACGCGCGGAGCCCGCCGCCTATACCTGCGGATCGCCGGCACCTGGCCCTGGCGCCACGAACTGACCACAGCGTTCAGCCGCCTGGTGGCACTACCCCGACCGGCCACCTGACAGACGAAGCAGCCCCTGACCACCCACAACCCGAGGACCCAGGAGCACCCGGCCATCGCGCCGGGCCCTCGGCATGCCCAACGTCCCACGGCAGCCCCACAACCCCCGACACAGGGATCACCCCAGATCAGCCGACGCGAACCGAAACACGGAGG
>NZ_JBVIRY010000107.1:0-1639 GCF_055575795.1 Kitasatospora sp. NPDC034023
CTAGTGGCTCGTCTCGGATCCCCGTCCGGGTAATTGATCCTTCGTCCGTTGCACGGCAGGCTTCCTCCAAGTCTTGATCGTGGAGGTGGTCGTGGGGCGTCGTCCGGGAGTGTTCGTCCGGCCGGTGAGCATGGAGGAAGGACGCCGGCTGCAGCGGATCAGCCGGACCGCCAAGGACCCGGTGAAGCTGCGGCGGGCAATCGTCGTGCTGATGTCCGCGCAGGGCCAGTCCGTGCCCGACATCACCTCGTTGATGCAGGTCAGCGCCGACTATGTGCGCGATGTCATCCACGCCTTCAACGAGCGGGGGTTCGACGCGCTGGACCCAAAATGGAGCGGGGGACGCCCCAGGACGATCGGTAGCCAGGTGCGCGAGCACATCTGCCTGATCGCCCGGACGTCCCCCGCCGACTGGCGCATCACCGCGTTCTCGACCTGGAGCCTGACCAAACTGGCCGAACACCTGGTCAAACAGCAGGTCGTCCCGGCGATGAGCCGCGAGACGCTGCGGCGGATACTGCGCGAGGGCAAGGTCTCGTGGCAGACGACCACGACCTGGAAGTCCTCCAACGACCCCGACTTCATCGCCAAGATGCACCGGGTACTCGCCCTCTACGACACCCCGCCGGCCGACGGCCGGGTCGTCTGTGTGGACGAGTTCGGCCCGCTGAACCTGATGCCCCGCAAGGGCAAGGCGTGGCGCCCGGCGGGTTCACCGCGCCGGCTGCGGGCCACCTACAACCGCTACGACGGGGTGATGCACATGCTCGCCGCCCTCGACCTGGCCACCGGGAAGATGTATTACCGCATCCGCCAACGCAAGCGCTGGCGCGAGTTCCTGGCCCTGCTCAAGGCTCTGCGCGCCCGCTGGCCCGGGGAGAAGCTGTACGTCGTGCTGGACAACTTCTCCCCGCACAAGCACCCGAACGTCCGGGCCTGGGCCACGGCCAACGAAATCGAGCTGGTCTTCCTACCGACCTACGGATCGTGGCTGAACTGGATCGAATCCGAGTTCGCCGCTCTGCGCTACTTCGCTCTCAACGGCACCGACCACCGCAGCCACGGTGAGCAGAACTCCGCCATCGCCGCCTACATACGCTGGCGAAACGCCCGGACCGAACCAAAGAAGGCGTTCGCCCCCGACTCACCCATCCGCGCCTGGACCCAGTACCCGGCGAAGGCGGCTTGAGAAGTCCTCCACGGGCCCCTCCGGGACCGACGGCCACTTCTCCATAGCCGCGACGATCTCCATCAGCCGGGCCTCGAAGGCCGCCGCGTCGACCGCACCGGCTCCATACGCCTGCCATAGCTCAACGAGCTGGTCCTCCCGCTCGCCGAAGTCGATGATCTTGTCAGCCAGTGTGAAGCCGTCCAGGGAAGGCTTCCCAACCTCAAGTACCCAGCGGTTCGCAGCCGCGTCCGCTGTGATGCCCCGACCCGCCAGTTCGACGACGCTGAACGGCACCCTGGGGTGAGCTGCCACCGCGAGGAACACACCCAGCGACACCGAGTTCCGCACGACCTTCTCCATCGCGCCAAGCCCTCCCTCCAGCAGCAGGCCACACGTCCACAACAGTAATCACGGCCAGTCGGCAGCTTACAGAGAGACCCGATCAAGGATCCGAGACGAGCCACTAGC
>NZ_JBVIRY010000109.1:0-1479 GCF_055575795.1 Kitasatospora sp. NPDC034023
CAATACCGGTGATTTAGGTCGATTTCCGGCGGGTTGGGCTGGCTTTCGTGGGCCCGACCAGCCGGATCGCGGGGGCCTGGGGCGAGGACGGGCCGCTGTGCCCGGTGCGTTTGAGGGCCCAGTTCGACATCTTGCGTTTGATGACACGGGGGTTGGACCTCAACCGCCGCTCGGGCAGCAGGCGTTCGGTGATCTCACGCAGGCTCCGGGCAGTGGTCCGGGCGAGTCGGGAGGGGGGAAAGGGCCGCCTGGCCGGTGACGTGGCGGCGGACGATGCGAAGCGTGCGGGTGAAGGAGATCCGGTCGGGGTCGTGCCCGCCCTTCAGGGCGGCCTGGTGCATCAGGTCGCGCAGAGCGTGGTGGACCAGCAGGAAGGCGAAGATCTCCTGCTCGACCCCTCGCGGGTGTTGGGAGCGCAGGACCAGCCGGGGGCCGCCCTGATGGTTCTTGATCTCGTCGAGAGTGTTCTCGATCTCCCATCTCTGGGCGTAGAGGGCGGCGAGTTCTGCGGCCGGGGCTTCGGCGGGGTCCAGAATGCTGGTGATCAGCCGGTAGACGGTGCTGTCACCGCCGCGCGGGCCGAGCGTGTACTCGATGACCCGCACCCGCTCGGGGTCGGCGCGGCGGTTCCTGTCGCGCGTGGCGACGATCTCGGAGAGGTAGGAGCCGTCGTCGAGCATGGTGACGACCGGCAGCACGACGACGCTTCGCACCCGCCACAGCAGGTCGGCGCCGCCGGCCCGGGCGGCCCGCCACAGGTCCAGGCCGCAGAACCCCCGGTCGGCCAGCACGAGCATGCCCTCGACCAGTTCCGGGAACAGCCGCTGGGCCAGCACGGTCTCGTGCTCGGACAGCGGTGCCACCTCGGCGGCGAACACGACATGGGTGCCGCATTCGACCAAAGCCGCCACCCTCGCCTGTGGGAACGCGCTGCGGCCCTGCCCGCGGCCACTGCCCGGCCGCCCGAAGAACTCCGCGTTCGCCGCCGTGTCCGGGATGTCGAACACCGTGCCGTCCACCGCCACCAGACGCCGGTTCCGGTACCAGGCGCCTTCCGTCTCCCGGACCGCCACCGGTCGGCAGACCCTCGCGAACAGGGCCCGAAGCGGCTCGGGCCCCAGCCTCAGACGGGCCCGGCCGATGGCCGCCGTCGTCGGCACCCGCCAGGCCCTCGCCCACCGGCCCTCCCGCTCCAGCCCCTGGACCAGGAGCCGGGCCACCTCCTCATAGCCCTGCCCGAAGAACAGGCACATCGCCAGCACGAAGTAGACCACCACCCGCGCCGGCAGCAGCCGGTGCCGCTGCTCGGTCCGGCCGCACGCGGCGACCACCTCATCGATCAACTCAGGCGGGAACGCACGCGTCAGCACCCCCAACGCGATCCGGTCCGAGAGCCGGTCACTCGCCGGCGACTTCACCTGTCCAGGCCTTGGCACAACCCACTCAACGAACAGACCACACCAAAGTCACCGGTATTGG
>NZ_JBVIRY010000110.1:0-1438 GCF_055575795.1 Kitasatospora sp. NPDC034023
CAATGCCGGTGACTTTGTGGTCTGTGTGTCGTTGGTTGTGGTGTGGCGAGGGTGGGGCAGGTCAAGTCGTGTGCGGGTGAGCGGTTGTCGGATCGGATTGCGATCGGGGTGCTGACGCAGGCGTTTCCGCCGGGTCTGGTCGATGAGGTGATCGCTAAGACCGGGCGGGGTGAGAAGCGCAGTCGTCTGCTGCCGGCGCGGGTGGTGGTGTACTTCGTGCTGGCGATGTGTCTGTTCTTCGGGCAGGGCTACGAGGAGGTCGCCCGGCTGCTGGGCGAGGGGCTCGGGGACGGGCGGCGGTCGTGGCGGGTGCCCACGACCGCCGCGATCGGCCGGGCCCGCCGACGTTTGGGCGTCGAGCCGCTGAAGGTGCTGTTCGCGCGGGTCTGCCGCCCGCTGGCCGTGCCCGAGACGGCGGGTGCCTGGTACCGGCGGTGGCGCGTGGTGGCGGTGGACGGCACCTGCCTGGACCTGGCGGACACCGAGGCCAACACCGAGTTCTTCGGCCGACACGCGTCCGGCCGTGGGGCGAGTGCGTTTCCGCAGGCCAGGCTGGTCGGACTGGCCGAATGCGGCACCCACGCGATGTTCGGCGCGGCCGTCGGCCCGCTCTCGGCCAGTGAGCAGTCACTGTCCCGGCAGCTGTTCACCCGTCTGCAAGAGGGGATGCTGCTGCTGGCCGACCGGGGCTTCTACGGCTTCGAACTGTGGCAGGCCGCCCGGGCCAGCGGAGCGGACCTGCTGTGGCGGGTCCGCTCCAACGCCGCCCTACCGGTCGTGCGGGCCCTGGACGACGGCTCCTACCTCAGCACGGTCCACGCCGAACAGGACCGGAGGAGCCGCCGCAACCCCGTGCTCGTGCGGGTCGTGGAGTACACCCTGGCCCGCACCGGCGACCAGGCCGTCTACCGGCTGGTCACCACCATCCTCGACCCCGAACAGGCACCGGCCCGAGAGCTGGCCGCGCTCTACACCCAGCGATGGGAGATCGAGACCACACTGGACGAGATCAAGACCCACCAGCGCGGCCCCAAACTCGTCCTGCGCTCGAAGTACCCGTGGGGCGTCGAGCAGGAGATCTACGGGCTCCTCCTCGTCCACCATGCCGTCCGGCAGCTGATGCACCAGGCCGCCCTGCACGAGGGCCTGGACCCCGACCGGCTCTCCTTCACCCGCAGCCTGCGGGTCGTACGCCGCCAGGTCCCCGCCCAGGCGGCGCTTTCCCCCCGGCACACTTGCCCGCGCACTCACCCGAACCCTGGCTGAGATCAGCGAACGCCTCTTGCCACCACGGCGTAACCGATCATGCCCACGCGTCATCAAACGCAAGATGTCCAACTGGCCCCTCAAACGGGCCGAACACCGCGACTGGCCACCACCCGCTCCGGCCATCGTCACGATCGCCGGACCGGGCAGGACCTTAAATCACCGGCATTGG
>NZ_JBVIRY010000111.1:0-1420 GCF_055575795.1 Kitasatospora sp. NPDC034023
CCCATCCGCATAGCGCATACCAACGGCATAGCGCGCAAATGACTGCCAGTCAGCTACACAAACAGGCCAATCACCTTGAAGCGCCAAGGTCAGTAGCGGGCACCGTGACGACGGCCTCGCGGATCTCGGTGGCGGCTTCCTCCTCGGCGGCCCTGGCGATGGCGTGGAAGACGCCGGCCGCGGCGGTGGTCGCACCGAACCGTTCACCGCCCAGCTTGACGAACGGTTCCTCCCGCAGCATCCGCTTGCACGCCTCGACGGCCTGCTCAGAACGGAGTTTCGCCTCCCAACCGAATAGCGTGCCCGTCCGCAGGGAACTCGTGCCGACAACCGACGGGTAGAGCAGCTCAAAGCCCCTGCGCCTCCAGTTGGCATCCAGGCCTTGCCCGCCGATCTCCAGCAATTCGACGTACTCACCGTTCCACTGTGCGGCGACAGAGTTGGTGGTCCCGAAGTCAATTCCGGCTGCCGTCATGCTTCCTCCCCCCACCCCGTAGCAGCGAGGCCGGCAACGCGCCGGAGTTGTCCCGCAAGAATGACTTTCCCTGTCAACTCGTCGACGTATGCCGGACTCAGCAACTCGAGGGCGTCTCCCGCGCCCTCCGTCACTACGAACCGGTCGCTTGCTTCTGGTTCCGTGACTCGCAGCAGCCCCAGTTCTCGCAGATGTGCGCTCATCGCACTCTCGACCACCTCGGGGCTGTCTCCGGCGCGGGACCGAAGCAGCGCGTCGATTTCGGCGAGGCGTCCGGCAAACTGGGCGCGCGTACGGAATTCGTCCAGCACCGCCTTGCGTACGGCCGCGGAAAGCACCCCAGACGGCGGCACCTCGTCGGACCCGGCAGCCTCCAGCGCCTCCGGGACGCGTTCCACAACTCCCTTGATCACCGTCATCGCGTCGAGCGGGCCGGGACGAACGGGAGAATCACCCGCGCTCGTCCGCACCGACTCGGCCGAGGGCTGGGAGCCCCGTTTCCTGTGACGCCTCAGGCCCCCAGGTTTATGGGGCGGCTCCGAACTCCTTGCACCGGTCGGTACCCGGCCGCAGGCTGGGCAGCGGAGGCGGAGGCGCTCGCTCCTGGGAGACTTCTCATTCTTTGCCATCAGGCTCGGCTCTGCTTCGTTCGGGTAGGGGCGGTGAACCAGGAAGTGGACGTCGCAGCGGTCATCGCGGGGGACTGTGGCGGTCGAGATGGGGGGCAGTAGTCCGGAAATCGTCGAGGAGTTCGACGGCGGCGCGGGCACGGATGGCCTCCAACTCGTCGGCACTTGTCATCGGGGTCCGGCGGGACAGGGCTTCCACCGGAGGCGCAAGATGCCGCGGCACCTGAGAGGACGTTAAGTCCGTTTCTGGTAGATGCCTCGTCCGGGTTGGGTGAGGAAGCCCTGGCGGGTGAGGCGTCCGAGGCGGGAGCGGGTG
>NZ_JBVIRY010000112.1:0-1418 GCF_055575795.1 Kitasatospora sp. NPDC034023
GGTGGTCTGGGGCGGCGGCCGAAGCGCTCGGGGTGCCGTGCATAGGCCTCGACGAGGGTGACGGCCCGCTGGTCGCGGATCTCATCGGCGGTTCCGAAGTGGACGCTGGCGGGCGTGTGGAGTCCGATGCCCGAGTGCCGGTGCTCGTGGTTGTAGTACGAGATGAAGGTGTCGAACCATTCGCGGGCGTGGGCCAGGGAGTCGAACCGCTCGGGATAGTCGGACATGTACTTGGTGGTCTTGAACTGGGCCTCGCTGTACGGGTTGTCGTTGGAGACCTTGGGGCGCGAGTGACTTCTGGTGACCCCGAGGTCGATCAGCAGCTGGGAGACTTTCTTGCTGGTCATCGAGGTGCCGCGGTCGGCGTGCACGGTCTCGGGGACGATGCCGTTGCGCGCGATGGTCTCGCGGATCAACTCTTCCGCCCGCTCGGCGGATTCGGCCGCCTCGACGGTGTGGCCGACGATGTAGCGGCTGAAGATGTCAAGGATGACGTAGGCGTGGTACCAGATTCCCTTGCTGGGGCCGGCTGCCTTGGTGATGTCCCATGTGAACACCTGCGAAGGCGCGGTGGCAACCAGCTCGGGCACTGTTCTGGCCGGGTGGGTGGCCTGGCGGCGGCGCTCACCCGACTGCCCCCGCTCACGCAGGATCCGGTACATCGTGGAGACCGAGCAGTGGTAGCGCCCGGTATCCAGCTCGCGGGCCCAGATCTGTGCGGGCGGCAGCTCGGCGTACTCGGGGCTGTTCATCAACTCCAGTACCGCATCACGTTCTTCGGTCGAAAGGGCCGACGGTTGGACCTGGGGCTGTCGTGGCCCGCGCGCGGGCAGCGGCTGCAGCCTGCGGTAGTGGGTGGCCCGGGAGCGGCCGGTCAGCCGGCACGCGGCCGTGATGCCCAGTTCGTGTTCGACGCCGGCGAACGCCTCGTCCACGACCGGGTCGGCGGCGTGCCTCAGTCCGCGCCCTCGGAGATCATTTCCAAGAGCGCCGACGCTTTTCCCAGGACCTCCAGTGCGGCCTTGTTCCGGGCCAGTTCCTTCTCCAGCCGTTCCACCTGCCGACGCAGTTTCTCGTTCTCGACCTCGGCGGCGGACTTCTTCGTGCGGGCCGGGCTCGTGCGGCGGTCGGCCAGGTTCTCCAGGGCCCCGGCATCGCGCGCGGCCCGCCACTCGGTGACGTGCGAGTGGTACAGGCGCTCGCGGCGCAGGACCGCGCCCTTCTCGCCCTCGGGCGCGGCGTCGTACTCGGCCACGATCCGCAGCTTGTACTCGGGGCTGAACGTGCGGCGCTTCGGCCTGGGCGCCGGGTCGGCAGCGGACGAATTGGTGCTGGTCATCAGGGGTGGAACTCCTACTCGGGCCCTCTCAGGCTAACCCGACAAAGCGGGATGTCTCACCCAAGGCTGGCAGAGAGGG
>NZ_JBVIRY010000113.1:0-1418 GCF_055575795.1 Kitasatospora sp. NPDC034023
GCCCGGGTCCGGGTCGGGAGGGTCTCGCAACAGCGGCTGGGCAGGGCAGGGTCGTGCGGATGTTGCGGAACCCGCGCCGGACCCGGGCGGGGGTGAGGCGCTCGACGGGCTGGGGTCGTTCCCAGGGTCGGCGGAGGTCGGCGGACAGCGCTCTGGCGAGGCGGAGTTGGGTGTGGGCGGCCAGGACCAGGTGGGTCCAGCGGTCGGCCGCGACCGGTTCGCGTAGGCGGGGGCGGGTCCAGCCCAGGGTCTGCTTGAGGAATCGGAAGGTGTGCTCCAGGTCGAAGCGCCGCAGGAACGCGTGCCAGGCGGTGTCGGTGTCCGCGTCGGGTGGTGTGGGATCGGAGAACCACAGCCAGACCGGCTTCGGGGTGCCGCCGGAGGGCAGGTGGTCGACGTCGAGGCGGATCAGGGTCCCCTCGATGATGGGGAGTTGGCCCTGGTGGTCGCTCCAGGCTGAGCGTCGCCAGATGCGGGGGTGCAGGCGGTGCCAGGCGTGGACGCGGGCGGTGCCGTAGCGGCGGGTGGTGTGCTCGCTGTCGCTGTCGGGGTCGCGCCAGGTCGCGGGGTCGGCCAACGTGAACCGGGATCCGTGACTGCGGGGTTGGCCGCCTTTGGGGCCCGCCCGGTAGTCGTCGGGCACGGGGTTGAAGAAGACGCGGTCGGAGCGCATCCGCACCACGATCTGGACGGGCAGGTCCCGTAGGAGGTAGGCCAGGCGCGGGCCGTCGTAGCGGTGTCCGCCACGATCAGCACCGGCGGGTCGCCGGCCTTCCAGTGCCCGGCGTCGAGGATTCCGTGCAGGACCTCTCGCAGTTGGGTGGCGGTGACGGCCGCTGTGTCCGCGCCGGGTTCCAGGCGCTTGGCGTCCAGTTGGGCTGTCCACGAGGTCGAGCCCGATTCCAGGGCGGCGACGAAGGAGTAGGGCCAGCCGGGCACCATCTCGTGCGTGTTCTCGCGCCGGCCGTAGGTGTGGCAGAAGGAGCGGGCATTGCTCGGGTTGGCGTCCGGCCGCAGCCAGGCGGTTACGTCGACGGCGAGCACGATCCGCCCGCCTGGGCCGAGGGGCACGCTGTGGGCCGCGATCGCGCGCCGAAGGCCGTCCGCGTCGAGGTCCCCGCGGTTCAGGGCGGCGTACAGGGAGCCGTGCGAGCGCCGGTGCTCGGGCGCCAGGGCCAGCTCGACCAGGGCGCAGACCGGCCCGTCGGCACACAGCAGGGCATCCGACAGCTCGAACAGTGCGTCCGCGCGGCGGGGCATCGCGGCGTACAAGTCCATTCGAAAGGAGGACAGTTCCGCAAGAGCCTGCCGACGAACGGCTTCAGGGACCACAATCGACACCGACGACCTCCGGCTCTGTTGTGCGACTCGACATCACACAGCGTGAAACGGAGGTCGTCGCCATGTCCCGAAGATCC
>NZ_JBVIRY010000114.1:0-1417 GCF_055575795.1 Kitasatospora sp. NPDC034023
TACCGTCCACGACTGGTTTCCACCGCCGCTTCACCCGGCACACGACGCTCCCCTACCCATCACAGCAGGCGTTGGCCCTTCATGCTGCAATGACACGACTTCGGTGATGTGCTTGAGCCCCGCTACATTGTCGGCGCGGAATCACTTGACCAGTGAGCTATTACGCACTCTTTCAAGGGTGGCTGCTTCTAAGCCAACCTCCTGGTTGTCTCTGCGACTCCACATCCTTTCCCACTTAGCACACGCTTAGGGACCTTAGTCGGTGTTCTGGGCTGTTTCCCTCTCGACCATGGAGCTTATCCCCCACAGTCTCACTGCCACGCTCTCACTTACCGGCATTCGGAGTTTGGCTAAGGTCAGTAACCCGGTGAGGCCCATCGCCTATCCAGTGCTCTACCTCCGGCAAGAAACACGTGACGCTGCACCTAAATGCATTTCGGGGAGAACCAGCTATCACGGAGTTTGATTGGCCTTTCACCCCTAACCACAGGTCATCCCCCAGGTTTTCAACCCTGGTGGGTTCGGTCCTCCACGAAGTCTTACCTCCGCTTCAACCTGCCCATGGCTAGATCACTCCGCTTCGGGTCTTGGGCATGCAACTCAAACGCCCTATTCGGACTCGCTTTCGCTACGGCTACCCCACACGGGTTAACCTCGCTACACACCGCAAACTCGCAGGCTCATTCTTCAAAAGGCACGCAGTCACGGCCCGCCAGCAAGCTGACGAACGACGCTCCCACGGCTTGTAGGCACACGGTTTCAGGTACTATTTCACTCCGCTCCCGCGGTACTTTTCACCATTCCCTCACGGTACTATCCGCTATCGGTCACCAGGGAATATTTAGGCTTAGCGGGTGGTCCCGCCAGATTCACACGGGATTTCTCGGGCCCCGTGCTACTTGGGTATTCTTCAAGCGAGCCGTACAGATTTCGTCTACGGGGGTCTTACCCTCTACGCCGGACCTTTCGCATGTCCTTCGACTATCCATACGGTTTCTGACTCGCCGACCGGCCGGCAGACCGATCAAGAAAAAACCCACGACCCCGAAACGGCAACCCCTGCCGGGTCTCACACCATTCCGGTTTAGCCTCATCCGGTTTCGCTCGCCACTACTCCCGGAATCACGGTTGTTTTCTCTTCCTGCGGGTACTGAGATGTTTCACTTCCCCGCGTTCCCTCCACACTGCCTATGTGTTCAGCAGCGGGTGACAGCCCATGACGACTGCCGGGTTTCCCCATTCGGAAACCCCCGGATCAAAGCCTGGTTGACGGCTCCCCGGGGACTATCGTGGCCTCCCACGTCCTTCATCGGTTCCTGGTGCCAAGGCATCCACCGTGCGCCCTTAAAAACTTGGCCACAGATGCTCGCGTCCACTGTGCAGTTCTCAAACAACGACCAGTCACACACCCTCAACA
>NZ_JBVIRY010000115.1:0-1361 GCF_055575795.1 Kitasatospora sp. NPDC034023
AGAGGACGTTAAGTCCCTTTACTCACGGTTGGGGATCGCTCGTTCGTGTGATCGTTCGATGAACTGACGTGTTGGCCGGGGGGTAGGTGATGTTGTGCGGCGTATGGAGAGACCGGCGTATCCGAGTGACGTGACAGACGAGCAGTGGGAACTGGTCAGACCGATGATCGAGTCGTGGAAGCGGGAGCGGGTGGCCCGGTCGGCGACCGGGGACCCCGGGTCCTGTGATCTGCGGGAGGTTGTGAACGCGATCTTCTACCAGAACCGGACGGGCTGTCAGTGGCGTTACCTCCCGCACGACCTGCCGCCGTGGTCGGCAGTGTTCTACTACTTCACGCTGTGGCGCCAGGACAGCCTTGACCAGCGAATACAGGAGCTGCTGCGCTGCCAGGTGCGGGAGAGAGCCAAGCGATTAGAGGACCCGTCCCTCGTGATCATCGACACCCAGTCCGTCCGTGCGGCGGCCGGGGTTCCGAAGACCACGACGGGACTGGACGCCGGCAAGAAGGTGCCGGGCCGCAAGCGCGGGCTCGTGGTCGACGTGCTGGGCCTGATCATCGGGGTCGTCGTCCTCGCGGCCTCCGCCCACGACAACGCCGCCGGCACCGCCCTGCTCACCCAGGCCGCCGAGCGGTGCGGCAATCGCCTGGAGAAGGCCTTGGTCGACCAGGGCTTCAAGGATGAGACCGTCATCCACGGCACCCTGCTCGGCATCACCGTCGAGACCGTCCGCCGCAACCCCGAGGACAAGGCCAAAGGCTTCATCCCGCAGCCGAAGCGGTGGGTGGTCGAGCAGGTCAATGGCACGTTGATGCTCCACCGGCGTCTGGCCCGCGAGTACGACCACCGGCCCGACAACGCCGCCTCCCGCGTCTACTGGGCGTCCACCGCAAACATGGCCCGCCGCCTCACCACCCCCGCCCCGGCCTGGCGCGACGCCTACGAGGTGGCCGCGTGAAGGTCGCCGACCTCCTGAAGGACGTCCAGGTCCGGCATGAACAGGCCATGGCCCGGGCCGACGACCTGCGGCGGCAGATCGAGCACCTCACCACCGCCCTGGCCGAGACCGAGAGGCGCCTGGCCGAGCTGGCCACGGCCCGGAAGATCGTCCAGGAGATCACGCCGGACGGCACCGACCCCCAGCCCGACGAACCGGCTAGCGCCTACCAGCAGGTCCTGGACACCTTCAACCACCACCCCGACCAGCCCTTTCGCGTCCGCGAACTGCACGAACTCCTGAGCTGGCCCACCGACGACCCCTCCCTGAATGTCACCCGCTCCCGCCTCGGACGCCTCACCCGCCAGGGCTTCCTCACCCAACCCGGACGAGGCATCTACCAGAAACGGACTTAACGTCCTCT
>NZ_JBVIRY010000116.1:0-1341 GCF_055575795.1 Kitasatospora sp. NPDC034023
CAGGGCTGATGCGTTCTCAGCAGGTGATCTTGAGGAGTGCGGTGGCGTGGTCGGGGCGTGACCGGTAGTGGTCGGCTGCGGCGGCGATGTTGGTCCAGCCGGCCTGGCGCATCAGGCCGATGGCGAGGTTTCGCAGTGTGGCCATGGCGCGGGGCGCGCTGCCGGTGCGGACCCTGGAGGCGTCTTCGGCGAAGGTCACGTCTCGCACATGGTGCAGTGCTTCCACGGACCAGTGGCCCTGGACGAGTTCGGCCAGGCGGGCGGGGTCGGCCTGGCAGGGGGTGAGGCTGGTGACGGCGTAGACCGTCTTCGTCTGGACCTTGCCGGTCTTGGTGCTGACGCGGCGTCGCTTGATCTCGATGGCCTGGACGGCATGCGGGAACAGCAGCCCGGCTTCGACGGTGCACACCTTCAGGCGTCGGACCTCTCGGCGTCCGTGCCCGGTGGTGCGGGTGCGGTCCAGCAGCGGCATCTGCTGCCAGGGCAGGCGGCGCAGTTGCCGGCGCAGCTTCTTCTGGTTCCTCTTGACGACCAAGAGGTAGTGCCCGCCAGCCGCGGTGATCTTCTTCGCGGTCTTGCGCTGGGTGTGCATCGCGTCGGCGGTGACGACCACGCCGTGCAGGTCGAAGCGGGCCAGCAACGGGGCCAGGGCCGGGATCTCGTTGCTTTTGGCCGCCACTTGGCGCTGGGCGATGACGGTCTGGCTGCCGTGCAGGGCGGCGGCCAGCAGGTGGACAGCTGTCCTGCTGTTGGTGCGTGAGCCGCGCACCGCCTTGCCGTCCACGGCGAGGCCGACCAGGGCTTCGTCCTCCTTGACGGGATCGGCGGCATGGCGGGCGAGCCAGGCGCCGACGGCGTCGTCCAGCGCGTCGCCGTCGATGCGGGCCAGCAGTCGGCCGAGCGTGGAGGCGTCGGGCACCGCACGGGTGAGGCCGAGCCCGGCACGGACGTGCGGGTCGGCGTCGTGGGCGTACCGGGCGATCTGCGCCAGGGAGCGGGCCCCGCCGAGCACGGCCGTCAGGCACAGTGCCAGCAGCACGCCGATGCGGTAGCGGCGCCCGCGCACCCGACGCGGATCGGGCACGGCGGCCAGCACCTCGGACAGCGAGGCCAGCTCGTGCGGTTCGACAGACGGGCAGGGGGCGTTGCCGCCCTCGCAGTGGCGCGCGAGGACGGTGATCAGGGAGGATGACACGCGGACGCGACTCCAGGACGATCTTCGGTCTCAGAAGCCTTGATCATCTGGCGTCGCGTCTCTTGCTTCCACTCCGGCAAACCACCCATCAGGCACCAGAGCCGACGAATCGGTCCATCCCGCCAGCTGAGAACGCATCAGCCCTG
>NZ_JBVIRY010000117.1:0-1328 GCF_055575795.1 Kitasatospora sp. NPDC034023
ACACTGGTCCGGCCGCCGGGACAGACCGCCTGGCGTTGGTCCCAGTCGACGGTGAAGCGGGTGCTGTCGAAGAAGTCGCCGGTGGCCTGTGCCCGGTTGGTGATCTTCCCGATCGGTCCGACGAGGTCGATGCCGTGATCGCGGCGGGCGCGGTGGATCTGCTCGGCGTCGACGTATCCGGCATCCAGCAGATGCTCGTCCGGCAGGAGCCCCCGTTCGGCCAGGGCGGTGTGGATGTCCTCCAGGACGACGACGTCGTTGACCGACGCCGGGGTGGTGTGGACGTGGGTGATCAGGTGCGGGGCGTCGGGCTCACAGGTCTCACTGAGGTGAACCTTGTAGCCGGACCATCCCAGGTCTCGCTTCGATCCCGTGCGGGCCTCGGGCTCGTAGGGCGTCCGTAAGCGGATCAGGCCCGGCGGGAGATCCTGCTTGTCCCGCCAGCGCGGAACATCGTTGACGCGGTGGAACTGCTGCACCCATGTCTGCCGCAGGAACTCCACCGCGGGCAGGCACCTGAGTCCCGGCGGGGCCGAGGCCGCCCAAACGGCCTCCAGCAGGACCGTCCCGTCTGCCCCGCACTGGTCCGCGTGTTCCACCCGGGCCGCCCATCGGGACGGGAACCGGGTGTCATCCGGCCGGGCCGAGTAGCGGTCGAACCACTCCGGCGCCGCCACCGCCGCCAGCCAGTCACCCGCCGCCTCGGCGACCTCGTTGAGCGCGGCCCGCAGTGTCTCGGCCACGAACTCCAGCCGGTTCAGGTCCTTGGTCGCGGCCAGTACGTGAGTGGCATCCGTGCGCTGTCGTCTGCCCGGCTTGACCAGCCCGGCTTCCCCCGCAGCCTTCAGCACCGCGTCGAACACCACCCAGCCCGCGTCGCCGTCGACCAGCCGGTCACGGAACTCGCTGAGCACGGAGAAGTCGAACCCGGTATCGGTCAGCTCCAGCGAGAGGGCGTACTTCCAGTCCAGACGCGAGCGGACCGCGTGCGCGGCCTGCCGGTCGGTCAGTCCTTCCGCGAACTGCAACACCGATACCAGCGCCAGCCGGGCCGGCGACAGCGCAGGGCGCCCCCGTACTGGGAACAGCCCCTCGAACTGGGCATCGACGAAGACCGGCCCGAGTCTGTCCCGCACCCGCATCGCCAGACAGCCCTTCGGGAACACCGCGCGAGCCACCCGCACCGTCTCCAGCGGAATCTCCGCCAGCTCCACCCCACGCAACGACACCGGACCCCACCCCTGAACACGACAACGGCCTGCACAACCCCAACGGGGTCGTACAGGCCGACGTCACGCAGGCCCTCACCGATTAACCAACAGCATCCG
>NZ_JBVIRY010000118.1:0-1296 GCF_055575795.1 Kitasatospora sp. NPDC034023
GGCTCATACAAGATTTTCGTAGCCTGTGATCGTTTCTGAGTGTGTGTCAGCTGAGCAGGATGCGCTGGCGTAGGAGGCGGTATCCGGCGCGGCCATAGGTCTGCCTCTTGAGCAGCTTGATCTTGTTGTTGACGCCTTCGGTGCGGCCGTTGTGCCAGGGCAGGGTGAGGGCGTGTTCGACGGCCGTGCGGTCGCGTTCGAGGCCGGTAGCGTAGGCGTGCAGGAAGGGCAGGGCCGCGGCTCGGACCTGGGCGATCCAGCCGGTCAGCGCGTCGGCGTTGGCCGGTGCCGGGGTGAGCAGGGCGGCGAAGCCGGTCGTCACGGCGGCCAGAGCCGTCATCTCCGGGCAGGCCCCGGCGAGCTGGTCGCGCAGCACGAGCTGCTCTTCGTGCAGGTGGTCGGGGTCGGTGAGCAGGAGGCGGGCCACCCTGCGCGGGGAAAGGCTGGCGTGGTCGGCCTCGACCCGTCCCTGGTTGATGTACCGGACCAGGAGGTTCGCACTGCCGCTGTAGCCCAGTTCCTTGATCTCGGCCAGGAGGTGGGTGACGGGCACCGCGGGGTCCTCGGCGCGGCGTCGGCGCAGGTGGTCGCGGTAGGGATCGACCAGGGTGGGCCGGTAGAGGGGCGCCGTCACCATGCGTTCCGGCTCGGTGTGACGGGCGTAGCGTTTCACTGTGTTCAGGGCGAGGCCCAGGCGGCGGGAGCATTCCAGCAGGCCGACCCCGGCATCGAGGAGCTGGTGGACCTGCTGCCACCGCTCGCGGGTGGTCGCGGCGCGGGTGCCCTCCTGTAGAGGCGGGCCGGCCTTGGCCCAGCAGGCGCTGTGGGCCCTGATCTCGTTGGTCGCGGCCTCGGCCAGGCCATGCCACAGGTGCCAGCGGTCGCAGACCTGCGCGATCGCGGGGTCGGCGTCCGTGGTGGCCTGCGCGAAGCCCCCGGCCCCGTCCCGGCAGACGACCGATATGCCGGGGTGGTCCTTCATCCAGGCGGTGACCGTCTCCATCTTCCGGTCCGCCAGCACCTCGATCCGCTCACCTGTCACGGCGTCGATCAGGATCGTGGCGTAGCGGTGGCCTCTGCGCAGGGCGAACTCGTCGATCCCCAGTACCCGCGGGACGGCCCTGGCCGGCAGGGGGATGCGCATCAGACAGTTCAGCACGCTCGCCCAGGACAGCGCGTGGTGCAGCACGCCCAGCAGCCGGGCCCCGGCCGACCCGGCCAGGGCCACGGCGACCGCGTCGACCACCTTCTGCAGGGCTGGCGTGCGGCGCTGGTAGCGCTGCGTCAGCCCGTCTA
>NZ_JBVIRY010000119.1:0-1176 GCF_055575795.1 Kitasatospora sp. NPDC034023
TACTGAAATTGGCGCTTCAGGGTGATGGCGGCGGGAGGTCGAGGGAGAGGCCGGTCCCGGCGAGGAATCCGTCGAGGATGTCGGGGCGGTACTGGAGTCGTTTGAGCCGGTTGCGGACGAGGGCTTCGAGGCGGTCGACGGCGACCGAGGACAGGTTGGCCAGGCTGCGCTTGACGTGCGCCCAGAGCCACTCCACGGGGTTCAGGTCCGGCGCGTAAGCGGGCAGGATGAACACCGTCAGCCAGTCCCGCGCGCCGATCAAGTCCCGCATGGCGTAGGAGACATGAGTGTTCAGGCGGTCCCAGACCAGCACGATCGGCGCCTTCACCAGGTGGTGGATACCGTCGATCAGGCCGATGTAGTCGCGCTCGGACAGGCTCCGTCGCTCACCCTTGCGACCGGTGTGCCGCCGGATGCGATGGGACAGTCTGGTCCGGGAGCCGGGCCGCACGGCGATCAGCCCCGCGACCGAGACCCGACCGGAGCGGCTGCCGGAGACCTTCACGACCGGGGTGACGCCCCGCCGCCCCCAGGTGCGTCCACGGGGCGGCCTGCGCGTGAAGCCGGCCTCGTCCTCGAAGCAGACCCATCCGCCGCAGGCCGCCCTGGTGCTTTTACCTCCGCCCAAGTCGCCTCCTTCCACGCTGTAACGGCCTGCTCGTCACGCTCCGCGGACCGCCTCGCGGGTATCTGCGGCGTGAAACCGAGCCGGCGCATCAGCCGGGTGGCGCCCGAGACGCTGTAGGAGACGTGGAACTTCCGGCCGATCAGTGTGGCCACCCGCGCACCCGTCCACACCTGGTCCTCGTCCCAGCCGTGGGCGGCCGGTCCCTGGTCGAGGTAGGCGGCCAGTTTCTCCTGGCACCGCACGGACAGCTTGCACCGCTGCCCGTGCGGCCCGCGCGAGCCCAGCGCCGCCGCACCACCCTGCTTCCAGGCCTGGTGCCACTGGTAGACCGACTTGCAGCTCACCCGCAACTGCCGGGCGACCTCCGGAGGCTTGACTCCTTCGCCGAACAGCGCGGCAGCCTCCAAGCGCACGGCCTCACGGCGCTGTCGTGCCTTCGCCGTCAGCCCGCCCCCATCCGCATATCGCATGCGAGACGGTCTACAGCGGCAGGTGACCATCCGTCAGTAAAACGGCAGATCCATCACCCCAAAGAGCAGATGTCAGTA
>NZ_JBVIRY010000120.1:0-1175 GCF_055575795.1 Kitasatospora sp. NPDC034023
TACTGACCTTGGCGCTTCAAGGTGATGGCGGTGGGAGGTCGAGGGAGAGTCCGGTTCCGGTGAGGAAGCCGTCGAGGATGTCGGAGCGGTACTGCAGTCGCTTGAGACGGTTGTGGACGAGGGCTTCGAGTCGGTCGAGTGCGACGTTGGCGAGGTTCGCGAGGCTGCGTTTGACGTGGGCCCACAGGTACTCGACCGCGTTCAGCTCGGGCGCGTAGGCGGGCAGGATGAACACCGTCAGCCATTCCCGCGCGTCGATCAGGTCGCGCATGGCATGGGAGACGTGGGTGTTGAGCCGGTCCCAGACCAGCACGATCGGCGCTTTTACCAGTTGGTGGATTCCGTCTATCAGGCCGATGTAGTCGCGCTCGGACAGGCTGCGGCGCTCGCCCTTGCGGCCGGTATGGCGTCGCAGCCGGTGGCACAGTCGGGTCCGCGAGCCCGGTCGCATCGCGATCAGCCCGGCCGCCGAGACTCTCCCCGAGCCCCGGCCGCAGACCTTCACGACCGGGGTGATGCCGCGCCGTCCCCACGTGCGTCCCTTGGGCGGTCTGCGGGTGAACCCGGCTTCGTCCTCGAAGCAGAGCCATCCGTCGCAGGCCGCCCGGGCGCTTTTACCTCCGCCCAGGTCACCTCCTTCCACGCGGACACCGCCTGCTCGTCGCGTTCGGCGGCTCGCCGCGCGGGGACCTGCGGGGTGAAGCCGAGACGGTGCATCAGGCGGGTGGCCCCCGAGACGCTGTAGGACACGTGGAACTTCCGGCCGATCAGGGTCGCCACCCGCGTGCCGGTCCACACCTGGTCCTGGTCCCAGCCGTGGGCGGCCGGCCCTTGCTCGAGGTACTCGGCCAGTTTCTCCTGACATCGCGCCGAGAGCTTGCATCGCTGCCCGCCCGGTCCCCGTGAGGCCAGCGCGCCGGCCCCGTCCTCCCGCCAGGCCTGGTGCCACTGGTAGGCCGATTTCGCGGTCACCCGCAACCTGCGGGCAACCACCTTCGGCGGGACGCCTTCGTCGAACAACGCAGCGGCCTCCAGCCGCACCGTCTCACGACGCTGACGTGCCTTCGCCGTCAGCCCGCCCCCATCCGCATAGCGCATACCAACGGCATAGCGCGCAAATGACTGCCAGTCAGCTACACAAACAGGCCAATCACCTTGAAGCGCCAAGGTCAGTA
>NZ_JBVIRY010000121.1:0-1030 GCF_055575795.1 Kitasatospora sp. NPDC034023
GGCGAAGCTGAGAACTTAAGCGCCAGTAAACGGCGGTGGTAACTATAACCATCCTAAGGTAGCGAAATTCCTTGTCGGGTAAGTTCCGACCTGCACGAATGGCGTAACGACTTCTCGACTGTCTCAACCATAGGCCCGGTGAAATTGCATTACGAGTAAAGATGCTCGTTTCGCGCAGCAGGACGGAAAGACCCCGGGACCTTTACTATAGCTTGATATTGGTGTTCGGTTCGGCTTGTGTAGGATAGGTGGGAGACTTTGAAGCAGCAACGCCAGTTGTTGTGGAGTCGCCGTTGAAATACCACTCTGGTCGTGCTGGATGTCTAACCTGGGTCCGTGATCCGGATCAGGGACAGTGTCTGGTGGGTAGTTTAACTGGGGCGGTTGCCTCCTAAAGAGTAACGGAGGCGCCCAAAGGTTCCCTCAGCCTGGTTGGCAATCAGGTGTTGAGTGTAAGTGCACAAGGGAGCTTGACTGTGAGACTGACGGGTCGAGCAGGTACGAAAGTAGGGACTAGTGATCCGGCGGTGGCTTGTGGAAGCGCCGTCGCTCAACGGATAAAAGGTACCCCGGGGATAACAGGCTGATCTTCCCCAAGAGTCCATATCGACGGGATGGTTTGGCACCTCGATGTCGGCTCGTCGCATCCTGGGGCTGGAGTAGGTCCCAAGGGTTGGGCTGTTCGCCCATTAAAGCGGTACGCGAGCTGGGTTTAGAACGTCGTGAGACAGTTCGGTCCCTATCCGCTGTGCGCGTAGGAGTGTTGAGAAGGGCTGTCCCTAGTACGAGAGGACCGGGACGGACGAACCTCTGGTGTGCCAGTTGTCCTGCCAAGGGCATGGCTGGTTGGCTACGTTCGGGAGGGATAACCGCTGAAAGCATCTAAGCGGGAAGCCTGCTTCGAGATGAGCACTCCCACCTCCTTGAGAGGGTAAGGCTCCCAGTAGACGACTGGGTTGATAGGCCGGATATGGAAGCCCTGTGAGGGGTGGAGTTGACCGGTACTAATAGGCCGAGGGCTTGTCCTCAG